>NZ_JBNTJX010000031.1:0-11512 GCF_051195075.1 Halobaculum sp. EA56
CGAGCACAAGAAACTGTTTCCGGGGAACATCGGCCCGTCGACCGGCGAGATGGGAACGTCGATGTTCTGGGCCGGCCAGAACAAGCTGTTCGAGGAGACGTTCGGCAAGCTCGAGGACTGGCTCGCCGAGGAGGGCTACGTCGGGAGCATCGACATCAACTGCATCGTGAACGAGACGGGGATCTACCCGTTGGAGTTCACGCCGCGGTTCGGCTACCCGACGATCGCGCTCCAGGAGGAGTCCATCGAGTCGTCGACCGGCGAGTTCTTCTACGACCTCGCGCACGGCAACGACCCCGAGTTGGACGTGCACGACGGCTACCAGGTCGCCGTTCGGATCGTCCTCCCGCCGTTCCCCTTCGACGACGAGCGGACGTACGACGAGAACTCCCGCAACGCGGTCGTCGTGTTCGAGACGGACAGCCGCGAGGGGATCCACCTCGAGGACGCGAAGCAGGTCGACGGCCAGTGGCGCGTCGCCGGCGACAACGGGATGCCCGTCGTCGTGACCGGGAAGGGCGACACCATGCAGGCCGCCCGGGAGCAGGCTTACGGTCGCATCGACGACATCGTGATGCCCAACATGTACTACCGCGACGACATCGGCGAGCGCTGGATCGACGGCGACGGCGACCGGCTGCTGGCGTGGGGCTACCTCGGGCCCGCGTAGGCGGCCCCGGGACGCTCCCGCTCCACACCGGCGGGGTTCCGCCGCCGCCGCGACTATGCCGGCGGCCCCCGTCCACACCCACGCATGATCGAGACACCCGACGCGGCGGCCGCCGGTACGTTCGACCTCGACGGCGAGACGACCGTGAACCGGCTGGGGTTCGGCGCGATGCGCCTGTGTGGCGACGACATCATCGGCGCTCCGGACGACGAGGCGAACGCCCGAGCGGTCGCACGCGCGGCCGTGGACCACGGCGTCGACTTCGTCGACACGGCCGACTCCTACGGGCCGGGCACCTCCGAGCGACTGCTGCGGGAGGCGGGCGTCGTCGACGACGCGGTCGTCGCGACGAAGGCCGGCCTGCTCCGGAACGCCGACGGCGACTGGCTCCCCCACGGCGACCCGGACTACGTCCGCAACCAGGCGCTGGCGAGCAAGGACCGCCTCGGCGTCGACACGATCGACCTGTACCAGTTCCACCGGCCCGACCCGGACACGCCGTTCGCCGACAGCGTGGCCGCGTTCGCGGAGCTGAAGGACGAGGGGCACGTCCGCCACGTCGGCCTCTCGAACGTCTCCGTCGAGCAGCTCGACGAGGCGCGCGGGCAGGTCGCCGTCGCGACCGTCCAGAACCAGTACAACGTCGCCAACCGCGAGGACGAGGACGTCCTCCGGGCGTGCGAGAACGCGGGGATCGGGTTCGTCCCCTGGTACCCGCTGGCGGCCGGGGATCTCGGTCCCGTCGCCGACGCGCTCGACGAGGTGGCCGAGACGCACGACGCGACCCGTCGGCAGGTCGCCCTCGCGTGGCTCCTCGGCCACTCGGACGTGACGCTGCCGATCCCGGGCACTTCCAGCGTCGAGCACCTCCGGGAGAACGTCGCCGCCGCGGGGCTGACGCTCTCGGACGAGGAACTCTCGACGCTCGCCGAGGCCGGCGAGTAGGTCGGGTCCGCGAGAAGGACGACCGCGGGCGGCGTCAGGCCGTGCGCCAGGACCGCAGGTCGACGACGACGACGGCCGACACCGCCGCCAGCGCCAGCAGCGACGCGCCGACGAGCGCCGCGCTCGGGGCCATCACGAGGCCGTAGATGAGTGTCAGGAGGGCCGTCGCGGCGACGACCATGACGACCAGATACCGGATCAGCCAGTCCTCAGCCTCGCGCTCAGTCATTACCCGCCAGTAGCTCCGCGATCCGGTAAAAGCGCGTCGGGATTCGCCTCGGACGCTCGCCGTCCGCGGATCGGGGGTCGACGGCGCGACCCCGACATCCCGGACCGGGCCCGGGTCCCGTCGGCCTCACCCGAGCGCCGCGGTCCCCGCCACCGTCGGCCACGCCGCCCAGGCGGCCAGCAGGAGCGCCAGTGCCAGCGCGCCGACGTCCGCCCGACTCGGCGCGGACGGCGGCGGGGTCGGGTTCCACGAGAGGCACCGCGCGCGCAGCGCGAGCGCGAGCCGATCCGTCCGCGAGAGCACGCGGGTCAGCCCCGTCGTCGCGACGATCCGGACCCTGTCGCGGAGCGACCGGCGCTCGCCCAGTCTGGCGCGCATCGCCTCCCGAACCCGCGCGAGGTCCGCCTGGATCACCGGGAGGAACCGGAAGACGAGGCCGACGCCGAGGCCGAGCAGTCGCCCGGCCCTCCCGGGAACCAGCCGCGCGACCGCCGCCTCCGACTCGCGGACCGGGGTCGTCCGCACGTACGCCGCCACGAGCGCGAGCAGCAGCAGCGTTCGGTAGGAGGCGAGCGTCGGGTCGACCGCGGCCGCCGGCTCCACCCACGGCGACCCGAGCCGGAGCGCCTCGATGGCCGGCCCCGCCGCGAGGAACGGGAGCACGCCGCGGTACTCCGCCAGCGCGACCCGGAGCGGCGTCGCCGAGAGCGCGAGCATCCCGACCACGAGGAGCGTGAGCGCCGCCAGGCCGCGCGGGTCGGTGTGTGCGAACGCGGCCGCGGCGAACGCCGCCTGCAGGAGCAGCTTGCTCCGGGCGTCGAGGCGGTGGCCGAGCGAGTCGGCGGGCTCGTACGTCAGCATCCGTCCGGCCGCCGGACCGGGAGCCCGTCGAGGCGGTCGACCGCCTCGTCCGGCTCGCCGTCGACCGCTACCTCGCCGTCCGAGAGGACGACCAGTCGGTCGGCGGGTCCGAGCACGTCGCGGAGGTCGTGGGTGACGAGGACGACCCCGGTCCCGTCGCGGTGGAGGTCGACGAGGCGGTCGAGGACGGACCCCCGGGCGGGCTCGTCCAGCCCCGTGAACGGCTCGTCGAGCACGAGGTGGTCGGGCTCCATCGCCAGCGCCCCCGCGACGGCGACGCGCTCCTGCTCGCCCCCGGAGAGGCGGTCGATGCGCTCCCCGCCGCGGTCGGCCATGTTCACGGCCGCGAGCGACTCCGCCACGCGGCGGTCGACCTCGGCGCGGTCGAGGCCGAGGTTCTCCGGGCCGAACGCCACGTCGCGCGCGACCGTGGCGGCGACGAAGCAGTCGCGCGGCTCCTGGAACACCATCCCGACGCGCGTCCGGGCGCGAACGAGGTCGTCGCCGACGGGCGCGCCGTCGACGAGCACCTCGCCCTCGTCGGGGGTGAGCAGGCCGTTGAACTGCCGGATCAGCGTCGACTTCCCGGAGCCGTTCGCGCCCGCGAGGACGAGGAACTCGCCGTCCGGGATCCGGATCGACACGTCCCGCAGGACGGGAACGGCGTCGTCGTCGCCGTAGCGGTGGGTCACCCCCCGTGTCTCGATCACGGTCGGGTCCTCACCGGTCCGAGCGCGCGGTCACCGCGCGACCACCGCGTCGCTGCGGACGACCGCGACGGTCGCGGCCATCTTGATCGCCTCCGCGGGCACGAACGGCACCGCCGCCGCGAGCAGCGCCGTGACGACCCCCACGTCGCCGACGATCGCGTATCCCGCCGTGCCGAACGCGTAGATCACCAGCGTCGCCGCCGTCATCGCCCCGACGAGGCGACCGAGGCCGACCTCGGACGGGTCGACGAGTTCGCCCGTGCCGTGGACGCCGAGGCCGACGAGCCCCGCGGCGACGGGGTACGACCAGAGGTAGCCGCCCCACTGGCCGAACAGCGACCCGAGGCCGGCGCTCCCGTAGGCGAACACGGGCGCCCCCACCGCGCCGGCGACGACGTAGATGGCCATCGAGGCGAACCCCCAGACCGGACCGAGGAACACGCCCGCCAGGAACACGCCGAGCACCTGCAGCGTGAACGGCACCGACGTGACCGGGAGCTGGAACGATACGTACGCGAACACGCCCGTCAGCGCCGCGAACAGCGCCGCGCGGGCCAGGTTGGCGACGACCTCCTCGCCGACGAGGTCGACGTCCTCCGTTACGGTACTCATGCGCCCGGTCGTAAACCGACTCGTCGAATAGAGTTTACGGAGTTCGGTCGGTAGATCGGCGGACTCCCACCGGACGGTCCCGACGGGTCCGGTCAGGTCGTGACGGCCGGTTTCGTACGGGGAAGCGACGCCCCCGGACCGAACGCGCGGAGTCGGCCGGTGAGCCACGCTTATGCCGGTCGCTCCGGTAGCGGTGTTATGAACGAGGACGCCGGCGCGGGCGACGAGCGAGTCGACGCCGCCTCCGACGGGTCCGACGCCGGCGTGCGTGGGGGCGGTCGGGCCCCCGAGGAGTCGTTCGCCAGGCTGGGGAACGAACTCCGGTTCTCGATCCTCGAGGTCCTTCACGACCGGCTCACGGTGGGCGACCGGAGCGACTACACCGTGCCGTACTCGGAACTGCGGGAAGCGGTCGGGGAGGAGGACAGCGGGCGGTTCGGCTACCACCTCGATCGCCTCCTTGGCGAGTTCGTCGAGAAGCGCCCGGGCGGCTACGCGATCCGCTACCCCGGCAAGGAGATCGTCCGCACCGTGTACAGCGGCGCCGTCGACGAGCGCACGGAGGCGGTCTCGCGTCCGGTGGACGCGGACTGTTACCTCTGCGGCGACCCCGTGCGGGTGGCGTACGCCGACGGCTACGTCTCCGCGTGTTGTACCTCGTGTGAGGGTGCGCTCGCGTTCGACTTCACCCCCGAAGGGGCGCTCAGTTCGCTCCCCGTCCCCGCCGGCGCCGTCGGCGACGCCGTCGAGACGGCCCCGCTCGACCTCCTCGACCGGGTCCACGGCTGGTTCTCCCACCGCGCGCGGTCGTTCGGGGACGGGATCTGTCCGCGGTGCGGGGGGACCGTCGTCTCGGAGATCCGGGCGTGCCCGGCCCACGACGCCGAGGGCGGTCCCTGCGACGAGTGCGGCACCGCGCTCCCGGCGACCGTCGAGGTGACGTGTCGGGTGTGCTCGGAGTCGGGCATCGTGCCGGGGGGCTGCGCCGTCAGCCACCGGTACCCGTTCCGGACCGCGCTCGCGGACGCCGGCGTCGACCGCCTGGGATACGACGCGTTCGCCGTCGCGATGGGGTGGCCGTCGGTCCCGACGGAGCGCGACGGCGACCCCGCGGTCGCGTACGACCTCCCGACGGAGTCGGCGCCGGTCGTCGTGGACGGCGACCTCGACATCCACGTCGGGGGGTGAGGCGACCGACCGCTCCCGCCCGCGGACCGTCGGCGACCTCTCGATCCGAGGTCGGCGGTGACGCCGCCGGCGTCGTCGACTCGGTGACGACGGCCCGGGACGCGCGAGATCGGCTCAGTACCGATCGGAGAGCGACCGGAACCGGTCGAGGTCGTGGCCGTACAGCACGTCCGCGTCGGTCCTGCGCTCCAGTTCGCGGAGCGTCTCCAGGCTCTCGCGCCAGTCGCGCTCGCTCCACAGGAGTCCCGGACCGAGCGGCGCGCCCTCGGCGTAGTTCGCGTCGACGTAGCACTCGTCGCCGGCGATCAGCAACGTCCCTGCCGGCGTGTCGACGCGCGCCCCGAGGAGGCCCGGAGTGTGGCCCGGGAGGTGGAGCAGTTCGAACCCCTCGGCCAGGGTGTGGCGGTGCCGTCTGACCACCCGCCAGTTCAGGTCGCCGTCGAAGTCCGGGGCGAGATACGCGATCGATCCCTCGTCGGTGTGGGCCGAGTAGAACGCGAACTGGAGTTCCTCGCGGTGGACGTACACCGGCGTCCCGGTGCCCGCGAACGCGTCGAGGTTGCCCGCGTGGTCGAGGTGGAGGTGGCTCATCACGACGGCGTCGACGTCGGCGAGGCCGTAGCCCGCGGCCGCGAGGTCGTCGGCGAGCGCGTGCTCGTCGGCGTCGTGGGCCTCGAAGGCGGCGTACAGCGGGTCGGGCCAGTACTCGGCCGCGTCGGTCGGGACGCCGGTGTCCCACAGGTAGGTCGTCCCGCCGGCCTCGATCACGGCGTTCCAGACGACGAACTCGATCCGTTCGTGGTCGGGGTTCGGCTCCGCCGCGCTCGCCATCGACGCGCCGTCGACGACGTACGCCCGGTCCGCCCGCACGCGACCGCGGTCGACGAGGGTGACGTTCGCCATGCCGACGTGTCGGGCGTCTCCGATATCAATCCACGCCCCGGTCCTCCCCGGACGCGTCCCGTCACGTCCCACGGGGAGGACGCGGTCGGTCGATCGAACCGGTCCAGTTGCGTCCGTTGCACCGGGGAGGTAACCGTCCGGTCGCCGCGGCGGGGTTCCCGCAACGATCGGGCGTCACGCCGGGCGCGTGCAACGGTCCGAAACCGTCGTATCCGGGCTCGAAACGGTCCAGAACGACCGTCGGGTGTTTTGAGAGCCCCACCCCTCCGGACGGGTGCCATGTCAGGAACGCCGTCGCGGGCGAGGCACGGGCCGACACGACCGTCCGAGGCGCTCTCGGACGCGAACGCGCTCGTCCTCGCCGAGCCGTCGCCCGCAGGGGGCCGCTGTCCGTGTACGAGAGAGGCACACGACGGGACGGCCTTGAGGGCGGAGCCGACCGGGTTCCTGCGCGTGGCGTTCACTCGGGCCGACCGGGTTCCGCCGCGGGAGTGGGTTCACGCCGCCGCCGACGCCGGCGTCCGCGTGCGCGTCGTCGACGCGACGCCGTGCCCCGAGGAGGGGGACGACGACGAGGTGGTCACCGTCGCGGCGTCCGGGCCGTCGAACCTGACGGACCTGGGGGTTCGGATCACCGACGCGCTCGCGGAACTTGACGCGTCGGGCGGCCGAGCGACCGACGACGCTGCCGCCGACCGGACGGACGGGGGGTCCGCCGGCCGGGGGCCGGTCTGCTGTCTCGGCTCGATGACGGCGCTGTTGCAGTACGTGGACACGCGCGACGTCTATCAGTTCGTGAACGCGGTGACCGCGCGCGTGTCGACCCACGGGGGGGTGGCCCACGCGCACCTCCAGCCGGAGCTGCACGACCGGCAGACCGTCGACACCGTCGCGTCGCTGTTCGAGGTGGTCGCGGAGCCGAGGACCGACGGGGCCGGGCTCGAAGTCGTCCGAAGCCGCCGTCGGTGATCCGAGCGAACCATATTTGAATCCCGACTGTTTCATCGAAATCCGAAGCACGTGAGGGCTGTGTAACTATCCCGTTAACTGACTGTTTCACACCGTTTCGACGGTTTCATTCCCCGAGAACCGGCGAGAAAGCGTTAAGCCGCTCCCTACGAAGCGGGGAGCAAGGGGGATGTGCGCGAGACGAGCCGACAGGGGGACGGTTCAGCCGACCGTAGCCGTCGCCGTCGCGGTCGCCGCGCTCGTACTTCTCGGGGTCGTCGCCGGGGCGGTCCCCGGCCCGGAGGGGACCGGCACCGCGGCCGCCGCCGACACCGGCGACGCCGCGCTCTCGCCGGGCGAGGTGACGATCACCGCGAGCGGCTTCGACGACGGAAACGTCGTCCTCAAACGGGGCGACGCCGTCTACCTCTGGCACGGCGACCCCGCGCGCTTCGCCGCGACGATCGAGACGGGCGGAAGCGACGGCGAGGGGCACTACGAGGCGTGCCTCCGTTCGCGCCCGGCCGACGGCGAGCCGCGGGAGATCGCCTGCGAGTCGCTCGTGCTCTCCGGGGGATCCACCACCGAGGTCACCTTCGCGATCGACTCGTGGGAGGGGGCCGGAACCGGCCCGCGGACCGTCGAGGTCGTCGTCGCCGCCGACACGCTCGACGCCGAGGTGGCCGCCCGCGCGGCCCACGAGGTCTCGGTGGTCCGGAAGGAGGGCGACCCCGACGGCGACGGCGCGACGAACGAACGCGAGGTGGCGGTCGGGACGAACCTCTCGGTCGCCGACACGGACGAGGACGGCCTCGTCGACGGGATGGAGCTCGACACCTACGGGACCGACCCGCACGCGGCCGACACGGACGGCGACGGCCTGCGGGACGGTCGGGAGGTCGACGAGGCGCACACCGATCCGACGCGGACGGACACGGACGGCGACGGCCTCTCGGACGCCCGGGAGGTCGAGGGGACGGGGACGAACCCGAACCGCGTCGACACGGACGGCGACGGCCTCCAGGACGGCCGGGAGGTGCGCGTCCACGGCACCGACCCGACGGTCGTCGACACGGACGGCGACGGCCTCGTCGACGGCCGGGAGGTGCGCGTCCACGACACGAACCCGACGGCGGTCGACACGGACGGCGACGGCCTCACCGACACCCACGAGGTCCACGGGACCGGGACGGACCCCAACGCGGCCGACACGGACGGCGACGGCCTCGACGACGGCCGCGAGGTCCACGGGACGCGCACGGACCCGGCCGACGCGGACACGGACGGCGACGGGATCCCCGACGGACGCGAGGTCGACGAGTACGGGACCGACCCGCTCGTGGTCGACACGGACGGCGACGGCCTCTCCGACGGGAGGGAGGTGAACACCTTCGGGACGGACCCGCGCTCCGGGGACTCCGACGGCGACGGCGTCCCCGACGCGGCCGAGGTGGACGCCGGGCCCGTCCCGCTGTGGCTCTCGGTACACGCGACGACGCTGGCGGGCGCCGCCGCCGCGGCCCTCCTCGTCGCGGTCGCGTGGACCTCCCGGCGGCGCTGGGTTCCGCTCGTGCCCGAACGCGTCCGGGCGGCCGTCCGCGAGGACCCCGCCGTCAGGAACCTCCGGCGCGCCCTGCCGACCGACCGTGCCGGCTCAGCCCGGGACGCCGTCGGCGGCGTCGGGCGGCGGGTCCGCTCGGCGGTCGCGGCGGCCCGCGCGGCGGCTGCCGACCCCGGTTCGACTGCCGGGATCCGGCAGGAGGCCGACGGCGGCCGAACGGTCGGCGACGCCGCGCGCGGCCGTGACGGCGCGGGCGGGACCGGGGACGGGAACGACCCCGCAGCCGGGCCGTCGGACGCCTCCGAGGCCGACGGAGCGGGGTCGGGGTCGTCGATGGCGTCGCCCGGCGACGCGACCGGAGACGGGAACGCGACCGGGACGGGGGCGGCCGCTGCCGACCCCGTACTCACGCCCGAGGAGGAGGTCCGCTCGGTGCTGGCCGAGAACGGCGGTCGGCTCCGGCAGTCGGAGATCGTCGAGATCACCGGCTGGTCGAAGTCGAAGGTGAGCAGAACCCTCTCGCGGATGGACGACGACGGCGCCGTCGAGAAGACGAGCGTCGGGCGGGGGAACGTCATCTCGCTCCCCGGGCACACGCCGGAGGGCGCGCGGTCGCCGTTCGAGAGCGAGTAGGACGGGTCGGTCGCGGCGGTCGTGTCCGGCGGGTCGGCCGCGGTCGTCGGCCTCCGCCGTCGCGGCGCCGACCCTACGGCGCGTACTCGGTGTCGTCAGAGACGTCCGAGATGCCGTCGTTTCGGACCGAATCGAGGTCCACCCCGTCCACGACGTCGTCGGCGTCGCCGTCCGCGGCGCCGGCGGCCTCCTCGTCCTGGGGCTCGACGATTCGGTTCGTTCCGGTCACGGACTCGAACACCTCGCGGAGGTCGTCTGTCCGGTCGGCTCGGGAACTCATGCGAACGCGATCACGGGAGGGTCCGACATCAACGCGTCCCGCGAGTGTTTCGCGCTCGCACACGCGCATGCGCGCGAGTCAGTCGAGGTCGGTCGCGGCGCGGTCGATGAGGCCCTCGCGAACCGCCCGCAGCAGTCGCTCGTCGAGCGGCAGGTCGCCCCAGCCGTCGGGCAGGTCCTCCCCCTCCGGGTCGAGCTCGTCGAGCGCCGCCGCGACTTCCTCGTGGACGAACCGACCGTGTTCCCCGCACTCCCCGCACGAGCGGATGACGTACTGGACGCGGTAGTCCCGTTCGACCTCGCCTCCGCAGTACGGACAGACGTACGTCTCCGGCACGGATGCGACTTGGGCCCCCGGGTACTCGGTCGTTGCGGGTCGCCCGCACCGCATCGTCGACGGCGGCGTTCACAGGGGGCTGTCTCGTCCGCGGCGGGGACAGGGTCACCCGTGGCGACAGCGTCACCCCTGCCGGCGACGGGGTGGTTCGTCGACCGCGCGCCGCGTCACCCGTCGAGCGCGGTCCGGATCCTGTCGAGGTGGAAGGCGACCGCCTCGGCCCCGTCGACCTCGGGGTACCGCGGCCGGGTCACGACGCCCGCGCCGTCGACGGCGGATCTGACGACCGCGACCGCGCGATACACGTCGGGGACGCGGGGCGGGGGGCGCACCTCGCGGTAGCCGGCGCGGAACGCCTCCCGCAGCGGGTCGCCGTCGTCGACGTACCAGTCGCACACGAGGTGTTCGGCCTTCGCGACGGACAGGCCGGGATCCGCGGCGAGCGGCCGCCCCCAGTCGAGCACCGCCGCGACGCGGCCGTCGGCGACGAGCGCGTTCCCCGGCCGCAGGTCCCACGGATACAGCCGGGGCCGGGGCGCGTCGGGGAGGGAGCCCGCCGCGTCCGCGACCGCCTCCCGGAGCCGCGGCCGGACCGCGTCGAACGCCGACGGGAGCGCGTCGATCCCCGCGAGCGCGTAGCCGCGGAACCACTCGTTCCACCGCTCGACCCCGGCGGACCCGGACTCCGGGGAGCGATCGGACGGTCCGTCCTCGGTCGCCCGACCGAAGCCGGGTCGGCGGACGCGCAGCGACGACCCCGGGTCGGCGGGGTCCAGAACCGCGTGCCACTCCCCGGCGTCGCCGCGCGGTGTTCGCCGGTCCGCCGCGTCCCGGCTCCCATCGTCGTCGACGCGGACGCCGACCTCGCCGAACGCCTCGAAGGCGAACGACCCGTGTACCTGTGCCAGCGCGCTCCCGAACGTCCGCGCGACTCCCAGCCGTCGCTCGGGGGAAAGCCCGACGAACGCCCCGTGGAGGTCGTCGCCGGCGACGTGCTCGGTGACGAGGTAGCCGTGCCCGTCCGAGCCGAGGGCGCCGCCGTCGAGCACCGCCGGGACGGGAACGTCCGTCCTGGCGCGGATCGACCGCCCGACGGCCGCCTCCGTCCGGAGCGCGTCGCCGTCGGCGGCCGTCTGTATCACGACCGACCGCGGCCCGTCGCCGCCGACGAAGCGGACGACAGCCGTCCGTTTCGTGTTCCCCCGGGAGACGTCGACGCGCTCGGCGACGGTCCGCCCGGGGAAGGCCGCCGCGACCGCCGCGGCGACCGTGTCGCGTCCGCCGTCGGTCATCGGGTCCCCGGGGCGTCCAGGATCGACTCCAGCTCAGTCAGCGACGCGAGCGCGTGCTCCGGCGCGAAGGGGCTCGGGTCCGGCCGGCCGTCGCCGTCCGTCGGGTAGTCGCTCCACGGGCCCGGGACCCACGCGACCGGCAGCCCGGCGCCCTGTGCCCCGGCGACGTCGTGTTCGAGGGAGTTCCCGATGTACAGCGTCTCGGCGGGGCCGGTGTCGAGCGCGGCGCAGACGCGCTCGAACGGCTCCGGGTGGGGCTTCCCGCGGGCCATGTCCCCCGCGTACACCGTCGCGTCGAGCGCGTCGGTCAGCCCCAGGGACTCCAACTTCGGCGCCTGCCGCCA
>NZ_JBNTJX010000032.1:0-10785 GCF_051195075.1 Halobaculum sp. EA56
GACCTGCGCGTGATGGAGTGGGCCGAGGAGACGGACTCGGGGGTCGCCGCCGCGCCGGAACACTCCTCGGGGCGCGTGCTGGAGCACGTCCGCTCGACCGACGACCTCGTGTTCGCCCCCGGCGACGCGGCGGCGGTGCTGCGGACGATGTACGCCTGGCGGTGTCTGGCCGAACTGAACGGGGAGTGAATAGCCGACTCGCCGACGATGGTAAACAGTATCGGGGATGTCCTATACACCCTTGCTTTAGATCCCGTCATTCGCTTCTACCGGAAGGAGACTTGGTGACGGAGTCAATGAAAACATTCAATCACAATTGTATTTTCTATTGATATGGTGTAGGTGTGTGTCACAGCGAGTCCGGAACTATCGACCGACACGATCTCGATCAGTCGACCGTCGGAACAGGACGTTTCTTGTGTCTGGTCTGACTCTACTCGTCGTCAGCAAGATCGCGGACGTGGTGACGACGGCTGTAGGGCTGCTGTACATTCCGGGCATCACCGAACTCAATCCGATCGCAGAGAGTGTATTCCAGAGTATGGGTCTGATAGTCGGAGTCGTCGTGTTCGGATTCTCGGTCGTGTTCTGTGTGGCCCTCGCTGTCGAATTATGTGTCTGTGAACTGTACCGTCTGACCAGGTCGGCAGGTGCCAGTGTCTGCCTCAGGCTCGGCGCGTACGGGACCCTGTCGGTCGTATATTTTTACGCCGCGTATCGGAACGCGATCCTGATCGCTGATAACGTATCCATTTGGTTACTATTGTGAATGCCGACCGGACGGACCTACTCGCGAGCACCGGTTCGATGTCAACCGGACGGTCGGAACTCCGAAGACAATGGACAAAACTGAATACCGGCGAGGGAACAGTTTTCGTAACGGGCTCATAAACGGTGGGTGAAATGGCCGGCTGTCGTGTCGTTCGACGAGTGACTCTACCCTAACAATGGCCTTCGAGGACAGAGCGGAATATTTCATCGCGGTACGCGCGCAACCGATCGCCGTTGGACTCGCGATCGTCGGACTCGTTTGCCTCGGCAGCGCAGGATACATATTCTTGACACCGACGGTGGACACCGTCAGCGAGGAGACGAACGTCCAGACGATCGAAAGCGATGTCGACACGACCGCGGTCGTCACCGGGAACACGACTCTCTACGACCGTGGGACGACCCTTCGTAACCGATCGGTATATTTCACGTCCGCGACGCCGGAACTCACATTCGTCGTCCAGACAGCGGTCCCGGCGGACCAATCCGTGGAACTCACCCACGTGTTAACCTTCGAGGTCGTCGGTTTACGGGACGAACGACCGTTCTTTACTGAGCGACGCACGCTCATAAACAAGTCGACAACAACTACCAACGGAACCGCAACGGAGTCGGCGAGTATCAACGTCTCCGACGTCCGAAGAGATCTACAGGAGCGCCAGGCGGTCGTCGGCGGAGCCGGCGAGTTCCAGATCACGGTACAACTGAACGTCTCCTATGCAACCGAGGACTACGAGGGGACTATCTCGGCGTCAACGCCGTTCGTCATCTCCGGCCAGGCATACTACCTCTCTGAGGAACTGAGCGCCGAGGAGACACGCTCGACGACCGTGACACGTGAGGTTCGTCGTCCGCCGACGCTGTTCGAGTATGGCGGACTGGGTGTCCTGGGCCTGATCCTGTTCGGTGTGAGTGCCACGGTCATCAGGATCGAACGGACCGCCGATACCGAGGCACTTAAAGTAAACATCATTCACGATAGGAACGATGAGTGGATCTCGCGCGGCGAGTTCCCGACGGAGTCGGACAAGCAGTATATCTCCATCCTGACGCTGGAGGACCTAGTTGACGTCGCGATCGACTCGGGCAGACGCGTGATCTTCGACCCGAGCATCGACGCGTACGCCGTGATCGATGGGGACGAGATCTACTACTACGCCCACGACGCTGACGAGACCGACATGTGGCTCGACTTCTGAGTCAGACAACTGCTCCGACCTGTTCGACAGACTCTGTAGGGAAGGGTCACAACCTCTGAGGGGGTCTGTCTTGTCCTAGGCTGCTCATCACCGTCGTTGGAAACAGAGAGCCATCGAAAAATATCGTCACGATAATGAGAACTGACCAGTCACTCGGACCGATCGAACTCCTCGAATCGATACCGATGATTCAGATAGGTGTGATACACAGCCGACGCCGCGAAGACGACCACGATCGCCGTAGGATACGCGAGTTCCGGTATCGTTTCGGTTGGGAGGAACTCGAGCCAGAGCGCGGCCATCACCACTGCCGAGAGCGCTGACAGCCCGAGATAGTACACGCCCCATGGGACTGATCCTTCGGGAACGATATCGAGGTAGATATCGAGCCGCTCGATCCGGTCGGTCAGTTCAACCGTTCCGTTTTCGAACTCGACGACACCGGCCCTGTCAAGACGCGGGAGGTGAGTCTGTTGAAGCGAGGTGTAGACGGCCTTCCGCTCGCTCGAAGAGATTTCAGAAACGTCTTTCTCGTGTTCGAGTGCAGCTACGTGCTCTGCGAGGTCAGAGAGCGATACTTTTCCATCGGCCTGCTTACAATATTGGATGGCGTACCGACGACGACTGTTGCTGATGAGGTCGAATATTTCATCGCGTGAGAGGTCGTCGCTGTCCGACCGGCCAACGAGCACGCCGCCGTCACCGCGAGCAGCCATCGGTCGTCATACTGGATATCGGTTAGACATATAATTTCTCCCATGTGTCGAAGAAGCGGCGGAATTAACCGGTACTGTGTCGAATCGAACCGCTTGTGTCACGGAGAACGGACTCAGGGCCGATCGATCAGGATCCGGAGATCGACGTCGTAGTCGTCTCCGGGGAGGTCGGCAAGCGTTCCGGGGGGGGAGTCCGGGATGAGGTTCACCTGAACGCCGAACGGAACCGAGTCGCCGGATTCGAGCGTGCCGTCGGCGACTGCTGGGTCGTCGCTGACGGCGAGGAGGTCGTCGCCGGACTCGCCAGTGGTTTCAAGAGGTGTGCTGCCGGCAGTCACTTGTAAGGCCGACTCGATCTCTGTGAGCGTTTCGGGGGGGAGGGTATCGCTGGTCGCTTCGAACTCGAAGTAGATCCCGGTCAGGTCGTTACTCGCCACGTTCGTGACTGCGATGATGTCTTCGAACCGGGTGGTTGCGTATTGGTTGACCCCATCACGGTCGCCCCCAGGAGTGATCGCGGTGACGTATCCGTCGGTGTTCGTCTCGACGTGGATCGGGGGGGCGTTGACGGGCGTGAGTTCGATATCGTTCGGTGCGACAACGCGGAACGAAGCGTCCCCGGATGACGCGACTGAGGATGACGCATTAAGACTGACGACGCCGCCGGTTGCGATCGCACTCCCGATCGTGACGAGGATTTGGCGGCGTCGGTGCATCATGGGGAAGAGAACGTTTGTTCGATCAGGCGGACTCCGTTGCGTCCGCGGTGACCTCCTCTATGAGACTATAGGAGGTGCTGGAGAACCCGGTCCCGCTCTGATCCTGATCGAACGTCCCGTCGTTCGCTAGGTTGTCCACCAGTTCGGAGTGACTCGCGTTAATCGACAGGTCGATATTTTTTGAGCTTCCCGAACCGGACAGCGTAAATCGGGTGGATGGAGTACTTCCGCCGCCGGTGGGCGAGTATTGAGTCGAGTCGCTGCCATCGACCAACTGGAACGTCTTCTGCGCGACACTTGCATCCACCGCTGACGGACCGTTGGTGACGGTGTCCCCGTATCCCGTGTATGTGAATCCCACATCGTAATCGGTCGAACTACTATTATTCGTCACTGTGCACACCTGGCCGACGTTCCCGTGGTTTACGCCCAACTCGGCCGCGACCTGGATCTCGACCATTCCGTCGACATCGTTGACGTAGACGAGCGGGAGATCGGCAAACTCGAGTTCCCCAAACCGGATACCGTCGGTACCGATGGCGGAGGAATCGCTGGGATCGACAATAACGTCTCCACTGCTGCTGGCAGGTCCAGTAATCGTGATGTCAGCACCCGGGGCAACAACCCGGAAACTGCTGTCGCTATTACTGCTAGTAACCGAACTGACCGCACCCGTCCCCAGCGCCATTCCGGAGCCGACACCGACTGTTCCGACCGCCGTGATAAATCTTCGCCGTTTCATTGTTGAATTTCAGATATTTTCTTGTTGTCGTCTTACTTCAATCTTTAGCTTTCCTCAGCGACGATCGTCAGCCCCGAGGTGGGTGCGTCGCTGTTGTCGGTGAGGGTCTGATCGCGCGTGTCGATCTCGACATCCAGCTCGGCGGAGTTTCCGACATCGATAGTCTGAGTCGCACCGTCACCGACGGAGTTCTCACCGGTTGGGCCGACGTAGAACGTCACGTACGCGACAGCGTTGTTATCCCCGTCCTCGACCAGCAGCGACGCCGATCCGCCGGCGGACGCAGTGTCCACACCCTCGGTCGAGACGCCGACCGTCGCCGAGGAATCGTCTGCCGCGTTGTTCGTGATCGTCACGACACCGTCGAGCGTCGTCACCGCCTCCTGGTTGAACCCGCTGTCGCCCGGGCCGCCGAGGTCGATCGTCAGCGTTCCGTCGCCGCTGTCGTCGGTGACGTACTGGTCGTCGCCGGTGATCGACAGGAACGCGCTCGCGTCGCCGGCGGTGCTCACTTCGACGGACCGCTCCGCGCTCACCGTCGTAAATGCGCCCGTACCCACGAGAGCGCCACCGCCCCCGACTATCGCTCCGAGTCCGATCAGGATGTTTCGTCTGTTGACTGCCATTGTGTGCTCCCGACACAGGGTCGCTGTGTCTCTAACCACTCCTTACTCCCCTATCAACTTTGTATTCCGGTACTTGAAGGACGTTCAAGCTGAGCCGGCGATCGGAAAGCTCGGCTTTACCGGCTGGGAGCGGCGTTCAAGCTCGCCTTTCGACACGGAATGGGCGCTCGAATGATCCCTTCCCCCGGAGGTTCGGGTTCCAGCACCACTCAGGATCCCTATGAGTCCCACCCGAGCAGCGCGCGTAACCGGAACGAACGGTTATACATCCGTGTCGTCTACACGACTCCGTGAAGGCGACCGACGTCATCCAGTACGGGGTCCTCCTGCTGTTAGTGCTGGGAGCCGGCGCGCTACTGCTGGGTCAAGCGCTCGGTCAGCCGATCCTGCTGGGGTTCGTTGAGACGGGGAGCATGGCTCCGACTCTCCAACCCGGAGACGGCTTCATCGCGGTCCCGGCGGCGCTTACCCCCCCGCCCGAGGAAGGTGACGTGATCGTGTTCGAGGCGCAGGAGCTACAGGGCGGGGGGCTGACGACCCACCGCGTCGTGGGGGAGACAGAAGCGGGTTATATCACCCGCGGCGACGCCAATCCGTTTACCGACCAGGAGGGTGTCGAGCCGCCAGTCACCGAATCCCAGATCGTCGCCGAGGCACTCCAGATCAACGGGGAGGTCGTCGTGATCCCGAACCTCGGGGTCGCGGTCACGGGAATCCAGGCGGTGTTTGGCGGGGCGGTGGAGGCGACCCTATCGACGCTGAATCTCGGCACCGTGTTCGACGATGCGGGTCCGGCACAGACGTTCGTCTGGATCGGAATCGGTTTGATCGTTGTCAGCGTACTCACCGGCGGCGGAGGCGGGTCGCGACAGACGAACCGGTCGCGACGCCGCGGGGACTACATCCGTACGTCAACGTTCCTCCTCGTCTTGATCCTCATCGTCGTCACACCGGCGACCGCGAGCATGGTTCTGGCATCGGGGACGACCTCGTTCGATATCGTGAGTTCGGAAGCGCCGAACGACAGTCCGCTGGTTATCGGCGTCGGCGAAGAGACGACGATCGAATACCGCGTCATCAACGACGGGTTCGTCCCGATGATGACGGTCATCGAACCGGGACACCCGGATCTCTCGGTCTCGCGGTCGGTGTTCGTCGTGTCCGGGCGCTCCGAGGAAACGACGACGCTGACTATCCGGGCCCCTGACACGACCGGCGCGTACTCCCGGTCGATCTCAGAGTGGCGCTATCTCCCGGTTCTACCGCGGTCGGTGATCCTCTCCCTTCACGAGATCCATCCGTACATCGCCATCGCCGCGATCGATCTTCTGCTCGTGGGATTGTCCGTGTCCCTTGGAGCGATCTCGGTGGGGTTGGGTCCGATCCGGCTACGGTCGACAGGACGGAACATCACCCTCCTACAGCGGGTCAAGCGTCGGCTGTTGTGAGCGGGTCGAATGGAGTGACCGATACGAGAGGTCGTCACCCCGCGCGCACCTGTCCGCGGTCGGGCGTTCCTGAGACGGTGACCCCTTTGGGACTGTAGACGAGCGTGTTGTCCCGGCTGCGAATGTTTAGTCCGTCGACCCTGAGCGTCGCCGAGTCCTGATCCAGTTCTGCGGAGAGGCCACCGTTCTGAGTCGTCACCGAGGCGTTCGAGAGTGTCATGTCACCCGACGAGCCTAGCGTGATATCCGTGTTCGTCTCGATACTCGTCCCGGACGCGTCCAACTGACCGGCGGACGTGATCACGATGTCGCCGTTCTGTGCGTCGACGGTCGAGCCCACCAAGCCGAGCGGGCCCTCTCCAGTAGTAAGTAAGATAGCGTTATTCGTCGATATCTCCGCCCCGGACGCGTCGATCTCACCCGCCTCTACGGAGATATCGCCGTTTTGTGACGTCAGCGTTGTGCCAGACAGCGAAGCCGTTCCCTCCTCCACCTCGATAGAGATATCGTTGTTCGTCGATAACGACGTGCCAACCGAACTGAACGACGACCCGGAGACATCGATGTCGCCGTTCTGTGCGTCCACGGTCGCCTCTTCGAGCGTGACGGAGCCACCGTCCGCGGCGAGCGTGATATCGGTGTTCGTAGTGAGCTCGGTGTTGCGAACTTCGATGCCTCGCGCCGCAACGTCGAGGGCACCATTGTTTCCGGCGACCGTGGAGTCGACGAACGAAACCGTCTCCTCGGACTCGATCGAAACCCCCTGGTTGCTCCGCAGGGTCGTCGTGCGGACCGTGACTGATCGGGCTTCGATGTCGAATCCTTCCCTCGAAGTGACGGTCTCGCCGTCCGTGTGGATCACGAGGTCAGCATCCGAATTCTCGAACGACGCCAGTTCCGACTCGGTGTACGTCGCTTCGCCGTCGTCGTACTCGCCGTCCCCGTCGGTGTCGACGTATGCGACGCCGCTGGATGGTGCACGAGCGTCACCGCCCGACCCGCCGTTCCCCGGGCAATCATACTCGAACTGTGCAGTGAGCCTCGCAGTAGTGATCGACGTGTCAGAACCGCTCGCCTCGCTCACAGTCACGGTTAGCGTCGCCACACCCGACCCGCCGCCAGACGGGGCACACCGAGCGAACAACCGCTGCTGGCCTCCGTTTGTGATCGTAGTCGTCTCCGAGTTCGTTTCGAGCTCAACTGCGTCAGTATCGACGGTCGCGTCGTATGTAACCGTGAGCGCGGAATCGACGTTATTGACCAACGCCGCGACTGCGGTACCCTCGTCGTCGGACGAGCGTCCCGGAGAGGTAACCGCCTCTCCGGTACCGACCAGCGCGAGTAATGCGTCGTTGTCTTCCGCCACGGAGACATCTACGGGCCGGTCGCCCGCGATAGTACTGTAGCTCCCAGTCGGCACGACGCTGAAGGCCAGTCCGCCGACGACGAGCAACACCCCCAGATACCAGAGTGACCGAGACATGTGAATCTTCGTTGGCGGTACGTTGTGTTTCTAGTGGCGTCCCTCTTGTACACTTCGAAGAACTATTCAGTTCGATAACACACCAGAACGGTATACGATGATGGAATCGAAAGAGAGTACCCTTAATTTTGGTAAACGTTGTGCGTTCTCGGTGCATATAGGCAATACTGTTTTCACCGTGGAATGATTTTACTTGCCAAGAGAACTGATGGAGATGGCTGATGACTCCTCCGACGATAGGGAACTGGACCCCTCAGTCGATTCGTTAGAGGAGTGGTTAGCCGAGCAAGCAGCACGGGAGGGTGTTTCGGAGGAAGAGCTCTTCCAACGGTTACTCTCATCGTATTGGACACTCAACGAGGTCTCACAGCTGTTGGATTCAGCCGAGCAGAACAGCTTGTTCGGAGAGTTGTCGGACCGGGAGGCTGACGATACGACTACAGACGTCCGTCCGGATGGGGAACCCCAGTCGTCGTCGGATACTAGATCCGAAAGCGACGGCGACACGTCCACCGAGGAGGACGAAAAGAAGCTTTACGAGCGACTCGGATTGCTCGAAGCGAAACTCGAGGCAGAGATCGAACGGGGAACGGAGGTGGAGTCACAACTTCGTTCCGCCATCGAGCAACTCGAGGCGACCGAGACAGAGGTTGTTGAACACGAGTCCAAGACCCGGGCGCAGATACGGGACCTCCACGAGAAAATCGGCGCGATCGAATCGGAGATAACAGAAGAACAGGACCGGATCGAGTCACGGCTCGACAGGGAGTTCGAAGACCTCGAGACGATCCTCGAACATCTGCTTACGACGACTGAGTCGCTCGAAACACAGATCGAACGGATCGAGCGACAGCAGCGGTCGAAGACCGAGGCGCTTCAGTCGGCGCTCGAAGAGGTGCAGGTCGATCAGTTGCAGCTCCAGCGGCTGCTGCAAGAGGCCGAAGAGATCGGAGCCACGTCGGCGAGCTGTGAGAACTGCGACACGACGATCGATTTATCATTGCTCGCGAGCCCGGAGTGCCACAACTGTGGACGTCGGCTGACCGGGATCGACGAGGAAACGAAGTGGTTCCTGTTCGGCGATCCGATAGCACGAACCGCAGATTCACGAGCGGGCAACCGGCAGGAACCGGATCGGTCCCGAGAATCACTCTCCGAGACCCCTACCGAACCCCCGAACCGGCCGACCGATAGTGCCGGTCGATCGACGGATGACAACCAGTTCAGTCTCGGTTCCGAACCCGACCACGAGGAGACATCCGCGGCCGTCCGCACCGGATCCGAATCCGAACAACGAGCTGATGTGAGTGCCTCCGAAGAGACTTCCGAGCAGCAATCGATACCCACAGACCTCCCTGACGACATCGAGCGACGAATCGGTGAAGGATCCGAGTCCGAGACTGTCGACGCGGAGACGGAACCGGGCGAGAAATCCGACTTGGCCGAAAGTTTCGATTGGCAGGATCCCGAGTAAGGTACCCACAACCTAAGTCGTAGGCGTTCCTCGCGGGAGGGTTTCAGCCCACACTTCGTTCGCTGTCGAGGGCGGGTTACTCGACCGACAGCGACCCGTGTTCGTCGAAATCGAGGACGGTATCGAATAGAGAAGTGAACGTCTGAACGGTCTCATCGGGATGGCTCTCCGGATCGAGGTGGTAGTGTGCACGTGCACCCGTAGATTCCACGCGTCCACGGAGAACATGCAGGAACCGGAACACTCGCTGGTTGTCATTGGCGGCCGCGATCAGTTCGGAGACGGAGTGTACACAGACAACTGTCTTATTCGGTGAGTCTGCCCGTTCGCCCATCGCCTTGCTAGTCAAGATCCCGATTCGGCGGAGATCCGTCGGATCCGATATCCTGTTGATCGTGACATCGGGAAGGTCGGCTCCGCCCGCAGACCGGTCGTATGTCTGAACGTACGTGACCGTTATATTCTCGATCGGGTTCGATATGTAGTTCCGAAGAAACGAAAGTCGTTCCTCCGGCGATTGATCGACCAGTAACAGTATCAGGTCGACGGTCTCACCTGGCTGTGCCGCCATTAGCCTCGAACAGAGGCTCTCCTCGGTCGCACAGTCCGCGGGGCCTTTCACCAGTACGTTGGACGCACCGTCGATCAGTTCTAGAATCGCTTCCGTTTTCGCGTCGGTTGTCGGTGACGTGGTGCTCGTACTGTCCCGATCGACGACGTCCCACTCCTCGTGTCCGGTGTCATCCGTGTCGGAATCAACCGCGTTCTGATGAGCTTCTCCCTTCTTTTCTCGGATCGAATCGGCGAGATCAGCCAATGACTCCGACCGTGAATCGGAGTCCTCGGAATTCCCACTTGAATTGTTTCGAACTCGATCTGCTAAGTGGGACAACGAGGAACGGTCGGACTCTTCTTTGGAGTCGTCGGACTCACCCGGCTCTCTGTCACCGTCCTGACCCACATCTCTATGTTTCGATCCACCGGTAAATATTGATCTGTTCGATGATTCGCTGCCTCCGAGAAAGAAACTCCTACGATCGAAGATGGGGATCTATCCGTCAGATCGTTAAATACTCGTCTTCTGTCCGAAATCACTGCATCGAAATATATCTGAGAAAGTATTTTCATGTGTCAAATCAATCGGTAGTGTATGGATACATTCCGCCGGGCGACGTACGCGGAGATATCGAACGCGATTCGCGAGATCGCGGATGTCTCCGTCGAACTAGGTCAACCTGCCGGAGACTGACGTGACCGTGGGGGAGTTCCGAGTCGACCACTGCTGCCTCCGGCGAGATGATCCGTGTTGGCTATGCGAATCGGAACGGCACCACTTCACAGGTGTGGGCTGAATACGCGGTTCCATCAACTATCCCATCCCACACGCCTTCGGCGTGTTGAAGCTATAGTGTCCGTGAACTCCGCCTCAAACCCGTTCGGTTGGGCGGTAATGCAGGCGGTCGAAACACACCCACGAGAGCGATATGACTTGTCATCATTCGAAACGTTAGACGGAACTCGTGTGGAGCAAGCAGGAGGATGGCCGCTGATTCGTGCGAGCGGAACGCAAACCGCTTGTTCGGATCACCACAGGGGCACGTAACGTT
>NZ_JBNTJX010000033.1:0-10504 GCF_051195075.1 Halobaculum sp. EA56
TCGCGGACGGCATCGAACGGAAGTGTATCAGTCATAGTATCTACACCTGGGATTGGCAGTCGTATCAATCCCTCTCCGAATCCGATTCGACGAGAATCGGGATTTGTTACGCAGAGGCATCGTATCCAGCGTCTTCGACCACAGTCACAAGCTCATCCCGTTCAGCGGACCCCTCGACCGTCGCGGATTCTGAGTCACGATCCGCAGTAGCGGACGTAACCCCCTCAACTTCTTCGAGTGCCTCTTCGACGGTCTGCTCGCAATGTTCACAGGTCATTCCTTCGACGGTGATTGTCTGAGTCATATCCATTCGTAGATAGGGGCGAGTATTCTATGTGGTTTTCTGCTTAGAATCCAATGTTGTCGCAGCCCTAGATCACCGATTTCGAAGGTGTGTTGTGGGCAACAATAATGTATCCTGCGAGACGAAGCGGTCGTATGCGCGATTTGGATGAAACCGACTTAGAAATCCTCTCGTTACTCGCTGATGACGCCCGCCGCCCGTTCAGCGATATTGGCGAGGAGGTCGACTTGTCGGGGCCAGCCGTTTCTGACCGGGTAAAGCGATTACAGGAAGCTGGCATCATTAACAACTTCACGATTGACGTCAACCGGGCTCATCTCCGAGCTGGTGTACCGGTATTTATTCAGGCCGAAATCGGCTCAGCGTCGTTGGAGGCCGCCCGCGAGCGGGCTCGAGAGTCAGATGGCGTTGAACACGTCTTCACGACCTCCGAAGGAGATCTTTGGTTCTATGCCCGTGTTGAAGCCCAGAACGTACGTCAGTGGGTAGATGGACTCTTTAACGAGATCGATGTAGCAGATTACACCGTCACACTAATTGACGAGCTTGAATGGACGCCGTCCGTTGATGGCGTCGAATTTGCACTCACCTGTGCTGAATGTAACAATACCGTTGATAATCAAGGTGAAACGACGAGAATCGACGGAGAGATCTATCACTTCTGTTGTCCGTCCTGTCTCACACGGTTCGACGATCGGTATCAGCGACTCGAAGAGGGAGCGTAACGCTGTCTTTGGAATCCAAATTTTCCTGCAGTCGAAACCCCGCCTCTCGAAGCAGTAAATCGCCTAAACCTAGACCCCGTATAGTAGAACAAGCATGACAAGCCAAACAATCCATCTTGATATCACGGGAATGTCCTGCGCCAACTGTTCGGCGACGATCCAGGACACTCTCGAATCGCTCGACGGGGTATCGGAGGCGGATGCGAACTTCGCCACCGACGAGGGTTCCGTCACCTACGACCCTGAAGAGGTATCGCTCAAAGAAATCTACGACGCGATCGACGAGGCCGGGTACGGCGCAGTCTCTGAGACGGTAACGATTGCCATCTCCGATATGACCTGTGCCAACTGCGCCGAGACCAACCAAACCGCTCTTGAAAATATTCCGGGCGTCGTTAATGCGGAGGTCAATTACGCAACCGACGAAGCACAGGTCACCTACAATCCTGCGGAAGTATCTATTGGTGCGCTGTACGATGCTATCGAGGAGGCTGGCTACTCGCCCGTCCGCGAAGATGGTGCCGACGAAGAGTCGGGCCAGGACGCACGAGATGCCGCCCGTCAAGCCGAAACTCGGAAACAACTCAGGTTGACCCTCTTTGGGGCAGTGTTATCGGCACCGTTGCTCTTCTTCCTCATCGACAATTATCTGCTCGGTGGCGCGATCGTCCCTGAAGCCGTCTTCGGTGTGGAACTTGGCTGGGTTGAGTTCCTCCTCGCCACGCCGGTACAGGCGATCCTCGGCTGGCCGTTCTATAAGAACTCGTACAAGGCGATCGTGAAGAACGGCCGCGCCAATATGGACGTGCTGATTGCGATCGGTTCAACAACGGCCTATCTATACTCTGTGGCAGTCCTTGCTGAACTCATTGCAGGTGGACTTTATTTCGACACGGCAGCCCTCATCCTCGTGTTCATCACGTTGGGTAACTATCTCGAAGCTCGGTCGAAGGGCCAAGCGGGTGAGGCCCTCCGAAAGCTCCTCGAAATGGAAGCCGAAACGGCGACCATTGTCCGCGAGGACGGCAGTGAAGAAGAAGTTCCACTCGAAGAGGTCACAACTGGTGACCGGATGAAAATTCGTCCAGGTGAGAAGATTCCCACAGACGGTGTCGTTGTCGACGGTCAGTCTGCCGTCGACGAGTCAATGGTCACTGGCGAATCTGTGCCTGTCGAGAAAGAGGAGGGCGATGAGGTCGTCGGCTCGACGATTAACGAGAACGGCGTCCTTGTCGTGGAGGCGACGAAGGTTGGAGAAGACACGGCCCTCCAACAGATCGTCCAGACAGTCAAGGAGGCCCAGTCGCGCCAGCCCGACATCCAGAATCTCGCCGACCGCATCTCCGCGTACTTCGTGCCTGCGGTCATCGCGAACGCCCTTCTCTGGGGTGTCGTCTGGTTCCTGTTCCCCGAGGCTCTCGCTGGCTTCGTCGACTGGCTCCCGCTGTGGGGTCAGGTTGCTGGCGGCCCGGCCCCGGTCGGTGGGACCGTTTCAGTCTTCGAGTTCGCGATAATTGTCTTCGCGTCCTCGATCCTCATCGCCTGTCCCTGTGCGCTGGGGCTGGCGACGCCCGCAGCGACGATGGTCGGGACGACGATTGGTGCCCAGAACGGCGTCCTGTTCAAGGGCGGTGACATCCTCGAACGCGCAAAAGACGTCGACACGGTCGTCTTCGACAAGACGGGCACCCTCACGGAGGGTGAAATGGAACTCACCGACGTGGTCGTCTTTGATAGCGATGGAAATGTGGTGACTGACGGTGGCGAGCCGACCCCAGATGGTGGACAGCTCAGCACCCGTGAGCGCCTCTCAGAGGATGATGTGCTTCGACTGGCGGCGATAGCTGAAAGCGGCAGCGAACACCCGCTCGCCCGTGCAATCGTCGAAGGGGCCGAAGAACGCGGCCTGGACGTGACTGAGCCTGACGACTTCGAGAACGTTCCGGGCCACGGGATCAAAGCAGTCATTGGTGACAGCGAGGTGCTGGTCGGCAACCGCAAGCTGCTGCGGGACAACGGGATCGACCCCTCTCCCGCTGAGGAGACGATGGAACGCCTCGAGAACGAGGGGAAGACGGCGATGCTGGTCGCCTACGAGGGGGAGCTCGTGGGTGTGGTCGCCGACGCCGACACAGTGAAGGAAAGCTCCAAGCAGGCTGTCACAGCACTCCAAGAGCGGGGAGTTGACGTGATGATGATTACGGGCGACAACGAGCGAACTGCCCGTGCGGTCGCTAAACAGGTGGGTATCGACCCGAAGAACGTCCGCGCAGGAGTCCTTCCTGAGGACAAGTCCAACGCGGTCGACAGTATTCAAGACGAGGGCCGGCAGGCGATGATGGTCGGTGACGGCGTCAACGACGCTCCGGCACTCGCGGTCGCACACGTCGGGACAGCAATCGGCTCCGGCACCGACGTCGCCATCGAAGCTGCAGACGTCACGCTGATGCGAGACGACCCGCTCGACGTGGTAAAGGCGATCCGAATCTCAGACGCGACACTCCAGAAGATCAAACAGAACCTCGTGTGGGCGCTCGGTTACAACACGGCGATGATTCCGTTAGCGTCGCTCGGCCTCCTCCAGCCCGTGCTCGCTGCAGCAGCAATGGCGTTCTCGTCGGTGTCGGTGCTGACGAACAGTCTCCTGTTCCGGCGGTACACCCCCGATCACGACTACAAGCTCTTCGGATTTCTTCGCTAACCGTCACCTCTAGATCAATGTCGAATATTTCCCGGCACACGGTTCGAAGGTACCTCGTCGAGACAGCCAGTAGCGAACCGACATACCTCCGGGCTCGCGAGATTGCCAGCGACCTCGACGGATCTCCCAAGGCAGTCGCGCAGTATCTCAGCCAGCTCCAGGACGAACTCACAATCGTTTCACTCGAACAGTGGGGGCGCTCGAAAAGCACGACGTGGCGATTGGAGGTGAACGGGTCGTGAGTACTGTCACCCGCCGCGTCGAGACTGTCCTTCCGGAGACCGGCTCACGCGAGTGGTGGGCGCTGTACCTGCTGGCCCCGCTCGTCCTCCTCGGTGGGGGCATCCTCGTGTTTCCGACGTTGGTCTACGACCGGTTCATCTGGCAGTATCTCTGGGGACCAGTCGTCGCCGATGCGGCCGGTCAGCCAGTCACGCACGAGGGGGTTCGTGCTGTCCAGGGCTACAACGCGGTGAACACGGTAATCTACCTCGCGGCAGTCGTATACAGCCTCCCCGGACTACGTGCGTATCTCGACCAACTCGACGTCACGTTCGACGCACGACTGGCCTACGGGTTCGCTCCGATCATCATCGCAGGTGGGGCGATGCGCGCCCTCGAGGATCTCGGGCTGCTCGGGGACTACGCGGTGTGGTTCATCACGCCATCGATTTACATCGTCGTCACCGCTGTCACCATCCTCGCGCTCGGTGTCGGTGCACTCTTGCGTGACCAAAATATCGGATCTATCCCGCTAACAGTCGGGCTCGTCGGGTCGGTGTGGGCTGTCGGGGCCGTCTGGTGGGCTGTTTGGCACGGCCTCTCGACATCGACCCCACTCCGCCTATGGGTTCCTGTCGCGACGACGGGGATAGCGCTCGGCGTAACCGCACTCTACTACTGGGGCGCGAGTTTCGTCAATATCACACACCTTCGACACCCGCTAATTCTGCTGGCCGTTTTCGGCCAGTTGTGGGACGCTGCGCAGAATCTCATCGGTGTGACGTTCCTCGGCTACTCCCCAAAGCTGGTCGTGACGAATCTCGTGTACCAGGCGACTGGATTCTCCGGATCGACGTTCGTGCTGAAACTCGTCGTGACTGTCGGCATCGTGTGGTATCTCGCCGATGCGAAAGAGGAGATGAATCACACGTGGTGGTGGCTTATGACGTTCTTCATCGGAGCGATCGGACTCCCGATGGGCGTTCGTGGGTCACTTCGGATGCTGTTGGGAGCTTAACGATGGCCTCAAAGATTGGCAAAAACCGATGACACGAACGTCCAAAATTGCGGTAATAGGTGGAGGGATGGCCGGGCTTGCAGCAGCTGCTGGATTCGACGACGCTGGATTCGTCGTCGAACTATATGAGCGGCAGTCCTACGATAGCAAACGCGTTAATTGCGGAGAAGCGATGACAGCGGTATCGAAGATCCCACTCGAGCCGACTGTAGAGAACGGCTTTCTCAATCCGCTGCCAGCGATGGAAGTGGAGGTGTATGACGGAATCGACGCCGATCGCCACCGCACTGGAGCCGGCACCTTTCCTGCTGCGGATACATATATAACGGACCGAAATGTCGTTGAGCAGTCCTGGGCAGAACAACTCTCAGAGAAGGGTGTTGACATCCACGAAAACCAGTCTATCACACGGACAGATTTCCACGAGTTCACCGATGAGTATGATCTCGTCGTTGATGCAACCGGTCAGCCATCACTCTCTAGTAAAGCGCTCGGAACAACCAACGAGTATTCAGGATATATGGTAGCGCTTAACAGTGATGTCGAAGGGGACTTCACCGAGTTGTACCCGAACAGCCGGATAATTCTGGAGAACTATACAGGGTACTCGTGGGCATTCCCGAAGACATCGCAACGAGCCAACGTTGGTATCGGCTGGACGGTCAGTGACCGGCCTAGTGATTATATGAAGGCATTGAGGGAAGCCTGTAAGCGGAATGGGTGGCCAGTCCCGTCGCAGGAACGGACGAACGTCGCAATCATTCCCGAGGGACCCAGTCTCGATCCCGACAGAACCTATCTACCGGAGCATTCCGTCGTACGGGTTGGTGATGCTGCGGGGATCGCAAACCGACTCACTGGAAAAGGAATTTCACAGGCCGTTGAATCGGGATTCTTGGCCGCAGAGTTGGCTAACAGCGGCCAATTACACAATTTTCCTGACAGTTTATATCAGAGGATGAAAACGGAGTACATTTTCGCCACAGTTGTGAGATACTTTCTTGAAACTCGTAATCCCAAGGTTCTGGGAGCAGCAATTCGTGCCGCTGCCGGGATCGATATTGAAGACGTTGACCGGTCTCCGAGTACAGTTCTACTGCGTCTCCTCCGCCACCCTGTTTTGTTTGCCCGTATTTTCTCGAGACGACGAGTTTTAAACCGTGTCTATGGAGGAATGACTAACCAATGGGAGTTGATTAATTGACATCCGCTCGAGTTAAATTCTCAGAATCTGTTAGCTACTGGGAGGATCGGTAAGTACAGAGGATTAAATCAGCAAATGGAGTCCCTCAAGCGAATTTTCCGAGATCCAGAATTCGGTGGGCTCGGCTTCATCAGTGTTCCCGCTTACACGCCCCAGCACACAATCAGTCCGTAGAGGGTGACCGAATTCCTTCTTGAGAATCATCCAACTCACCTCGGATATCCGCGTTCCTGAAATGAGCCCCGACTCTTAGAAATCACGAACACCATCAATCTTTTTTACTACATCTGACAAAATCAGCCGTGAGGTGAAGTATGCCATGTCAACTCAATCCATCCGTACGAATTTTCTCGGAACCGAGACGTCGTTCTCGGTCTCGGGAGCCTGGTTGTCGTATTGGATCCTGCTGCTCCGGCTGACCGCCGGGTGGTGGATGCTCCACGCTGGCCTTGACAAAATCTGGGCGTGGCCCTTCGACGCCAGCTGGTTCGTCGGCGGAGCCGCTCAGGGCACGATTCTCGCCCCCTTCGTCACGCCGTTCAGCGACGGCATCCTGTTGGCGTTCGTCAACGTGGCGGTACCGCTTGGGCAAACCGCCATCGGTCTCGGGCTGATACTCGGTGTCCTCACGAGGACCGCCGCCTTCTTTGGTGCCTTCATGATGCTGTTCTTCTACTTCATCAACGGCTACGGTGGCGGCTGGGCCAACGGTATGGTCACGGGTGAACTCCTTGGGATCATGGTCTTCGGAACCATTGTGGCACTTGGAGCGGGCGGCGTCCTGGCAGTCGATAACCGCCTGCGTGAGATGGAACTGTTCGAGAACACGCGATTACGGAAACTCCTCGGGTGACTACCAATGAGTGACTTATCAACGGCAGACCAAATCGCCATGTACGTCGGCGGTGGCCTGGTTGTCTTGGGCGTCGTCGTGATCGGCCTGCTCGACATGCTACTGGGAGCCGGGCACCCAGTCGATAGCGAGGGAGCAATCGAACACGCTGCAGTGGTCCCCATCGACATTAGGGCGGGCATCATCCTGCTCGGCTTGGTGATTTGGGGACTCGTCGCCGTTTACAAGTTTGCCGCAGGGTCGGCACCGTCGGGATCGACTACGGGCCAAACCCCATCCGGCATGGACGACTAGTTCAACAACTCAGTCCGTGGAGCCATTTGCCAGTTAACTTTTCGCGTTGCTCGCACTAACGTCCATCTGATGCACCTAAACGTGAAGACAAACACGATTTTTAGGAGTAGCCCTGTCGTTTCTTGGTTTTCCTTCTGGTCAGTACGCGCGCTTTATTCAGCAGAACGAACTTAACACTCTTTGGTTTGGTAGAAGAAACGGGGATTAATACGCAATTAGAATTTCCGAATTTAAGACTGAAATTAGTATATTACAAATAATATTTCAATATAGCCTTGACTTCCGATTCTGGTTTGTCTTTCGAAGAAAGGTGTACGGGTGTTTTTTCAATTCAGCTGTCCTTCGGTTAATCGTTAGAACGGGGTAATCTGCTTCCTCGATCACTTGAGCTGCGACGCTTCCCTGTAATAGCCGACGAATGCCAGTCAATCCTCGTGTCCCCATTGTAACAAGGTCGATGTCAGTCACCTCAGTGTATTTGAGAATCTCCTGCTGAGGTTGACCAAAGCTCAACGTAGTTCGGACAGGAACGTCCAAGGTCGCTGCCTTCTCCGTAATGTCCTCCAAGAGCCGAGTTCCCCGCTGTTCCCAAGAGTCAGTGACCTCTTCCCACGTGAATCCAGGCCGACTCGAATAGGACTGTTCGGAAATGATAAAAAGTCCATGTAGGGTTGCATCATACCGTTTAGCAATTTGTAGCCCATGTTTGAAGGCCACAGATGCCTCGTCGTATCCATCCGTAGGCACGAGAATATCTGTGAACTGACTAGTAGATAACTCTCCTACCGGATCAGAGGGATCCATATCAGGTATCGTCAAGACAGGAAGAGAGATATTTTGAATGATGTGGCTGGAGACGTCTCTCCGGAGAATTCGTGCTAATCTAGTCTGTGTAGGTTTCTGGTGGACAAGCAAATCGATATCATTCTCCTCAGCGTATTCCCGAATAACACCTGGAGAGTGCCCACTATCCACTGCTGGTATCACATTGAGTCCGAGCGAGTGGGCCTGATCCACCACGGGTTCAATTACCGCTGCTGCGTCCCATTCCTCTTGTTTAGTGACTTGATCGGATTCCACCTCCGTGCGTTCCTCATCTTGAATATATAACACGTGGAGAGCCGCATCATACGTTTCTGCAAGTGATAGGCCATATTGGACCACTGAGTCCCTTATATCAGCTCCGTAGAGTGGAATGAGGATCTGGTTGTACAGGTTGATGTCCGCACCTTCTCGAACTTCTAGATGGCTGGGGGAGTTCATACATATCTATACGTAACGACGATTTACCGTGCTTTCTGTTAAGAATCGAAACCGGGAGAACAGTCTCTGGGGTGGTGACTTGAGGCTTTTATCGCAAGTAACTCGCTATAGCACGTCTATTTCGAAAAGAGTGGAGACGTCGTTTGGAGTCGCATCAGTTCGACGAGAGCGTATTTCCCACAGTTTCGAGGAGTGAAGTGTCGGAGTCGGTGCGACGAGTCATGCTCTGGGTCATGTTGGGCGCAATTTAAGGCCGATATGCTCGTTGACGGAAAACCGTCACGGCAGCACCCTCGACCGATGAGGGTCGCCACATAGAGACGAATACGGGACTCTGACCTTTGGGGTTTCCTCCTCAGAACTGAAAGTCACCTTCCCCGTCGTGCTTGAATCCGTTCTCAATACACAGGAAAGGTCGACGTACAATTGAATACTTCCGAGCCAAGTGACGAGCATATGGAACGGGCCGTAACTCGTCGCGAACTACTACGGGTCGGTGCGACGACAGTCGCACTCGGAACCGCCGGTTGTTTGGGGTCATCGAGTGGGGATGAGTGGGATATCGAGGGAACGCTAGCGGTGACGAACGCCCAACAATACAGTTCACCAGGCTGTAGCTGTTGTGGAAAATATGCGTCGTACCTGCGGGAACAGCTCGACACGACGCTCGGGGAAACCGAAACCGAAGACGTGACGGATCTCAAGCGCCAACACGGTATTCCATCGGATCTACAGAGCTGTCACACACTCGTCCTCGACGAGTACGTCGTCGAAGGACATGTTCCTGCCGAGGTTATCGCGACGATGCTCGAGGAAGAGCCGGCGATTGACGGCATCGCGTTGCCCGGGATGCCGGCTGGATCGCCGGGGATGGGCGGGACGAAGTCCGACACATTCACCGTCTACAAACTCGGCGGCGGAAAGACAGGTGACGTGTACACCGAAATCTGAACAGAAAACACCTGGTCAAGATACTTTGGGACGGCAGTCGACACCCTAAACAATGATTCGACGACTCCTCCACGATCTCGGATACGTGCTTGCATACGTCCTTTTCCTCGGCGCGAATACGCCAGAATCGGTCGTTACCCGTCTTCGCATCGCCTATCGCCTTGTCGGTGTCCGGATCGTCGAGACGCCACAGGTTGATTCGGTCGAACGGACGATCTTCCTGTGTCCGTACCGAAATCTGGGCACTACGTGGGTTAGGGAGAAGTGGATCTGTCACGACATCCTGGACCGCGTCGACGACGGATACGTGACGTATCTCCGACGGCACAAGGGAATCGACTACCAGCGTCCTCGCGGGTGTGCCGACCTCGCGTACTGCGACGAATCCGAGTACTGCTATTCGGAGGTTTCCGAACTCGAGTAGGTGGCCGATGGATCAGAGTACTCTCCGCCACCGAATCACCGACCAGTTTTCTTACCGCGGCGAGCGAGCCGATATCTGGCGGGCGTTCGACCTCCTGTTCGATACTGACGAGTTCCTCAATCTCGGCTACTCGGAGTGGTACCAGCCACATATAGCCGGTTCGAGTCAACGTCGCCTCGTCACGGAAGTCGGCTCAAGGGTCGCGTCGCATCTACCCACAACCGACGGAGTGCGCCTCCTCGATGTCGGCTGCGGTCGGGGGGGTCCAGCCCTCCACCTCGCCTATCAGTTCGGCTTCAACGTCACTGGTGTCGACCTCGTTCCGTACAACATCCAGATGGCAACCGAGAACGCACGGGGTAAGCACCTCGATTCCGAGTTCATCATCGGTGACGCGACACAACTCCCGTTTACCAGGGACTCGTTTACCGCGTGTACAGCCATCGACGCACTCGTATACCTCCCCGAGCGGAATCGCGTTTTCGCTACAGTCGCAGATACCCTCGAACCCGAGGGGGTTCTCGTAGTCTCCGATCTCGTGATGC
>NZ_JBNTJX010000034.1:0-10218 GCF_051195075.1 Halobaculum sp. EA56
ACTGCGGCCAGTGCGTCGGCCCGGTCGATGAGCCGATCGGGGGCCCGAAACTGCACGCGCTTCTTATCGGTGCTCATGATGTGTACATTGTGAGCCAACGCACTTAGCCGTTTTCGTGTGTACGATGTGAGCCTCACTCGGCCAAGCGTCACCCGTCCACGAGATGCTCTTCGAGGACAAGCGTCAGCCCGGCGTGATGGTCGGTAGACCACAAGGCGTCGTCACTGGGTAGCAAAGCAGTCGTCGATAGTTAAGGAGGCGCTGAGAACACGTTGACTCACTCGTCTTCGAGTGCTGCATAGATCTCTGCGTGGCGGTGTCCGTCAAGCTTCCCCATCTCGTGGGCAATCTCGCGACGTTCGGCGTCGCTCTCAGCCGCCTGATACCGCTCGTAGAGCTGGCGGACTTCGTCGTCGACCGCCGTCGAGGAATCGGTGCTGGACGCCATTGATCTCGTCAGCATACTCGGTGTGTTTCCTTATCGGTTGCGACGAGCGCAGGTCCGGAAGTAGATAACTGCAGTCTCGTGTCGACCGCGGCTTCGTCGGTTGCGAAGCGGTGCAAGAGGGCTCGAATCTCATCACCGTAGTCGAACGTGTACCCATTCAGCATATAGAAAACGACCACCGTTCGGAGCGCTGTTCGTTTGTTCCCGTCGACGAACGGATGCTCCGCAACGAGCAGTCACCTCAAGACGATATGTAGTCGATCAACTGGCTCGCCACATCCTCAGTTCGTTCGTTGATGAGAGAGGTCAGATAGTGCTCTACGTCCGCAGCACTGTTGAGGGTCGCGAGCGACCACGGAAGCACGTGACTTCGTTCTCCGAGTGGGTCGCCCTCGTAGTCGTCGTCTCGGAGTGTGAGTGCCTCCTCGTGGTAGGTCTTCGTGGAGAGTAGGACAGTGATGAGTTGGGTACCATGGTTCGGGAGGTGCGGTGCTCCCAGAATGAGCATCGGGCGACCTTTCTCCGAGAGCGGGTCACTCGCCCAGACGATGTCACCGCGTTCCAGTTCCTCAAACGCAGTCACTGTACTTCTTCCATCTCGTCGGTTTGGAGGTCTTCAAGACGCTCCTCACCGTACTGTTCGTCTGCTGTCTCGTGGTGTCGGTGGAGGCGATAGGCAGATTGGAGCCGTTCCTCGTCGTCCGTGATCGCCCAGTACGGGCGCTTGTGCCGCACGAGACCGCGTTCCTTCAATCGCGAGAGAATCGCACTGACGGCGTCTGTATCCAGCCCGAGGTGCTCGGCAATCGTTGTCGCCTTCCACGCTCGGTCGTTATTCTTGTCGAGGAACAGCACGATCCGCTCGGTATCATTCCGGTCCTCGAATTCGTCGGCGTCAGCGTTCTCGAACTCGTCGATATCGATGGTGCCGCTCGACATAGACTAGTGTTTGGACTGTTGGAACTAAGTTGTTTGGTATGTTTGTTACCGTGGATGGATGTTTCCGTGCCCAGAAATATGGGAGGGGGTCACTCTGCCGGCGTCGCAACGAGATGCTCCTTGAGATCGCGCGTCCAGTACGTCGCAAGTCCGCCCGGACTACAGCGGGCGCACAGCTGCAACGGGCCTTCCAAATGCCCGAGTTCCACCCGGAACCGGGTGAGAGCTGCGAGCGTGTCGACGACCAGCCCACAGCCGTCACAGGCGACGTGATCGCGCTCGTCGGGGTCCGAATCCGTCTGAATCGCGCAGTCGACACAGATCGGGTGGGTGACTCGCTCGTCCTGTCCCCAGGTGTGGGCCGCGCCAGTCTCGGTATCGAGTGGCGCGTCGCAGAACGCGCAGCCAGTGAATACTGATTCGCAAGGGAGACCAGAATATCCGTATAGCTTCTCTGCATAGAGGAGTGTATGCCAAGCAAGCCTCGTTTCGAACTCTATACTGACGGTGCTGGTGAGTGGCGATGGCGGCTTGTCGCGACCAACGAAGAGATAATCGCCACCAGCGGCGAAGGGTACGTGTCGAAACAGGGAGCCAAACGCGGTATTGAGAGCGTCAGGCAGGCAGTTCCGAAGGCGAAGCTACAGGAACGATCCTGACTGTTTCTAGAGGCTCGCTAACACCCAATATCGGCGGTAATGGCCTGCATTGGGCTTCTATCGCCTAAACCCGCTCCATCGAGCAATTTGGAAGAAACGGGCGAAATAGGACGTCTATCGGCTGTTTACGGCCGTACCGAAGACAGTGCGCGTTTTATCTGTTCTTCGCCGAATCGTCGAGTAGAAGATGATCGACGGACTATCGCTCGTCACCGCGGAACACACGTTGCACGAGGTGGTACCGTGAACCCACTTCTCGTTGCGACCGCCTTTGTTGTCGTCTCAACGGGCGTCATCTGGAAAGGGAGTGAAGTGCTGGAGACCGCTGCCGAACGCCTTAGTAAGCACTACGGGCTTCCAGTCGCCGTCCACGGGGCGGTTGTCGTCGCTGTCGGATCGAGTTTCCCGGAGCTGACTTCGGTCGTGGTCAGTACGCTCCTCCACGGGGAGTTCTCACTCGGTGTCGGCGCCATCGTCGGGAGTGCTGTGTTCAATCTCCTCGTCATTCCGGCGCTTTCGACACTCTTCAGCGATGGTCTCGAATCGACGCGTGACCTCGTGCATAAGGACGCACAGTTCTACATCATCAGCGTACTCGTCCTGTTCATTACGTTCGCGCTCGGCGCAACCTACGTCCCAGCGGGGACGAACCGAGCGGCTGTGCTGACACCGGCGCTTGCCATTTTCCCCTTACTCACCTACGGCGTATATGTGTTCTTGCACTATCAAGACGTCCAACAGCACACACACGAAGATGAGATCGACGTTGAGCCCGGACGTGAGTGGGGCCGACTCTTCGTATCACTGGCACTTATCGGAATCGGCGTCGAGGGGATCGTACGCGGCGCGCTCGATTTCGGTGCCATCTTCGATACGCCCTCGTTCTTCTGGGGGCTGACGGTCATCGCCGTTGCGACCAGCCTCCCTGATACGTTTGTCAGCGTTCGGGCGGCGAGACGGGACTCGAGTGTTACCAGCCTCACGAACGTACTCGGGAGCAATACGTTCAATCTCCTCGTTGCGATCCCCGTCGGCGTGCTCATCGCTGGCACGACGACCGTCAATTTTCTCATCGCGGTCCCGCTGATGGCGTTTCTCGGAATCGCGACGCTCGTGTTTATGATCTTCGCCAGAACGGACCTTGAGATCTCGAACCCGGAAGCGTACGGCTTCCTTGCGCTGTATGCGGTGTTTCTGGTCTGGATGGGGTTGGAAACTGCCGGTATCACACAGAGTGTTCGTGGATTGTAGGAGGACGGCGAGACACGCTCGCTATGCGATGCCACTCCAGAATAGCTGAATCAGACAAAGCGAGCGGACGACAGTGAACGGTTGCTGCATCACTCGCCCTCCGTGTCGGCGTCGCGGCCGGTCGTCCAGCCACGATGGAAGACGGCCAGCTGCGTCGATGAGTCGAACGTGGTGCCGCTCGGCTCGTGAACCAGAACTTGGTCCTCGGGAACCAGAGTGACGACGTCCGCGTCGACGAGGTCGTTGACCAGGCGTTGGGCCGTCGAGTCGTCGACGTCCGCCGTGTCGACGCCGATGGCGTCGCGGTCTTGGGCGAGCTGTTCTTTCTCGAACTGTTCGTAGTCGCGACTCGTGTCGTCGTGCGGATCGGGACCGGGCATGGTGAGTCACGCAGCACTCATGGTCGCGCGCTGCACGCCTCCCGGCGTGCACGAGAAACGCTGTTCTCGTGCGCACACCAGAACGCGAAGCGTTCTGGGGACGCCGACAAACACTCCACGCGAGACCGTTGCCCTTACGCGCTCCAGAGGGTCGCGATCCGGTCTTCGATCTCGTCGAGGACGAGCGCAACGCCGTCACGATGGTCGTCGGGCCACGATGCGCCCTCGCCGGGCGTCGGGGCGGTGGGCGGGGGGTGGAAATGGTCCCGAGTATTGTGTGGATTCGGGTGCCGGTCCCACCGGCACTCCCAGGTGTGGTCCGCGTGCTGCTCTCGATAGTGGAGTTTGAAGTCGTCGTTCGTGTACCAACGGACCGTCAACTGCGCCTCGTCGACGGCTGCCGGGTAGTACGATGGGGCACAGACGACGTGGAGCTCCAGATGGCCGCTTGTATCCGTGACAGTCGCTCGAGAGACCTGCCTCGTCGCGTGGAGTCGCGTCTGGAGGAACTCGAGGATTGGACGATCGATGGGGGCAGGGCTCCCGCCATCGTCTGTCGGTGGCGCCATCGAGCGGGCTACCCGGACGCCTGTTCGCGCTCGCCACCTGTGCGTTGTTGGCGCGCGCGTTCGTAGCGGTCACGTTCCTCGCGGGCGGTCGCCCAGTCGGCGAGGTCGCTATACACGTCGTCGATGGTCCGCTCGTCGCTGCCCTCTGCGGCGGCGACGGCGTCGACGGCGGCCGGTGACGCGGCGTCGTATGCGTCCTCGTACTCCCTGATCCGCGTCGTCAGGTCACGAACGCGATCCTGCAGCTCTGCAGCGGACTGCTTGGTAGCGAGCTGGTTGATGCGTCGCCACTCGAAGTATGCGTCGTTCCGTTCGTAGGTAGTCGGGTGACCATCGTGCCGGGTGACGACGCCCAACTGCTCGAACCAGTCGAGGTACTTCCGGGCGGTCTTTGGGTCACACTCGGCGGCGTCGGCGATCGAACTGGCCGTCGTCGGCTCCCGGGTCTGAAGGATGGTGCCGTAGATACGTTGTTCGACGTCGTCGCCGGTAAACGCATCCTCGAACGGTGGCGGGCCATCCGCGGCGTCTGGCTTGGGCATACGGGTATTTAGCAAGTTACGGATTTAGTTCTTTTGTCGCGGAATAGTTTCCTGTAATTGGGGGATCGACGAATCGGTTTGGGGCTGTGTTACCCACCAGACCCGTGATTGCGCTTCCGTACTGGTGGTTAGGGATCGGCAACAGTAGTCTCCACGTTCGAAGGTGGGATTGTCCCTTACTCCACGACGGAGAGCAGCCGATCGCGATGGTTCCGAACGGTCTCAACCGTTACTTCGGCCGCCGCCGCTGCGTCAGCCTGTGTCAACGGCGCGTCGTTCGCACACGCCGCCAAGTACAGGCAGGCAGCGGCGAACCCCGCTGGATGTACGCCTGACGTGACGCCAGCGTCGACGGCCTGTTCAGCAATCTGTTCCGCCCGGTGCCGCACAACGTTGGTACAGCCGAGCTCGGAGGCAAGCCGCGGCACGAACTGTGTCGGCTCGACAGGCGGCGTCGGCAACCCCAGCTCCTCGTTGAGTACGCGATAGGCGTTTTCGACTCGATCCTGTGTAACCGGTGCCGTCGGCGCCACGTCGGCGATCAACCACGACTGGCCGTTACACCGACAGGCGCCGAAGACGCTCGCGGCGGCCATCGCCTCGATCGATCGGCCGGGTAGCAAGTGCTGGTCCTGTGCCGTTCGGAACAATCGACACGCTTGATCGCGTACTGAATCACTCAGGCCGAGCGCGCTCGCGATCCGCCGGATCTCCGTGAGGCCATGCCCGAGGTTGCGTTCCTGTTTCGATCGCCACCGGCTCCGTGCGTGTTCACGACGGAGTCGGGACAGGCGTCGACGCTTCTTGCCCTCGAGGGGGTTGCCGTTCGCGTCCTGGTTCGTCCCGATCTCTGTCGAGAGGCCGCGATCGTGCCGTGCCGGTGTCAGTGCTGCTCCGGTTCGCTTTGGGTTGTCGGCGCCGTCGTCGATGTGCCACTCTGGCCCGTGATCGATCGCTTGGTCGTCGATGATGAGGCCACAATCCTCACAGACGGTTTCAGCCGCGTTCGTCCGGACGGTGCCGCCACATTCGGGACAGGGATCAGTTGGACCGTACTGGACATCCTCGTCGAAACCACGATCGTAGATGTCGCTCGTCGTCATCAATCTCACCTACGCGAGGTGACGCCGATGCAGCGCACCCCGCACCCCTCCCGGGGGTGACAAACTCGACTGCGGGAGGCGCAAATCGGATTTCGACGCCGATAGTGCCGAGGTGTTAACCAACATTGTGTCGGTATCGGTTCGGAATGTTGGTTAAGGCTAGCCGCTACGGCGTTCGGAGCTCTCGAACTGGCTTCACGACGAAGGTGTCTGACTCGCTAGCTACTTCTTCACCTGCCCGCTCCGTTGACGTCGACGCCGACCGCGTGAGCTGGGTGATGAGCTCGTCGCGAACGGTTCGTCGCGGGACGGTAGTCTCGTGCCAGCCCAGCCGGTCGTCGAAGTGCCGCTTCTGGAACTGCTCGCCGACGTCGTCGGCGGCGACGTACTGCGTCCGCGTCGACCGCCCGACCTGGTGGGCGACGAAGACGGCGCCCACGGTCTCGTGCGTGAGTTCGACGAGGGCACACTCCACGAGGGCGACGACCGACGCGTGATCGCGGTCGGTCGGGATCGTCACCTCGAGGTCTGCCCACGGAGCCTCCCCGTCGGAGTTGGTTGCTGCTTGCTGTACCGTCTGCGTTTGGGTCGTACGTTCCGAAGCCATCGTCTATCGGGGGCACGTGATGTACCCCGCCGCCCCCTGGCGGGGGTGACAGACGTGCCGCTGCGGTCGCAACGCTACTTGGACCGACCGCCGAATAACCGACCCAACAGTGAGGATGACTCTGACTCACTACTGTTCTCACTCGTAGTAGCGGCGTGCTCGCCCTGGCACTCCTCCTCCTCCTCCTGGCCACGGGTGCCGAGTTCGTCAGTGAGTCGCTTGACCTCCGCTTCGAGAGCGTCGATGCGCTCGGTTTTCTCCGTGAGTGTCGCCTCGAGCTCGTCGACGCGCTCGCTCAAGAGCCGGTTCTTCTCGGCGAGATACGCGCGACTCCGCTCCGAGTCAGCAGCGCCGACGTCTGGCGACGATGTGGCGGGGATCTCGTCCGCGGTATCGTCGCCGGCGTCCGGGTCGTAGAACTCCGAAGTAGTCGCAATTGCTCGCTCGATGGTCTTCTCCCCATACGTCGACCCATCAGCGTAGTGGACCTCGTCCCACTTCTCTCGCATCAATCCCGACTGGCGAAACAGGTGATCCATCTGCGTCCGGTCGCCGCCGGTCCAGAACGCCAGCAGACAGCACAGCGCCATGTCGGCCTCGGACTGGCTGTCGTAGCCGGCTGTGTTCCCGTTCCAGAGCCGCTCGAACTTCTCGCCGTTCGATGCATTCCGCGCTTTCTCGAGGAGGTCCTCGTCTTCGAGGTCGACGTCAACGCCGGCTGCACCGGTCGTCGGTGACTCGTCGTCAGCGCTACCACGCTGTTCGGACTCTGCTGCCGTGTCACGCTCTGTCTCCTGAACGTACTCACGGTGAATCGCTCTGAGCGCGTCCTGTCGACGTGCGACGCACGTTGGTGTCCGCTCGACGTGATCGCCAGTGACGGTGAAAAATCGTGCCGTGTCGTACAGTTCGATGCTCCCGCGACGGTTCCGCCCCTCGGGAAGTTCGCCCCTGATGAGGACGTGATAGCCGGTGCCGGACGGTGACACCTCCGTATAGGAGTCGAGGCGCTCGATGATGTCTAGTGCCGCGTCGTCGACGTCGCCGGTTTCAGGATCACGGCAGTCGTCCAGGTCGACACCGACGATGGGATCGTCGTCGGTAAACACGAACCCAACGCCATCGGCGTGTGCCGTCTCGGTGTAGTCGAGCGCTGTCTCGAAGCTCGCCCAGGTCTCCGACTCTGTTGATGACGCGAACCCCCCACCTCCCGGCGTCACCGGAATCTTCGTCGACTTGCCGTCCCGCTCCTCTTCGCGCCAGCACACCCACTGGTCCCGTTCGCGTAGCGTCTCCGGAATCGCCTCCGATTCGTCGATACTACTCTCACTCATCCTCACATAGCACCTCGCATGGCTCTCACTGGCTCTGAGCCAGCACAGACTTCACGCTGCTCTGCGTGTCGATCCAATCCCTTGGTCCCAACGGGGAACCCCCGTTCTATCCTAGTTGGTTTTTGCCGTAACAGATCATTCAAATCAGTGAAATCCTGGGTCTGAGGCTCCCGATACGTGCATACAGCAAAATCTCTCCAGAATGCTTGTGTTACGGCATTTCGGTTGGTTGCCGTAACCCCTCTCCGTCTGCTGATTTCGGTGCTGCGGAGACGATATGCCTCGATGTTTCCGTAACGCGAGAGGCATTTCCTGTTATGCAAACTCAAATTTACATTTACGATATATTTGGCGCTGAGTGTGGATTGCATTGTATTCCCCTCCAGATCTATTCTGATTTGAGTGCAAGCCCCTCGTAGTATCGAACAGAGTCGCCGTTCTCATTGTCTGTGTTCCGCTCGAACGTGACATAGTTCCCGAGGCGACGGCCGAACCAGGGTTTGCTATCTGTATCAATCCCGTGAGCCTCAGCCCACTGCTCGTAGATTTCGTAGACATCTCCGGCGGCTACTCTGCTTTCCGGATCTTCGACGAGGTGTGTCTCTGCGAATCGCTCAACAACCGCCTCTGGATCCTCAGCAATATCGTCAATCGATGGCTGAGGCGCCTGCTGAATATGGTCTGCCTGTTCTCCTGTCGTTTCTTCGCACCCACTTGTGGTGACGGTATCGAGTAAGGTGTCCATCGAGTACGTACCGTCAGTATCGTACACGACCGGGTTGCCTTCTTCAGGGAGAATGACGATAGCGTACGACGTGGGGCTATAATCGGGTGTCTGGAGTTCGGCTTCGGGGACGAATGGCTTCTTGATACGCACCCAGTCGTTCTCGAACGCCGATTTCGTCTCGTAGATGTGTTGCTCACCGTGCTCGTATACGACGTACTCCTCGGCAGCGTGGTCGTAGCTGTAGATGGCTGGAACACGATCCTTCGAGAGTTTCCCAAGCGACGGGAGGCGGATGTATTCCGTCCCGCTGGCATCACGAAGGACGACCTCGTCGCCATCACGCTGCCAGATGTTCTGGGTCCCGTTCTCGTCGTCGCTCGCCGGTCGCACGGCCGTCACTCCACCTTCTTCGGTCGCTCCACCGTTGAACGTGAGATTCGAGTCAGTCGTGTAGAACCGTGTCTCACCATTCTGGAGGGTACGGACGGGTGGTGTGAGAATGCCGTCGACACGCTCGGCCCACTCAGTTTCGTCGTTTCCTGGGCGAACGACAAACAGCGGGATATCCCCTGCTTCTTGGGCTTTCCGGAGATTCGTGAGCACCTTTGCGGGATTCTCGGGTGTCGTCGTTTCGACTTCGATGGCGAATCGATCGGCAACGTCGGGGTGGCTCGCCTTCGCGTCAGGTTTTTCGCTGCCATCCTGTGCGAGGATCGAGACAGTGAAGCCGAGTGCGGTAAGCCCTTCTTCGATCTGGAGGAGTGCTGCGTCGTGGGCACTCCCACCAGCGGCCTGCACGCCACCAGTATCGGGTGTCGCGACCTCTTCTCCGGCGTCAGTGAGCCGGATGCGGAGCTCGTCGGCGTCGATATCAACGGTCGTATCGAGATATCGTGATCGTTTTCGAATGTCCGCGAGTGCATCATACGATGGCGGCTCGGCGTCGACGTCGTCGAAGAGCCGCCTGAGTTCGTCGTCAACTGCTTCAATGGCCACCCAGCCGTTCTCCTCGCGGCACTCCTCTCGAAGCTGCAGACTCCGAACCACCTTCGCAATCGCGACGTCTAGGTCATCGCTCCCGATATCGAGCACCTCGTGTCCGTCGGTCGGTGTTCTCGTTGTTGAGGCGTCTGTTGCGGCCGGCACGCCGTGTTCGTCACTGATGTGCTCGTGCATCGAGGAGAGTGTCTCAGTGAACTGCTCCTCTTCACGCGCTGTGAGGGGCGATTCGCTCTCGGGGTGGCCCGGTGGAATCGGGAGTGGTTCGAGACTGAACGGATACGGCCCCGTTTCACCGAACGTCGGGCTTGGCAAGCTGGCGATCCACTCCCCTCGTGGCAACGAACGAATCCGATTGGCGAAATCCGCGGGGTCCATCTCTTCGTGGGCCATCGCTCGCGCCAGTTCCCGGTCGACGTTGATTTTCCCGATGAGCGAACTGCCGATGTTGTTCAGAGCATTCAGGTAGATCTTCCGCCCACCTTCAGCCTCCATCTGTTCGGGGAACTGCATCGACAGGCCAACAGAGAGCCGGAATCCCCGGCCTTTCTCGAGGAGATCATTCATGATGTCGGAGACCACAACCGATGCTGCCTCGTCGACGAGCAAGTTCACGACGTAGTCGTCCGAGTGCTGGGAGAGCGCCTGTTTGCGGTCCTT
>NZ_JBNTJX010000035.1:0-10218 GCF_051195075.1 Halobaculum sp. EA56
ACGTCCCCGACGTGCTTGATGACTTCCTTGTCGGTGAGCGAGCGCATCGAATTCGAGCAGTACCCGTCCTGAGCGAAACCCTCCACGTAGACGGCGTGCTCACCGAAGAAGTCGTAACCGGAGGTCACACCCATCGTGATCGGGTCCGACCGCCCCGGCAGCCGGACTTCGAGGCCGTCGAACATCACGTCCATATGGACCTCGCCGCCGCCCCGGTAGCGCCGAACCTCGCCGAACATCACGTCGCCGAGCGGTGTCCCGTCGATGGTCTCCTCGCGAAGGACCTCTTCCAAGGGCCTGTACACGTCGACCGGATTGATGATCGCGTAACTGTCCGTGGGGACGTGAAATAGTGGGTCTGCGTCGGGCTCATCGTCTGTCGCGTGGTCGCGCGCTCTCGTCGGCTCGACCAGGGCGTTGAAGCGCTCCGTTTCGACCCACTCGTCGGAGTAGGGATTCCGGTATGCGACTGTCGTCTCGACGGCCTGCGGGAGGTCACGAATCGTCTCGGCGAAGGACTTCGGTTCGTCGACCGTTTTCTTCCGGCGGTACCAGTCGGGTAGTTCTGTATCGGTTCGTCCGTCGACGCCCGCGAACACGGTTCTGGATTCTGGGTCTTTCATTGCAGTCACCTCGAAATCGAATTCGTCACTCGCGACGGCGCTCTCATCACGCGCCCTGCGCCCCTCTCACGGGCGCAAAAACAACCACTCTTAACCAACATTCTACCTAAGAATCCAGTACTGTTGGTTAATCATCTGGACGGTCCCGATACCTGGCTTCGGTCCTTGAATTCACTCGTCGGCGTGGCGTCGACGGCGCACCTGTTCAGGATTCGGCACCCACGGATGGGCGTCCCAGCAGTGGAGGGCGTGCTCTTGTGCCGTGTCGAACAGCGCCTCACACGACCCACACTCGTAGGCGGTGTCGGACCACGGTTCCGTGACGAACATCGTCGTCACCGTCGACCTGACTGGATCTGGTGCGGCCGAGCGCTGAACGTAGTCGTATCCGATCACCGTCCGTCGACGAAGCGCCGACTGCGCCAGCCGTTCGGGCCGGTCTGCTGGGAGATACACCCAGCGGACGAACGCTGCTTCTGAGTCCTTCGCTGAGGGTTGAAGGATGAACCACCGATCATAATCGTCGCGGAAGAGATACCGTTCTGTTCCCCGATTTTGGAGATAGAGCGGATCCTCGCGACCGGGAATCACCCGCAGACCGATGGACGGGGAGATCGGGGTGAGGAGTCGCTCTTCCAGTGTGAGCGAGCTGGGCTCTCCTGATGATGTCTCGCCCTCGAAGTCGTCAAGCGTCGCTTCGCCAGTCATGATTCGCCGGGATTCGTCTCGCCGGTGTCTTCCCCGCCTGTTCGTTCGTGCCGGTCGTTGTATCGCTCGAGTTCTCGACCGATACGCTCCAGCGCTGTGATGGCGCGTTCGATGAGTTGGTACGTGCCCCGCGAGAGTCGGATGTTCTCCATCAGATGTCCTCCTCTGGCTCGACGAGGTCGTTACTCTCAGCGACGAGTGCCTGAACGGCTGAGGCAGGATCGTTCTCGACCGGAAGTGTTCGATGGTCGAGCGGGGCGGGATACGCCCGGTCGCCCTGCGCGCAAAGTATGATCAACCACTCCTCGCTCCCTTCGGCGAGGACGACGTAGTGGTCGATATCCCGACGTTGGAAGACTGTCCGATCTGTCCGGCTCACCGCACTCCAATTCGCCGGCAGTGACGATGAGGGCGTCCCACCATCTGGCGTGAGTGCTCGGTCCTCTTCGAATTCGGCGAGTGCCGCCTCGATATCCTCCCCGGTGAGATGCCAGCAGTCGGCCGGGCCATCGCACGCGAGTTGACTCACCACCTCGTTGCGGAACTGGATGTAATGCTGGTGGGCGACGCGTTCGTCGTTAGTGTAATCGAGGAGGAGCGCACAGGCGAGCTGTGCCGGGCCGCTTCCGGTGTAGCCCCAGTCGAAGCCCGCTGGGCTGTGTCGCACGAGGCCGAGGCTCCGATCCGGGGTGAGGCGCTCGTGGTCGGTGAGCTTCAGCACAACCGGCGTCCCGTTGACGCGCATGCCGACGTACTCGACGTCGGCTGGTGTTGGCTGACTGCGTTCGCTCTCGTTCTGTGCTGGCGCTCGTGGATTGGTGGTCGAATCTGTCTCCATCGGTTGAACGCGGGCGTTCGGATGCCCCGCACCCCTCTCGGGGGTCGAAAAACCATACTGGATGAGCACACTCGAGGAGAGCCCTCGTGTACGACCTATTTTCGGGAAGCCACAGGGGATTACTCGGTCGTGAGGCGGTCGTAGAACGTTCGGGGCTCGACAATATCGATCCCACGGAACGAGTCGAGATCGAGTAGATGGCGGTCGCCGGAGACGATGTAATCGACGTTGCCCGCTACGGCAGCTTCGAGGAACTTGTCATCGTCAGGATCAGCCTCGACCGCTGTGATCTCTTCATCCGGGTCGACGAACTCCGCGAAATAGCGGATCGTTTCGACCTCCTGTTGGACGTCTTCTTCGTCCATGTGGAACTTCTCCGGGTATTTGAGCAGGGTGTCTCGAAATTCCGTGAGCGTCGCGACGGAGACGACGATCTGATACTCGCTGCTAAACCCCTTGACGACTATCTCGTGGGGGACGCCAGTTGCGATAACGCTCGAAATGAGAACGTTCGTATCGAGAACCGCTCTCATTCATCGGCGCCCCGCGCATCATGCACCAGCTCGTTGACCTCGTCCATCGAGAGGTCGACCGTCTCAGCACGCTCTTCGACCCGCTGCTGGAACTCCTCGACGGAGGGGAGTTCGAGTTTCTTCAGTACAAGGCCGTAGTCCGTCGGGACGACCATCAGCTTCGTGCCCTTTTCGAGGCCGAACTGTTTGCGTAGCCGACTTGGGATGGTGATCTGTCCCTTCGACGTCACCGTCGTGACTTCAGGGTCGTCAGTACTCATGAGTGGCTCTATGTAAGAATTCCTTACGCAGCGTCTTGAACCCACCGGTCAGGTCGATTCCACTGCGTCTTCCATCGTCGTTTGGTTCCCTTGTCGAGAATCACCGCTCGGGGCCGTAGACGATTGCTGAGCGGCTTTCATAGCCGCACTCCCGACACTCGAACCACCGTTGAATCTTCGCACCGTCAGCACTCTTCTGGCCGACGACGACCTCGTCGTTCGGACACTCTGGGCAGCGGAGCTCTGGCTGGGGGCGCTTTTCGAGTTCGTCCCGAAGCCACGTGGTGTCCTTTGTCGCGAATCCGCGCGACCACACGGGGTAGCCCTCGACGAGAATCGCGGCCCGCCACTTGTGGACGTACGAATCCGGCGCACGGTGCAGGACTGCTCGGGCGTTGCTCCCTCTGTTTCGGTACGCCAGGGTCGGAGTACGGCTCTCTCGGGTCCAGTTGGTGAGTCGTGTCATAGTTACTCCTCGAAGAGACAGCGAGCGGCTGCATCGTCGCCAGCGAGGGTCTGCTGATCCTCGTCCGTATCAGCGAAGAGTGTTGACTGATCTCCCTCGGATGTTTGCTCAACTTCGGGTCGATCGTCGACGCCGAACTCACTCGCCTCGGGCTGGTCAAGACGCGAATCCCGGACACGATGATCCACGTCAGCGCCGAAGTCCTCGAGTGAGGTCTCGACGCTTGTTTCGGTTACTTCGAGTTGGCCATCGTCACCGAATGCGGTCTGTCGGTGAATCTCGATATCTGGTCGATCGCTCATCTCATTCGAGCCTCCACCCACCGAGGCTTCGACAGGCACCGTCGAGTTGTCGCGTCAGTCGTCTTGTGCGCGGAGTTCGCTGGCCCGCTGTTCAAGCCGGCTGAGGATCTGGACCCGTTGCTGATTCGCGTTCTCGTAGGCGACGCAGGCTCGCAGCGTCTCCATATCGTTGATCGTCACGATACCAGCGTTGATGAGTCGCGTATTCGGGGGTTCGAGCCGTTGTTCTGGCGAAAGCTCGCTTATATCTGTTGTCTGACTATCTGAATTGCTCACTGGTAAGCTAACCCACGGCTAACGCCGAGGGCTTTCAGCGTGGACTCCCGCTCTGGCCGAATCATCGGCAGGAGGGTCATACACTCCGTTCGCGTTCAGCATCCCGCTGTTCAAGCGCACGCCTACGGGTGCGCCTCCGCCGTCCCCAGTTTGGTTCCGGCGGAGATACCGTAATCCAATATTCTTCGCCGCGTTGTAGTCAGCGTGGTTCTCGTAGCCGCATTTCAGGCACTCGAAGTCCTCACCGTCGCGGTTGGTGGGGTGTGTAAAGCCACAGTGTGAACATCGTCGAGAGGTGTTCTCCGGGTCAACCTGTGCTACATCGATGCCGTACTCTGCGGCCTTGTACTCGACGTATTCGTAGAGTCGGTTGAACGCCCACTTGTGCCCCCACGACGCGCCAGTGCGTTCCCGAATGTCGGTCAAATCCTCGAATGCAATCACAGAACACCCGTACTCGCGGGCTTCATCGACCAACTCATTGCTGATTCGGTGGAGCGTCTGCTTGAATCGGCCTTCCTCTTTCCGTCCAACGGATTGAATATTTTCGTACGCCCACCGTGTGCCGTGTTCCTGCAAGTCTCCACGGCGTTTTTCGTACTCACGTTGCCAGTGGTCGAACTCGTTGCCCGTCCAGAACGTGCCCGTCGAAGTGACGGCGAGGTTGTTCACGCCGAGATCAACCCCGAGAACCGTTCCGTTCTCAGGTGTTGCCTGTTCCGACGTGTCGGGCTCCACATCCCGTTTACAGTGGATATGGAGCATCCAGTTGCCGTTGCTGTAGTGCAGTTCCGCCCCCGTAGTTTCGTACTCGTCGGAGAAGAAGTATTCCGCGTGGGGCGTATCCCGCTCCTCGTCGGGTAGCAGGTAGTCGGCTTCGATTCGACCGTCAACCGTGGCCAGCGACACGTACTCGTCGTAGAACGTGGCGGTACGGTGGTCGTAGACGAGATGTGGGCTGGTGAAGTGCGGCATCGACGCCTTCTTCCCCTGTTTCCACTTTTCGACCACGCTCTTGCAGGCTTCAGCGGCCTTGTTGCGAGCGGCTTGGACGTGGTTGCTGTGCAACGCCGTCTCGTCGCGCACGTCCTCGTATGTGTCGTCGTGGAGCGTGGTCTTGCTCGTGGTGACGTATTCGCCTTCGAAAGCGTGGCGTGTGACGTGGTTGGCGGCCCACAGGAACTCGTCTACGGTATCTTCGAGGAGTGCGGCGTCAGGACCGTCCACGTCGAGTTTGACCGGGACAGTACGCCGCTTCTCCATACATCATATGTGGCTTTGATGGTTCAAAAATACGGGGGAGTCGGCCCTGTCATAGTCGGTGGGTTGATCGACGAAGCGTACGCTCTTCCTCCCATCTATGAACGGGTAGGTTCCGCGCTGTTACCGCTATGAGAGCCTCCGTCACTGCTGAGGCGACAAAAAACAGCCCTCGCCGTTACCCGTCTTTTTCCTCGGGTTGGATTTGGCGAGCGTCCTCCGCGAGATCGTGGATGTACTCCCGAAGGATTTCCATGTCCTCGCGAGCGTCTTCGAGGGTCTTGCCCTTCGCTTTGGCCACGATTTTGTCCTGATCGCGGGTGCCAGTCCCGCGAGTAAGCTTCACGGTGAGGGAGACGCCGACGTCACTGCGTTCGACGTACTCCGTTCGTGTCGCCTGTTCACTGGTTCCGGCCGATTCGCCATCCGCACGAGATGGTTGGGTGTGTTCTGACATGGATTCTTTCGGTGATTGGTATTTAGATGGACGGTGCGGCCGGCTCGCCGGGTGTTTCGTGAAGGACTGCGTCGATCTCGGGCCCGGTGAGTCGCCAGCGTTCACCAGACCCAGCGCAGTCCAGCTGGCTCACGACCTCGGTTTTGAACGCCTGGTATTGGTCGAGGGCGAACGCTTCGTCATCCGTGTAGTCTAGGAGGAGTGCGAGCGCGAGTTGCGCTGGACCACTACCACCATATCCCCATTCGAATCCCGAGGGACTGTGATTCACCAGTGCGAGACTCCGCTCTGGCGTGAGCCGTTCTTGGCCGGGACATTTCTCAACGATAGCCTGCCCGCTCTGCCGATACCCGACGTAGGCGATGTCGCAGTCGCTCGCTGGGTGTGTCTGTTCAATCGAGTGTGTGTCGCTAGGTCTACTCATCGGTCTGTTCGGGAGCTACTCGTTCGAGCACCCCCGCACCCCTCAGGGGGTGACAAACAGCCACAGGGACTGCTTGTCCTACGCGAGATGGGAGATCTCGGCTGGTTCGTCGACATCGTCGAACTCGCCTTGTTCGACCGGCTGCCAGCCATCGCCGGGTGCCGGACTCCACCAGTCGACCTCGTAGGCACCCGGTGCGCCGAGGATCTTCACCCGCGCCGACCCATCGGGTAGGTCGCGACGGAGCTTCTCGTCGACGTGGAGGTTCCACGTTGAGTGGGTGTCGAAGCAGGCGAGGACGGCCTCGTCGTAGCCGCGTGTCTCTCGGGATTCTTGGAGTTCGACCTGCGTGTTGCAGTTCTTGCAGAACACACCTTCGAAGGGAATGTGACTGAATACCTCGTGCCCGCAGACGGGACACCAGAGGAACTCGAACAGTGCTTCGCTGTGACGGTCGATGATTTCCAGACTCATCTGTGGATCTGGCCCGATTGAGACGGGCCACCCATTCCGGCCCAAAATAAACGTCACCGTAGATCCGCACCAATCAATCAGCGCTCGGCGCCGTACACGATTCTCGAGGATGTTTCGTACCCACAGTTCCGACACTCGAACCAGCGCTGAACCTTCGCGCCGTCAGCCGTTTTCCCACCGATTGCTACATCGCTGTTCGAACACTCGGGACAACTCAGTTCGGGCGCTGGCCGGTCACGGAGCTCGTCACGGAACGATTTCGCGTCCTTCGTCTCGTACCCCCGCGACCATACCGGGTAGCCGTCGACGAGGATTGCCCCACGCCACTTGTAGCGGTACGAGTCCGGTGCTCGGTGTAAGACAGCCCGAGCTCCGGTCTCGGTATTCCGGTATGCGAGTGTGGGCGACCGACTCTCGCGCTTCCAATTTGTGATCCGGGACATCTGTTAGAAGTGGACGTCGGCGGGCACGATCCAGAGCTCCTCGCTCTCCTCCAGCACTCGATCCAGCTGCTCACGGTGACGGATCCCGTTCGCATATTCGTTGTACAGGAAGATCGTTGGCCCGTCGTAAGCGCCGACCTGGTGGAAGGCGTGCCGAGCGAGATCTTCGTCGCGCATAATCTCCTCGTCGGAGAGTTCATCGAGTGCCTCCCTCACTCGTTCGAGATTCCGCTCGAACTCCTCTTTCGTCGCCTTCCAGCCACGCTCGAGGAGATCCTGGCCGTCATCGGAATCGACAGGAGCTGCCATCGGGAGCTCACCCCATCGCGCCTTCCCCGCAACGGACGTGTCCTCCTCATCAAAACAGACGTAGTAGTCGAAGACGGCGCCGGCGTGTGGATCCGCGCCGACCAGGCGGTCGAACACCGTCTTTCCGGTGGCCAGTGCGTCGTCGTGGGTCGATTCTTCTACCAGGGCGTAAATTACCATGTGCATCTCGAACACCTCGAAGCGCCGACGCACCGGGAGTCGTTGCTCGCTCGCTCCTGCTGCGCCGGCACCCATCGCCGGCGCTCGAAAAACCCTGACAAGCGGTCGATTCTTAGGACTCGTTCGCTCGCTCGACTGTGATGGTCAGATTCCCGGACTCGTAGTCAGCTTCGAAGTCGACGGTGAACGCATCCGAGTCGTACGCGGCGTGGTAGGCACGGTGCCGTTCGAGTGACCCCGTCGCCTTGAAGTGGAAGAACGCAGCTGAGGTGTAGGGCTTGCTCTGGGTCTCGACCTGCGTCTCGACAGAGGCCGGGAGCGCGATTTGTGGTGTGTCCGTGTCGATACTCGCAGCGAACGCCTTCGCTTCCTCGACGGTCGCCTGCGAATGTGCGGGCGTCTCGCCGGTTAGCACGTTTACCGGCGTCTCGGTATCGTCGGTGAACAGGACATCGTGGAAGGTGCGTGTCCCGAGGACTGCATCGGGATCTAACTCGCAATCGTGGAATGGGTCGTCGTCTGGTTTCTCGGGCATCCAATCACGAGCCTACGGTGGGGCTCAGTCCTTTCTGCCCCAGACAAACCACCATCTGCTTCGACGCAAATCGCCCTACGAGCGGCTGAGTGTCGCGTCCGGAGACGGTGCTCCACCGCTCGGGATGCGCAACTCTTGGCGCTTTCCGATCCACTCGCCGAGCTTCTGCTTGAGGTACTGGCGAGCCGTCGACTGGGTGAACACACCCTTGTTGACCATATCGCCAACGACGTCTTTCAGTGCCCGGAACTGCCCCTTCAGATGGCCATCGCCGACCGGCTCGCCATCGTGCCACCGAACGGTCGCGAGCGCGCCGTTCCCGACCGTCTCGCCGTGGTCGATTGTCTCGGAGTCGTACTGCAGGCCGAACCACAGCGTCCGGTAGGCGGCCACCTCGAAGGTGGGTGACACCACGTAGAACGCCTCGTGATGCAGGTAGTCGAGATGGTCAGCGATGATCTCCTCGAGCGTGAGCCCGGTGGCGCGGGGCTTCGGCTCGACGACCGTCGACGGTCGGTCTTTGCCGGCGAGGTAGCCGTCGACGGCATCTGCTTCGAGGCCATCGGCCAGTTCCGCCAGCAGCTGTTTCGCCCACTTCGAGTCGGTATCGTCGCCACCGAACGGTGTTTCGGCCGAGATTTGGTGCTTGAGCTTGAGATTCGCTGCACCCCAATGAGAGTAGTGGAGCGTGTACTGTCCGTCAGTTCGTTCGTACGCAACGAGTGCGCGGTGGCCCATTGAACAATCACCTCACAGGACGACCCACGACTGGATCGCCCCGCACCCCTCCCGGGGGACGAACAACGCTACTCGTCGATCAGGTCGGGGGAACTGAGGTCCGCGTACAGCACCTCACCGTCGCGGATGACGTACCGTTTCGCCAGCACGGGAAAGCGGCATTTGGTAAATCCGGCTGTCTGGATGTCGAATTCTTCGTTCGGTTCGAGATACTCCGCGAGCGACCGGAGGAACTCGTGGGTGACGATGCCACCGTCGTAGTCAGGAAGTCCGTTCTCACGAACCTCGTACACTTCGAAGCTGTCGTAGCCCCAGATGACGAGTTCGCCGTCGTCGTCCACTTCCCAGTTGAGCGTCCCGAAGCAGTGGTTCTCACAGAGCTCGCGGACTGCCTGTGGATCCGATACGAGTGCGCCGGTCGATGTCGTTGCGGCTTGGAGTGTTGCCATGGATTGTTCTCGGGAGCTGTCTCGCGCCCCCGCACCCCTTCAGGGGGCGAGCAACTGCTCACGCTGTGACGGCCACATGACGTTGCGCTGCCGACGCGTCGAGCTGTCAGGATTCTCTGTTGACGTCACCGTCCCTCGTCGTATTCGGTTGGGTGAGAAAATCTACCTGCTCGAGGAGCGTCGTCGCGGTGCTAATTCGCTCTTGATCAGCGGGCTCCAATTGGTCGCTGTCGATACTGGTGAGGCTACTGAGCGCGCGGTGGAGTCGATAGCCGGGGGTGTCTCGTGGGTCCATGTGTGCGCCTCCGCCAATTTACGGCGCGAAAAAACACCGGCGGGCAGTCAGCGGGGCGGTTCGGGAGTGATCACGAACTGACCTCCAGTTAACCAACAGAACGAATCGATATCAGGATCTGTTGGTTAAACTGACGCCGTCTCTACTGACTGGCTTCGGGTTCGGGCCCATAGCGCGATGTCCCGCATCGCTGACACTCCCACATGGGCTGCCCGGTCCACTCGTCATCGTGGACGGTCTCGAATTCGCGAAATCGATGCTTAGTCTCTCGACCACACTCCCGACACTCGAGGTGAGTTCTGTTTGGACGCTCACGTAGTGGCTGTTCGGTATCGGTCTTGTCAACGGATTCCTGGAGCGCAATCGCTGGCACCAGCCAGAGGTCGTCGTCTGCGCCCTCACGTAGGCTTGCAAGACCAGCTTCGGTGCGAACCCCACTCCCGGTTTCCTCGTAGAGAAACGTCGCGTGCTCGCCGTCGTGACGGGGCTGCGTCGTCTCTGTCCACGCCGTCCGCTCACGAGCGGACGCGAGCAGCTGATTACCACATTCAGACGTGACCCGTGTCGCCGAGGGGAGCGAGGGCCACTGATCGACAAGCTGTGGGGCCGGTTCCTCGTCGAGATCGTAGATTAGCTTGCAGTCATCGA
>NZ_JBNTJX010000036.1:0-9206 GCF_051195075.1 Halobaculum sp. EA56
CGGCGGGGTCGTCGCCGCCGGCGGACGCCGGCGGCACCTCGGCGTCGGGGGCGGTTCCCGCGCGGGGAGTGGTCACGGCGGATACAGCGGCTACGGGATGTTAGCGGTTGCGAGGCGCGGCCCGTCGTCGCCGGACCGGACGTCCCGTCCCGGGCCCTCCGGCGGCTACCGGATCTCCTCCACGACGAACCGGTGTGCCTCGACGTCTTCGAGCATCGCCCCCCAGCCGCCGACGGTGACGGTCCCGTCGGGCGTCTCCAGGTCGATCACCGCCTCGTCCGTGAACGAGGCGAGCGTCGGACCGTCCTCCCCGCCCGTGGTGTAGGTGACGTCGACGACCCGGCCGGTGAGTTCCCGGTCGGTCCCGTCGCTGCGCGACTGTCCATAGACGGTGAGCACGACCTCGCGGCCGTCGTCGACGGCCGGCCGGATGCTCCGGATGCACTCCCGGATGTTGGTGTAGGTCCGGGGCGGCCCCTCCTCGCGCGCGCTGTACACGCGCGGCCACGGCTCCCAGAACGCCGTCTGGAAGTACCAGTCGAACATCCGCGACAGCGAGTAGTCGTTGACGAGGAGGCCGTACTCCTGGCTCGGGTGCAGCGACTCCTCGGGGGTGAAGCACGCCGACATCCGGTCGGCCAGCAGGAGGAACGGCGTCGGGAGGTGTCGGTGTCGCGCCTCGGTGACCGCGCCGTCGAGATCCGGGTCCGGGAGCGTCTCCACGCCGGTGAGGGTCAGCTTGACGACGACGCCCCGGTCGACGGCGTCGGCCAGCTCCGCCCGGAAATCAGCGAACCGGTCGGGCGTCACGGCGATCTCGATCTCGTTGTGCGCGTCGGCGATCCGCTCGCGCGCGCGCTCGTAGACGCTCGATACCGGCCGGATCACGCTCACGCGGTGGTTCTCGACGGTCGGCTCCTCCCAGCGCTCGCGCAGCTCCGACCCCGCCTCGGTGACGGTGTCGGCGTACGTCTCCAGCTCCGCGATCACCTCCTCGGGGTCCCGCGCGCGGGCGTGGAGGCTCCCCCGCTCGTACGTCTCGACGTAGCCGCGCCCCTCCAGGTTCCTGAGCACGTCGTACACCCGCGCCTGGGGGACGTCCGCCGCGTCGGCGATCTCCGTGGCCGAGGCGCTCCCGAGTTCGAGCACCGCGACGTACGTCTTCGCCTCGTACTGGGTGAGGCCGACGTCCTCGAGCGTCGAGCGGAGGGTCTCCGTCTCCATGGACTCGAATGCGGGCGGACGGCGTTAAAGCGTCGTTCCTTCCGGAAGGCCTTCGGTCCCGACGGCGCGGTTGAACACCGCCTCCCCGTCCCCGCCGTCGAACGCGTGGACCCGGTCGCGCGGGAACCGCAGCCTGACCGTCCGTCCGGACGACACCTCGTACTCCCCGGGGACCGACGCGACGACCTCCTCGCCCGCCACGTCGACGTGCAGCAGGTTCTCCCGCCCCATCGGCTCGACCACCTCGACCGTGCCGACGGCCGTCGCCGGCCCGGACTCGCTCGCGAGCTCCACGTCCTCCGGGCGGACGCCGAGCGTCACCGAGCCGCGGTCGCCGAGCGCCTCGACCTGGTCGTCGGCGAACCCGTACGTCAGGTCGCCGAGCGATCCCACGCCCGTCTGCGGGTCGTAGCGCAGGTCCAGGAAGTTCATCGAGGGCGACCCGATGAACCCGGCGACGAACCGGTTCGCGGGCTCGTGGTAACACTCCAGGGGCGTGCCGAGCTGCTGGAGCCGTCCGTCGTCGAGGACGGCGATGCGGTCGCCCATCGTCATCGCCTCCGTCTGGTCGTGGGTGACGTAGACGGTCGCGACGCCCAGTCGCTCGTGGAGCTGCTGGAGCTCGGTCCGCATCTCCGTCCGCAGTTTCGCGTCGAGATTCGACAGCGGCTCGTCCATGAGGAACACCTCCGGCTCGCGGACGATGGCGCGCCCGAGCGCGACCCGCTGCTTCTGGCCGCCCGAGAGGGCGTCGGGGCGTCTGTCGAGGAGGTCGTCGATGTCGAGCAGCTCCGCGGTCTCCCGGACGCGGGCGTCGACCTCGTCCTCGGGCAGGTCCGTCGTCATCTCGAGCCCGAAGCGCATGTTCTCGGCGACGGTCTTGTGCGGGTACAGCGCGTAGTTCTGGAACACCATCGCGATGTCGCGGTCCTTCGGCTTCGTCTCGTTGACGACGGTTCCGCCGATCCGGACTTCCCCGTCGGTGACCGTTTCGAGCCCCGCCAGCAGCCGCAGCGTCGTCGACTTCCCGCACCCCGACGGCCCGACGAGCACCAGGAACTCGCCGTCCCGGACGTCGATGTCCAGGTCATCGACGGCGACCACGTCCCCGCCATCGGCCTCGAAGGTCTTCGTCACGCCGTCGTACTCGACGGTGGGGCCTCCCCCCCGGTCGGCTCGCGCCATGGTCTACCACGACCCACGGATCCCCGGAACTTAGTTGTTACTACTGTAGTAGTGTAAATGGCTCACCCGCCGTAGCCGACCAGCCACGGGAGAAACGAGGGGGCGAGGTACAGGAACCACTGGGCGGCCCACGCGACGCCCAGCAGCAGCAGCCCCCACGGCGTGGAGCCGACGGTCGGGCGGACGGGCCAGGCGGCGCCCTCGTGGCTCATCTCCCGGGGGTAGACGAAGTCCGCGAGCAGGTGTAGGGTCATCCCCAGCGCGAGGAAGTGGACGGCCGCGGCGACCGGCGGGCTCAACACGCCGACCCGGTCGGCGACGGCGTACGCGAGGGCGGGCACGAGCGGCGTGTGGAGGACCCACGACCGGTGGAACCGCTCGGAGACGGTGTCGACCTCCGGGAGGAGAACTCCGGCGACCAGCGGCACGGCGACGGCCGGATGGTGACCGACCGCGACCGCGAGGAAGGCCGCCGGGACCGCGCTCGCGACGTGGACCCGTCGGTCGGTCATCGCTCCCCCTCCGCGAGCAGTTCGCCGCGGTACGCCTTCACGACCCGGATCGCGCCGCCGCCGGCCGTCTCCTCGTAGGCGACGACCTCTAGGACGGCCAGCAGCCCGGGCAGCAACAGCACGACCGCGACGCCGAGCCCGAGGCACAGCGCCGTCACGAGCGCGAAGAACAGCGCGTGCAACGCCGAGAACGCCGGCGTCTCGAGGAGGTGGCGTCCGGCGTCCCACAGCGCCCGCGGGGCGGCGGGAGCGTCCTCGCGCACGAGGAGGGTCGCCGCCCGGAACGTCGCGACGCAGACGGCGACCAGCGCGTACACCCCGACCACGGCCCCGAGCAGGAGGGGGCCGCTCCGGGTCGCGACCGCGACCCCGGCGTACCAGCCCGTGACCGCGGCCACCGCGAGCGGCGGGACGCTCAGCCACAGCCCCCGCCGGAACTGCCCCCGGACCGTCGCGGCGAACAGCCGGAGGCGGTCGCGCTCGCTCCGCGTCTCACCCGCGGTCCGGCCGGCGACGCCGTCGTGCGTCGCAGCCGCGATCCCGAGCACCGCCGGGCCGACGGTGACGAGCGGCGCCGCCACGAGCCAGAACGCGACGCTGAGCGCGACCACGCTCGTCAGGTCGGCGTAGGAGGCGCGGCCGAAGGCGGCGAGCGCGCCGGCGGGGTCGAGGGTCGGACGCTGGCTCACGGTGCCCTCACCGCCGTGCGGGCGGTTATGGTTTCCCCCGCGGGCGCCCGGCCTCGCCCACGTCGCCGTCGACGGCCCGGGCGCACGCGAGCGGCGCGGCGGCCGCCCACGCCTGCGGCTCGCACGCCTCGCCGTACGTGACGGGCACGTCCGTCCGCTCGCGGTCGAACCCCGCGAACAGCTCGGGGAGTCGGTCGTTCCCGCGGGTCCGCGCGGCCGCGACGAGCCCCTCGGCGATCCGTTCGGCCCCGTCCGTCCGGCCGTACCGGGCCATCCCGAGCGCGACCAGCGAGTTGTCGTGGGGCCACACGCTCCCGAGGTGGTAGCTCTGCGGGTTGAACGCCCCGTGGCTGGCGGCGAACGTCCGCACCCCCCACCCCGTGAACATGTCCGGCGCGAGCAGCCGGTCGACCACCGCGTCCGCGCGCTCCTCGGGGACGATCCCGCTCCACAGGCAGTGGCCGGGGTTCGTCGTCACCGACGGGATCGGCGTCCCGTCGCCGTCGACGGCGACGGCGTAGAACTCCTCGTCCGACAGCCAGAACCGCGCGTCGAACCGCTGCCGGAGGGACTCGGCCGTGCGTTCGAGGACCCCGGCCCGGTCGCGCTCGCCGACCTCGTTCGCGATGTCGGCGCCCCGACGCAGCGCGTCGTAGGCGTACCCCTGGACCTCCGCCGCCGCCAGGTCCCCGCTCGGGTGCGCGCCGTCGGGGTAGACGATCCCGTCGTTGCTGTCCTTCCAGGAGACGTGGCGGAGCCGGCCGTCGCCGTCGTCGTCGTCGACCGGGTACGTGAGGAAGCCGCCGTCGCCGACGCCGGAGCGCTCGAGCCACCCGAGCGCCGCGCTCACCGCGGGCCACAGGTCCCGCAGGAACGCGTCGTCGCCGGTCCGCCGCCACACCTCGTGGACCACGACGACGAACAGCGGCGTCGCGTCGATCGTCCCGTAGTACGGGCGGTGGGGGACCAGCCCCCGGGCCGCGAGCTCCCCGTGGCGGACCTCGTGGAGTATCTTCCCCGGCTCCGCCTCGCGCTCCGAGTCCGTCTCGGTCGCCCGGTGGGCCGCGAGGTACCGGCACGTCCCCTTCGCGATCCCGGTCGACAGCGGCATCGCCTGGTAGGCCGCGATGAGCGAGTCGCGCCCGAACGCCGTCGCGAACCAGGGGACGCCCGCAGAGAGGATCGGCCCGTGCTCGGTCTCCTGACGGAGTTCGAGCAGGTTCTCCCGGCTCTCGCGCAACACGTCGTCCCACCCGTCCCCCCGGGTCGGCAGCGACGCGTCGGCCCGCCAGCCGCGGACGCGGTCGCGGACCGCCGCGCGGGCGTCCGCGACCGCGGACCCGGCGTCGTCGACGCCGTCGACGGCGACCGCGAGGGGGAGCGTCCGGGTCTCCCCGGGCGGGAGGTCGACCGTCGCCTCGACCGTCCCGTCGGCGCGGTCGCCGCCCCGTGCCGTCGCGGAGACGGCGGCGTCGCCGCCGACCGCGACCCCGACCGTCCGCTCGTACGCCAGGTCCGTCGGGGCGTACCGGAACGACAGCCCGCGGTCGGTCGTCGTCGCCTCGATCGAGCGGTCGACCGCCGAGCCCATCCCCCGGACCTCGAACAGGTCGTCGAAGCGCGTGCCCAGCGAGAGCGTCACGGTCACCTCGGCCCGCTCGTCGTCGAGGTTCGAGACGGAGACGAGCTCGTACAGGCCGTCGGAGACGAACTGCCGTCGGGCGACGTGCCGACCGCGTGCGCCGGCGTGCAGGGGCGTGCCGAGGTGCAGCAGCCGCTCGCCGGGACGGGGCTCGGCGACGTCGAGCGTCTCCAGCCCGTCGGCGACGGAGAGCTCGTACCGGTCCAGGTGACGGACGTCGCGGTGGTAGAACCCGTCGTGAGCGCGGGTCGGCCGGCCGTCCCCGTCGGTGACGAGGAACGTCGACCCGGCGACGACCGTGCTGTCGCGTTTCATGATGCGCGCTAACCGGGGGGCGGCAGTTAAGCGCACCGCTTGTTACTACTAGAGTAGTTCAACAGGCGAAACAATTAAGTACCAATGTTCGTACGTGGGGAACGAGCATGACAGATAGCGGCACGGACGGACGGAGCACGCGACGGCGGTTCGTCGCCGGGATGGGGAGCGCGGGAACGGCGGCGCTGTTGGCCGGCTGTACCTCCGGCGGCGGTGGCGACGGCAGCGGCGGCGGCGGCGGCACCGGCGAGGGCGCGGACGGCGACACGCCGACCGCCGGCGGGGGGACGACCGAGTCCTTCGACGCCGACCTGACGCTGTCGGGGTGGGCCGCCAACAACGAGGAGTCCGCGCTACTCGAGGAACTGATCGCCGACTTCGAGGCCGAGCACGAGGGCATCTCGGTCGACTACAGTCCGGTCCAGTCGAAGTACAAACAGAAGATCAAGACGCAACTGGGCGCAGGGAACGCCCCCGACGTGTTCTACGTCGACTCGGGGTACTTCCCGTCGTTCGCGTCCGCGGGGGTGTTGCTGTCGCTCGACGACCTCGCGGGCTCGGGGGGGTACAGCACCGACGACTTCTTCGACCCCCTGCTGGAGGCGTTCCGGTTCGACGGCACCCTCTACGGGGTGCCGAAGGACTTCTCCACGCTCGGGCTGTTCCACAACACCGCGATGTTCGAGGAGGCGGGCGTCGAGCCGCCGGAGACGTGGTCGGATCTCCGGACCGCGCTGTCGGCGCTGAACGAGAACGTCACGGGCGACTCGTTCAAGACGCCGATGGTCGAGTACGCCAACGGCCGGTCGTGGTGGGCGTTCCTGTACCAGAACGGCGGGCAGGTGCTCTCCGACGACGGGAGCGAGGCGGTCTTCGCCTCCGACGCCGGCGTCGAGGCGCTGGAGTACTTGGTCGGCCTCAAGGAGGACGGGCTCCTCGCGGTGCCGAGCGAGCTCGGCGCGGGGTGGCACGGCGCCGCCCTCGCGAGCGAGGAGGTCGCGACCGCGATCCTCGGCCCGTGGGGGCTCCCGTTCATCGAGGGGTACGAGAAGAACGAGGGGATCGATGACCGGATCGACGTGGCCCACCTCCCTACCCCCGGCGGCGGGCAGAAGGCGACGATCGCGTACACGGTATCCTACAGCGTCTCCGCGAACACGGACGCCCCCGGCGCCGCGAAGGAACTCGTCCGAAGCCTCACGAGCGACGAGGGCATGGCCGAGTGGGCCCGCAAGGGGCTGGCGCTGTCGGCCCGGAAGTCCCACCGAGACCTCGACTACTACGACGAACACCCCCGCCGGAAGACGCTGCTCGAGGCCGGCGAGTGGTCGCGGCCGTTCTCGTTCGGGCCCGAGAGCGAGTCGATCGCCAACCGGATCCGCCCCGAACTGGAGGCGGCGATGCTCGGCGAGAAGTCGCCCGCGGACGCGCTGTCGACGGCACAGAAGAAGATCAACAGCGAGGTCCTGTGAGGCGATGGCGACCGAACCCGGACGGTCGACCGTCGAGGACGCCGCCGAGAGCCTCCGGGCCGCGCTCGGCCGCGTCAAGGCGGCCGTCGGGGTCACCGAGGACCAGAACAACCTCATGGGGTTCGCCTTCGTGGCGCCCAACATCGTCGTCTTCTCGGCGTTCCTCCTGGGCCCGGTGCTGTACGCGTTCTACATCTCCTTTCAGCAGTGGAGCATCCTCGCCGGCGCCGGCGAGTGGGTCGGCCTCGCGAACTACGTCGAGGTGCTCCGCCCGCTTCCGGTGACCCTCGCGGACGGCGGCCTCCGGTGGCGCCCGGAGGTGTTCACCTCCCCGTCCGCGAACCTGTGGTGGTACTCGCTGAAGAACACCTTCGTGTACGCGATCGGGACGGTCCCGCTGCAGATCTTCGGCGGGCTGGCGGTCGCGCTCATGCTGGACCGGCGGGTCCGGTTCAAGAAGGCGTACCGCGCGGCGTACTTCATGCCGGTGATGCTGTCGGGCGCCGCCTCGGCGGTGATGTGGCGGTGGTTCCTCGCGGGCGACGGCGTGATAAACGGCCTGCTCCCCTCGTTCCTCGAACACAACTGGGCGGGGGACCCCGGAACCGCCCTCGGCGGCGTGATGCTGATGGCGATCTGGGGCGGGATCGGCTCGAACATGATATTCTTCCTCGCCGGCCTCCAGAACATCCCGGAGGAACTGTACGAGGCCGCCCGGATCGACGGCGCGAGCCGCTGGCACCGGTTCCGGCACGTGACCTGGCCCAGCCTCGGCAACACGAACTTCTTCGTGTTCGTGATGGCGATCATCTCGGCGTTCCAGGTGTTCGGCATCGCGCTGGTGTTCTCACAGGGCGGCCCGGTGTACGCGACGACGACGACGGTGCTGCTCATCTACCAGCGCGCCTTCGAGGAGGGCGCCTTCGGCGAGGGCGCCGCGATGGCGTTCCTGCTGTTCTGTCTCATCTTCGCGTTCAGCTACTACCAGTACCGCTACCGCGACGAGACGGAGGTGGACTACTGATGGCCCGCTCCGACTACGAGTACCCGGGGTACGACCGCAGCGGCGTCCGCTACTGGTCGAAGACGACCCTTCTGTACGTCCTCGTCACCGCGGGCGCGCTGTGGATGACGCTCCCGTTCTGGTGGACGCTCACCACGTCGCTGTCGGCGGAGCCCACGGCGGCGACGGTGTCGTTCGTCCCGGCGGCGTTCACGCTGGAGAACTTCGTGACGCTGTGGGAGCGGCCGGACATCCTGCTCGTCCGGTGGTTCCTCAACACCGTGATCTTCGCGGTCGCGGTGACCGCGTTCAACCTCACGTTCGACTCGCTCGCGGGGTACGCCCTCGCGAAGGTCGACTTCTGGGGGCGCGAGAAGCTGTTCCTCGGGTTCATCTCGACGATGATGATCCCGGGGATGGTGACGCTCATTCCGGTGTACCTCATCCTCGTCGAGCTCGGCTGGGTGAACACCTACCAGGGGCTGATCGCGCCGCTGGCGGCCCAGCCGCTGGGGATCTTCCTCCTGCGTCAGCACTTCAAGAGCCTGCCGTCGGCCCTCGGCGACGCGGCGAAGATCGACGGCTGCAACGAGTTCCAGACGTTCTACAAGATCTACCTCCCGCTGGCGAAGCCGGCGCTCGCGACGCTCGGGATCTTCACGTTCATGGGCGCGTGGAACAACTTCCAGTGGCCGCTCATCATCGCGAACGACTCGGAGATGTACACGCTCCCGATCGCGCTGTTCGCGGTCCGCAACCAGTACTTCGCCGAGTGGGGACTGATGATGGCCGCCGCGCTCATCATCGTCGCCCCGGTGATCGTCGCGTTCCTCGCGGCGCAGAACTACTTCATCCGGGGGATGAGCCTCTCCGGGATGAAGGGGTAGCCGGGGTCGGTCACTCCCCCGCCGGCCGTGTCCACCCGACGCTTCGTCTCCACGCTCCCGCCCCCGCTCACCCGTGTCGCTCGATCACTCGCTTTGCGGCCTGCGCCTTCTCCTTCCAGCCGTAGCCGGCCTCGTACACGTGGCGCTTCTTGTCGACCAGTTCCTCGGGGCTGGACTCCTCGAAGCCGCCGCGGTCCCAGGTCCCCGACGTGTGGAGCCACTCGACGACGTTCTGCCGGGTCTCCTCCCACGAGAGGCCCACCATCTCGTACCAGGC
>NZ_JBNTJX010000037.1:0-8951 GCF_051195075.1 Halobaculum sp. EA56
GGATATGCAGCCCTGCGAGCACTGCCAGACCCAGAAGTACGAGACGTACGTTCTTCTGACCGTCCTGCGACGTGCGTTCGTTCGCGCCCACAGAAATTCCTGAGGGGGAACCACCCCTACGCTGGCAGGGTCTTAGAAGGAGAACCGATCACGCGCGGATTGCATCGCGAGGCGAGTCAGGAGTCGCGCAGGGCCACGCTTTGGGAGGTCCCGTACAGTCTCGATGCTGGTCGGCGGTTCACTACCACCAATGTCTAACTCCCAGCCTGTCTCGTCCATGAAGCGTTCGACAGCCTGATTTACTCGCTGTCGCACGTCGTCCGAGTCCATTGTCTCGGGCACACCATTCCGGAGGACGACGTCGCCGTCAACGATCACTGTCTCGACGTCGGCCGGCACCGCGTTGTTCACGACCTGTGCAGGAATATTGGTCAGTGGCGTGAACTTCGGTTTGTCGACGTCGAGGAGGATAATATCCGCGCGCTTTCCCGCTTCGATACTGCCGATCTCGTCGCCCATCCCCAGCGCGCGTGCGCCTTCAATAGTGAGCATTCGTATCAGTTCCATCGAGTCGAACTGCCCGGCTGAACGCTTGAGATTTGCCGCCAGCCGAGCTTGCCGCGCTTCACCGAACATGCTGTACGAGTCGTGCCAGTAGTGGTCGTCAATCCCTACTCCGACGTCGACGCCGGCGGCTCGAAGCTCGGGAACGGGCGTCCACTGCGTCTCCCCGTCCGGATTCCAGTAACAGAAGACGGACGGGCAGTGCGCAACAGCCGCGTCCGCCTCGGCGGTTCGCTGGATGTCCTCTTCGTCGGCGAGGCGGAAGTGAGCAGCGACCAGTCGGTCGTCCAGGAGTCCAACGTCGTCGAGCAATCCCACCGAGTCCTCGCCACCGTTCGCTCGTGCCATCGTGTTACTCTCCTCGAGTTCGAGCAAGTGCGTGTGGACGAGCAGGTCCGGGTACTCTGCGGCGAGGGACGCGGTCCGTTCCCACAGCTGCCTGGTACACGACCAGTCGTCGTGCGGGCAGATCGTCGCCCTGATTCGGCCCTCGTACGTGTCGTGGTACGTTTCGACGAACTCGCGAGCACGGGCGAACTGCTGATCGACTGGTTGGTCCCAGAAGAGGTCCGAGATCGCCGGGCCGAAAAATCCGCGGAGCCCTGCTTCCCCGAACGCCTCTGCACCTGCGGCAGGCCGTGCGTCCATCGAGTTCACGGTCGTGACACCGCCCAAGAGGAAATTGAGCGCTGCGAGCTCGACGCCTGCCTCGACGAGGTACTCGAATTCGCCGTTCCCTAATCTGTTAAACAAGGCCGTCCCACTCCCAAGCATCTCCGTCAGCTCGAGTTCGCTAAACGCACCGATGAGCGGTGTCATCTCCAAGTGCGTGTGGGCGTTCACCAACCCCGGCATCACCAGTTTCCCGTTCCCGTCGATAACGGTGGACGCTTCTAATTCTCCGTCTCCTGCACGTGACGGTCGGACTTCTTCGATACAGCCATCGGTGATGCATACTGTGCCGCGCTCGTACAGGCGGTTCCGCTCGTCGGCTGTGAGAACGAGTGCATCATGGATTGCCAGATCGACAGCCATCGTAAATTAGGAAGTGGATGTGACAGTTACCGTACTGGACAACCGAGCAGGCCGGCGAAGGCTGTTCTTCCAGGTGGTGTTCCCCTCATTTGGGATATCATCGGTCTCTACTGGTCCCATTAGCCTCTAATACGTCGGCGTGATTTAATCAGATTCCCCTTTTGAATCTGAAGTCGGATTCCGTGGAGCTTGTGGAGGTTTGCAATGTTTTCCCCTCTTCACGATAGATCATCTATGGCCGACGGTTACGATGCCATAGTACTGATACCCTCATAGGCAGTATATTCTAATCAAAACCGCAATAGATGATCCCTACAATGATACACCTATGCAGGCGACGATAATCGACGGAGTTCTTGAATCCCTTCGTATCGGTGTCGGATTTCTCTGGACGGCGGCGTGGGCGATCATCATGGGCCTCACGATTACGAGTCTGGTCCAGGTCTACGTCTCGAAGGAGCGGATGGCACAGGTGCTGGGTGAGGGCGATCTAACTGGACTTACCAAGGCGACTGTGTTCGGAGCAGCAAGCAGTGGCTGTAGTTTCGGCGCCGTCGCCATCGGGAAGGGCCTGTTCAAGAAGGGGGCGCACGCGGTGAACTTCCTCGCGTTCATGTTCGCGTCGACGAACCTCATCGTCGAACTAGGGCTGATGATTCTCATCCTGCTTGGCTGGGAGTTCCTCGTCGCGGAACTGCTCGGCGGCCTGATTCTCATCGCCGTCATGGCCGCCATCGTCCACCTCACGCTTCCCGAAAACCTGTTTAACGAAGTCCGCGAGAAGCTCAACGAGCGCGACCGCCAGGCGGGCGTCACGGAAGATCCCACCTGCGGGATGGAGGGGAAAGACGAGTACACGCTCACGACCGACGGCGGTGAGACGCTCAAATTCTGCTCGGAGGGCTGTATGGAGACCTATCGCCAGGAGACGTCGAGTAGCGGCGGGTGGCGTGACGAGTTGCTGTCGTGGGGTGGCTGGTACAAGGTCGGGAATCAGTACCGCAAGGAGTGGTCGATGATCTGGAAAGACATCGTCGCCGGCTTCCTTATTTCTGGGTTCGTCATCGTCTTCGTCCCGCAGTGGGTGTGGAACACGCTGTTCATTCAGGGCGACGGCCTGCTCGTGACTGCCGAGAACGCCGTCATGGGCGTCATCATCGCCGTCCTCAGTTTCGTCGGCAGTATGGGCAACGTCCCGTTCGCCGTCGCGCTCTGGGGTGGTGGCGTCAGCTTCGCCGGGATCATCGCGTTCGTCTACGCCGACCTCATCACCGTGCCCGTCCTGAACGTCTACCGGAAGTACTACGGCTGGAAGGTGATGCTGTACATCCTCGGCGTCTTCTTCGTCACGATGGCGTTCACCGGCTTCCTCATGGAGCTGCTGTTCGACGCGCTGGGTATCGTTCCAGATCTGGCGGGCGGCGAGACGGCGACTGAACAGACGTACTTCGAGCTCAACTACACGTTCTACCTCAATATTATCGCCTTTGCGCTCTCCGGGTTCCTTCTGTATGTCTACCGGCGGGGACTCGGCGCACCAGGTCAGTATCGAGATCCGGTGTGCGGGATGCGAACCGACGATGAGGGCCCGAGTGCGTCCCACGATGGGACGACGTACTATTTTTGCTCAAAGAAATGCAAGCGTACGTTCGAAGAAGAACCAACGGAATTTACTAATCAAAGCCCGCAAATATCGAGCCACGATCACGATCATGACCACTGATGATCGCACTGTGGTTCATCCGCTGTGATGGGGTTCATCATCACAGTTTCAATCCGCAATTGTCACACCTACTGCGCTCAAATAGACGGTATGAATAGTCAAATCCCGCAACTCGGGGCTGTCATATGAATCGCCGTCGAGCAGATACTGTCGTCGGTGTGCTTCTCGGGTTCGTTCTCCTGACCGGCGGGGTACTCAGTTGGCGGGCCTATCAACAGCGTCGGGCTATCGAGCAATCGATGGGGTCAATGATGGGTTCATCTATGGGAACGATGCACGGCCCAGACCCCCTCTGGTACGTGGTTGGAACCCTGCTGGTTGCTGGCGTTATCGGTGGCGTCTATTACGTGGTCCGGGGAGAACTCACCGATCCAGAAGTGGCCGACACAACGGCGCCTGTCGATCCTGCACAGACATCGGCGGCAACAGCTACGTCGATGGATGATGACGCTGCACCGGCGACGTCTATCAATCCTGAATCGGACCCCCAAGCACGCGTTCTCGATCTCTTACCGGATGATGAACGACGCGTCCTCGAACCCGTCCTGAACTCCCCCGGAATCACGCAGATTGAACTTCGGGATCGATCTGAGTTCTCGAAGAGTAAAGTAAGCCAGACCGTGAGTTCACTCGAGGAGCGAGGTCTGCTGTATCGGGAACGACAGGGTCGGACCTATCGTGTGTATCCGAGTGATGACCTTCGGCAGCAACAACCGGGAAAATAGTCGCTATCTATCGGGCGCTCTCCCTCTCGAATTCCGTAGGTATGAACGGTCTCCCTCGAGCAAAACGGTTAGAAGATGTTATAGACGTTCTCGAACGTTCTCCTGTATGGATTCACACCCATGTCGATAACTCCCGAGCAGGCCTACGAGTAACCGAGGAGAGAGACAATGACCAACTTCAAACTCGGCCGGTGGCTGCTCGTGGCGCTCGCGATTGTCGGACTCGCGTTCGCCGCACCGGCAGTCAGCGCACACGACAACGCAACGACCGCTGACGACGCGCCTACGGACAATGCCACCGCAGATGAATGGGCCACTTGGATGGAGGCACAGATGACCGAACACATGGGCCCGGGTAGCGTCGAGTGGATGGAGTCGCACATGGGTGTGACCGTCGACGAGATGGCCCAGGACATGGCTGACGGGGAATACCACGACGGGGCTGACGACGGCTACAACGGCGGGATGTACGGGCAGGGCCACTGCTGACGGCTCTGGCCGTTTCGATCGCTCCAATCGAACACCACAACTCACCAACGCAAGATAATGACGCAACTCACCACTCACATCGGACGCACTGCTCGGCGACTCGCGATCCTCGCCGTCCCGCTGCTAGTTGCGGCGACTGGACCGGCTGTTGCCCACGGTAGTGGGAGCTACGGCGGCGGCATGATGGGGGGCGGCTGGGGCCTCTTCGGTGGAGCGATGGGGCTCTGGGGGTTCCTCTGGATGGGGCTCCTCATCGCCGTTCCGCTCTACATTGTCTATGCGCTCCTCAATCGAGGCTCCGGTGGGAACGAAGAGCAGTCGCTGTCGGTTCTCCGTGAGCGCTACGCCCGCGGAGAGCTCTCGGATGACGAATTCGATCGGCGGCGAGAACAGCTCGAACGCACCGGATGACTGGAGCAGCTGCTGTTCCAGCCGATACATCATATTCCCAACGGCCGCCGTTGCGGCACCCAACCGTTAACCCCGTAGACGGGGTATGATACTTCATGGAATACACAATACAGACTTCAGTCACCGGTGAGTTCGACGACGTCGTCGACACGACGATTGCGGCGCTCAAAGACGAAGGATTCGGCGTCCTCTGTGACATCGACGTCCAAGCGACGCTCGAGGAGAAACTCGGCGAGGAGTTTCGACAGTACTGCATCCTCGGTGCGTGCAACCCGGGGCTGGCACACGAGGGCCTGAACGAAGAGATCGAACTCGGCGCACTCCTCCCGTGTAACGTCATTGTCTACGAAACCGACGGCGGCGAGGTCATGGTGAGTGCCGTCGACCCACAACAGCTCGTCGGCATCGCCGACAACGAGGCACTCGACTCGATCGCGAACGAGGTCCACGACCGGTTCGAACGCGTTCTCGCCAGCGTCGCGGACGAACTCGAATCATCGACCGAGATCTGAACCATGACATCATCAAACCAACTCGACACCACAACCATCGTCCTCCTCATCCTCGGGGCGATCATCGTCCTCCCCTTGCTCACGATGGGGATGGGATTCGGCGGGATGATGGGATACGGTGGAATGATGGGTGGATACGGGACGACCAGCGGCTGGTGGCCACTCGTCGGGATGCTCGTCCAGCTGGTCTTCCTCCTCCTCCTGCTCGGTGGCGGATATCTCGTCTTCCGTCGCGTGACGGCATCGCAGTCGTCGCGGAATCCCGCAATGGAGGAGCTGCGTATGGCATACGCCCGCGGAGATCTCACCGAGGAAGAGTTCGAGGCGCGTCGGAACAAGCTCGAACGCTCGGAGTGACGGTCCGACCACCAACCTCCGGCGTTACTCACGTCCGGCCCCTTGGAATCCGAAATCTGTGACCCTCACAGCTTTCGGATGTGAATAGAAGTGTGCTAAAAGCATAAGACCATACTAGCTACTATGACGGAAGTTATCCTGTTCACACAGGAGACTTGTGGAGCGTGCGCAACGCAGCGAGAGAAAAACGAGGGTATCGAAGATGCGTATCCGGATGTCGAGTTCCGGGAGGTCGACATCCAGACCGATCTGGAGACGGCCGAGGAGTACGGTGTCCGAAAGACGCCAACGACGCTCGTGTATGCAAACGGGGAACAGACGGCCGAGTTCATCGGCATCGTCGACCGGGACGAATTGGAGGCTGCCATCGAGAGCGCCGGCCAGCAATCGCCCGGACTCACGAACCGGCTCGCCAGCATCATCCGTGGATAACAGAAGCCAACCAGCTACAATGACAGACTACAGTAGACGCCAGTTCCTGGGAGCGCTCGGTGCTGGCACAGTCGCGAGTGCGGGATTCACCCAACCAGTCGCCGCACAGGAGACGCCCGTCGTGAAGATGGGCAACAACTACTTCGACCCGATCGGGCTCCACGTCGAACCTGGCACGACCGTCCGCTTCGAGATAGCAGCCGGAGCTCACTCGGCGACGGCCTATCCGGACCGCGTTCCCGCCGACGCCACCGCCTTCGACAGCGGGACCATCTCGCAGGGGAGCTTCGAGCACACGTTCGAGGTGCCCGGAACGTACGACTACTACTGCATCCCTCACAAGACGGTCGGCATGGTCGGTCGCATCGTCGTTGGTAGCCCTGGCGGTCCAGCTGAAGACAGCCCGATCCCGGACGGCGAGGTCCCAGACAGCGAAACGATCGTCCAGAACGGCGCCGTTGCCGTCGGCTCGGACGTCGACGGCAGTGGGAGTACCGATGGCGGAATGATGGGTCCAGGGATGATGCACGGCCGGAACGGTGGATGGTTCGGTGGGCTGCCGTTCGTCGGCGGGGCACTCGGGATGCTGGGGCTGGTCGGCGGCTTCCTCTACTGGGCAATGGGTCGAGGCGATGCACCTCCAGAGAGTGACGATTCCGCTATGGAAACCCTCCAACGTCGTTACGCACGAGGCGAGATCGACGAAGAAGAGTTCCAGAAGCGTCGTGAACGGTTGGAGACTGGGAGTGAAGACCCATCTCGGTAAGGCGCGGTGTCGTCGCCATTTCTACACGCCTGAGGTCCCTCGCTCAGGAGTCCTTCGAAGACCTGTTCCTACGCCGCGGCACTTCTCCGCGGAACGTAAGCCGCACTCATCGGTGCCCAGAGAACGAGGGACACAGCAGCAACCAGAGTCCACCGAACCGTTTGCCCGATCAGACGGTCGTAGTGAAATCCGAGTCAAACTATCCAATTGAGCGAAGCTGGATATAGTGCTGTTTGGGTCTTCTCCCCTACAGTTACCGGAGTAAGTAGTCTACTGGCCTGATCTTACTTCTCCTGTGTAATTCGGTAGTAGACGCCGATTGTGAGGACAGCTACGAGGAGGAGGTATCCAGTAGCCCACACCAATGAGAGAGTCGTATCTACGTCCGTTGTGAGTCCGGTATCGACCATCACACGGACGGGCCAATAGCCGGGGAGTAGTTTCATCCACCATTCGGGCTCGGACTGGATGAACAGCGGATCCTGGAAGAGTCCGATATCGAGCATCGGGAGAATCAGCATTAGCCACATCCCGGCTAGGCGGTCGAAAACGGCCCCGACGAGCATCCCGATGAGACCATACGTGACCGAGACGACGAGCATCGCTGCGACGAACCACCAGAGATGCTCAGGCTGGAAATCGACGAGCATCACGCCGACTGAGACGCCGGTAACGATGAGAGTGATTGCTGCGAGGACCCCAAACCGGGCAGTGATTACCTGTCGTGCACGATAGCCGGCGACTGCCAGACGACCGTCTGTGTCTTTGGCTTCTCGCATCAGGAACAACCCGGCGAGTCCCGCGATGAGGGCGCTCGTAATCGGCGTCATAATCACGCCGTGGACCTCAGGCATCCCTCGCATGACCGTCACCGTCTCACCGTCGACGAGCGTCCGAACCGGCATCTCGACGTCCTGGGTGACTGCGAACGCCAACGTGATGAACGAGACCGGTAGGACGACCAGTAGAGCGACGAGGACGTAGTTTCGCGCCTGTTCTTTGATGCCGATTGTGAACGCCGTTGTCGTACGACTCATGCGGACCACCCACCACTGGTGCGCATCGTCACTCCGAACACTGCGGTGACGAGTACAAGCAGGACTAGCAGGTATCCGGCGACGAAGCCGAGATCACCCGTCGTATATGTGCCTTGGAACATCGCCTCCTGAAGGAGTTCCTTTGGATGATAGAGCGGGAAGTATTCCACGAACTCGGGAACGTCGGCGGCCAGCGGACTGTCGCCACTGAGGAACGCATCCATCATTGCAAGGAACACCACGACGAGCGAGCCTTCGAACAGTCGTGGAAGGAGCGCCCCGACGAGTGCGCCAAGAAACGCATAGACGAGGCCGGCAAGTACGAGGAATACGAACGTCAGGACAGGGGCTCCCGGTGAAATCGTCAGCCAGAGAACGCCGTAGTTTACGGCAGCCACGACAACGGTCACTCCTCCGAGCGCCGCTAATCGAGTCGCAAGCAGTGTTCGGGGTGGATAGCCTGTCTGAACGAGTCGCCGATCGGCTGCACGCGCACTAATCATCTGCGCGAGTCCCATCAGGCCGGCAATGATGGCGACCCCGAATATCGCTCCGAGAAGGCGACCTAGCTCGATCGGAATCGCCTCGACCGTCGGCATACTTGGTAACCCAGCCATTGCTTGTCCCCAGCCTTCGATAACGACAATCGGAAGGAGAAGTGCTAGGACAACATTCAGGGGGGTTCTGAGGAAGGTGGAGACGTTCGCCCGAATCCCCGTCCAAACCCTATTCATCGGTCTCTTCCCCCCGTTCACTGGCCGTTGCATCAGTCTCGCCTTCCTGGTCAGTCACGTCGTAGACCTGTCCGTCACGAACCTCATAGATGCGGTCGAGACGACTTTGCTCTTCGATCAGGTGTGAAATCATCGTGACAGCTGTTCCGTCGGCAGCGAGTTCCTC
>NZ_JBNTJX010000038.1:0-8750 GCF_051195075.1 Halobaculum sp. EA56
TACCGAACACCAACAGCATGATGCTGCCCGTATCGAGAAGAAACAGGTCACTTCGATTTTGAAATCCAGACATAATACACGGAGCAGTGAGCAGGTATATATAATTTACCCTCAAAATATCACTTCTGATCTTGGTATGAAAATAATATGTATGGTTTGATTTTTCGAAATTATAACTGGATTCCAGCGGCGGATCGATGTCGAAGGAGTCGCCGGCAAGCACTATCTTGCGAACTGGTGCTCATGGAATGTGCTAATCAGTTGTATAATGAAGCGCTCTATATTTTTCACACACCGTAATCTTCAGATCAACATGTCTTTTCAGTAGAATAAGCACATCCCCGTCGACCGCGAGTATCGCTGACCAGTACGAGGATTTCGAGCGTTGATAAGGACCTCAGAAGCAAGCCGACGCCGAAGACCGCACCGAACAGGAGCGAAAGCGCTCCGAACACCATCATCATGATGCTACCTTTATCGGGAAGAAGCAGGTCACTTCGGGTTTGGAAGCTACCTATCGTGGTGGTCACATCGAATACCTATAATTTGTCTCTAGTCGAATTCTTAAATTAGATTGTCCTTATCATCCTCTCTTCGACTCCGTTCCCTGAGCCCAATTCAATTAACTTATTTTATCCATGCATAATATCCCAAAACATGGTTCGAAATCTATCAGATATTTTAAATATAACTAACGTATAAATAATAACGGAAGTGAAAAGTACCCCGGCGGTGATCAATGCTCCGTCACTGGTGAAATAATTAATAATAACTATCCAGCCACCCATAACAGATCCTGCAAATAATTGATTCCGAATTTCAGTTTTGGGCATTTCTAGTTCAATAATATTTGTGAACAAGTAATTATTTATAGTATATTTTATTATAATCGCTGTCAAAGTAGCTATAGAAGCACCTATCCACCCTATATAATATACAAAGATCACATTGAAAGAGATATTAGCAGTTATGAACGCCAAATTTGACCGAAAATCAAGATCAGGACGATCCAATCCAGTAATAAATTTTGATATAATAATCTCATAACTATGAACAAGCCTCGAAAACATTAGGATAACGAAAATATAGTATCCGATTGTGTATTCATGTCCGAAAAATTCAAGTATTTCTTCCCCTATCAGAATTACTCCGATAACGCCGGGGACACTAATTAGACCGGCTAAATAAATTCCTTTCTCAAAAATTGGTTGCAATTTTTCTAATTTTTCTTTATATGCCAATTCACTCACCTCTGGGAAAAGTACGTTCCCCGCTGTTGATGCAGCTAAGAAAACTACACCAGTGATTCTCCAGACAGTTTCATATACACCAATATACGAATTTGCGACAAAGAAACCTAATACAAGGGTATCTGTCCAAACCCATGCAGACATTCTAAACGTATTAAATACACTAAATTTTGCATATTTGTAGATAGATCTAGCCGATTTGAAAGTCGGAGTTGAGGGACGAGTTACTACAAAATACTGTGCGAATAATATTGAACAAATATCGGAAAGTATTAAACCTGCTAGTAGTCCAATAAATCCAAAATTAAGAAATATAGAAATTATCCAAAAAGTTAATTTTGAAATCGAGGCAATAAACCTAGAAAATGAAGAAGCCCATACATTGTGTTCTCCATCAAGCACAGCAAAAATAAATTCTCGAAATGAGCGGATAGTCAACATTAATGCTAGAATACTCAGTGTACTTTCGAAACCAATAAAATTATATATAAAATTTGACATTTTTATTATAGCCAAAACTATAAGAATTGTTAATAATAATCTAATTATGATTGATGTCCCAAGGAGAGTTTCCTTGGTCTCTCGTTCACTTAAACGCTTTCTCACAGCCTCTGACAAGCCGAGATCACTGAACAGCACACCCACAGAAATTACGGAGACAGTCAAATAGTACCCTCCGACTAAATCACTACTGTAAAAATATGCGATTATTAGTACTCCTATGAAATCACACAGTGCCGCTATCAGACGGAATACATAGGAATGAGCTGCGACCTTTTCGAATTTCATTAGTAGTATATTGAAACAGTACTGCTGTTATAAACTATATTTTTTCGTGTTTTCTTTACGTCAATCAGATGGCTTTGAGATTTAGATAGGAATAAATGATCCACATCTTTTAAGCTTTGTTGGTTATAAACTGGAGTAACTTTGGATGGCCCAATTATTCCGGATAGAAGAACTGCGTCACGGTCCTTTAGATTTTCTCCATGTCGGTTGACCGCACCAATCGGGCTACTGGTGTGCGCGTCTATCCATTGTGCAGACTCTATCTCTGCTTTGTTATAAACGTTCCACTCTTCTCTTGAGTCTGACATCCCAACAGCGTATGCTGGGACAGCTTCACCGACTAAATAGAATGAAACTCCGGAAGATAGTAGCAACAATAGTACTAGGAAAACGGAAAAAATTAGACTTGGTGAGATCAACACCCGGCTAACTTGCCAATATTCGGGAACTGTATCCAAAATTTCCTTCAATCCAATATACGAATAAAGAGATAAAACAAGAAGAGAAAACTGTACAATGCGGTCAAACCCTATACCGAAATAGAATACCGCTGAAATTCCGGTGATTCCAAACAAGGGAATTGTAAAGAATAGAAATTGAATACCAGTACTCGGCTCACCGTCTGTACGCATTAATCGGTATACTTCTGAAGTGATCCCGATAGTTGCCGTAGCAATGATTATGATATTAATCAATTTATATAATAGCCACAGAAACGAGGGTGTATCCAGTAGAATGTAAGCAATGCCGCTCCTTGAGGAGCCGGAGCCAGATGTCGCGAATAGACCATTTATTTTCACGATCATTAGATTTATTAACGACTCAAGAACCAATCCACTTGCGGAATAAAGATACCATGAAAAAAATCCCGTAATTAATAAAATATATATAGGAACAGTTTGTCCCCTTGTTTTCTTTTTTATACTACAATATAAATTCTCTAGTATATTGAATCCAAAAAATAACAGGCCGATTAATAGGGAAAGGCCATAATGAGTTATGATTATTCCGATCAATGAAACTATTGAACGCATACGAATTTCATAAGTTCGCGGGCGGACAACCATACCAATCAATAGCATTGCCAAAAAGAGTTGTATTATATGGTGCTTTCCAGGCATTTTCTTGAAAAAACCATAAAAAAATACATATACAAACACAGATAGACAAATCTCAGTTGTTGAAAGATTCTTCGTTGTTTTTTCATAAAGAAGATAGATGATAGGTACAGTCGTAGAGTAGATCACAGGATAATAGAATTTCAATATATTCGACACTGATTGGTCGAATAACGTGGAGGATATCGCTGAATAGGTAGTAATAGTCAATAAGGGAGTAAATATTGATGACTGTGAAGGAGACCAACTACCATTGGTAGCGATTTCAGTTGCAGCAAAGTGTTGTAAGTGAATATCCCATCCCCATATATATGCTGAGTATAAATCGACGTGAAAAAGAATGGAGATAGATACAACCCAGAGAAATAATACTGTTTCATCTCTATTAAGTGGAAAATAATAAACTAATAACGGAGAAAGTGAAATGATCACTAATGTTACCAAATATACGACTATTGTACTTGGCAAGTAAATAGTTGATAGTATACTGGCAATAAGTATACTCCCTGAGATCACAATTATCCGTATACCAATTTTGAGATCAACCCTGAACTTTATCGGGTGAATAGTGACTATCGCCATCCCAACTAAGAATAGAACATATTTAAGATCCCCAAATAGCATTCTGGATAATAATCCGGAATATGCGGACATTGCGCCCAGAATTGAGACGATAACGACGCTGCAAGGGACAATACTAACTGCACATGTCCAGTTTTTGAAATTCAAATAGTCTACAAATATTATCCCAGGAAGTAATAATAAAGTTAGGGCAGATAATATTTCGATAAGGTTATATACATACATACCGCTAATGGAGAAATACCTAATTAAGAATCCAGCGAATAGGACAGTTGACAGAGCACTCCAGTTTATTATCTTCATCTATTTGTCTATATTTTCAAGTACTTTGATAGTGTCTTTTCCTTCTTGTAGAGTGACCGGGACTATTCCACCAGATTCAATACAATCATAGAATCTATCGATTTGCTTAAGATGACCAATACCATATTCACTAACAGAGTAATTTCCAAATACACGTTTTGCAAGGCGACTTGAGATCCCGAAACCCGTCCGCACATTACTATTAATTAGTTGTGTGATCTGAGAAAGGTTTCCAGTGATCAAAGAAGGGATCGTAACCTCGATCATATCGTTTGTCGTGACATATTTTTTATTTAATTCTATTTGGAATTCTTTATCTTCACAATGTATATGCAGCAAATTTTGGTTTATTGAGGTCGTGAAGACTTTAATCGAGACAGGAGTTTCTCCATCTCCTCCGCGTAACTCAATAGAAAGAGAATCGAAACTGGATTTCATCGCATCTGATTTCTTATATTTAGATATATTATCTATTGTATCAAGACCGCCAGCAAACTTCAATGGGAGGTAAATTTGATGAGGTAGGCCTTCACCGATCTCACCACCAGGTAACTCAAAAACCCAATTACCTCGCTCTGATTCATCTAAATTTCTACGTTCTCCGAATAGCATAGAGACGGATACCACCTCACCAGGACTACCCTCCCCACTATTGATTTTTTCAAGGACCCTAACAACTTCTGGAAAGAATTGCTGGTTATGGATTACGGTAGCTTGAGCATCACTACTTTTTTCAGCCTGTATGATCCTGTCACATTCCTCTAAGGTCGCCGCCAATGGTTTCTCGATAACAGTATTGATACTATTTTCGAGAGCCACCTCAGCGATGTCGGCATGCGTCTGTGGAGGAGTGGCCACATGGAGCACATCGATATTTTCATTCTCTATCAAATTCTCCAACGAGCCATATCCATTTACTCCATACTTAGCAGCGGCAGTTTGACGCAGATCTGGATCCAGATCACACACACCGGTGAGTTTGGCATTAGGAAGCTGGTGGATACACGGTAGATGTAAATCCTGTCCAGCAATACCACAACCAATCAAAGCAGCGTTCATGGTACTGGTCATGTGATGTGATTCAGATTTATGTCAGATATATCTTTCTAAACAGATATCTTACAAAATCACCGAAGTAGAAGCAACAGTAGCTGGGGCTGTATACCACAGTGAGTTGTCATTTGGCCGGTGAACGAAGTAATAGATTTTCCAACTACTCGTCTCTCTGAACTGGCTCTAAACAGTGCCCAGTAGTCGTTAATATAATGGACTGGAGGTGACTTGTTCTCACTACAGTGAAAGAGCTAGAGATCTCGGTCTGTGTGACCACAAAAAATAATATTGATACGATAGAGGACTGTTTAAAAAGTGTTCATGGTTGGGTTGGAGAAATAATTGTTGTAGACAGTCATAGTACTGATGGTACAATACAAGTATGTCAAAAATATGGCGCTAAAGTATATCAGAAGGAATTCGGTGGGTTTGCTGATATCAAAAACCATGCTATTGAACTAGCTTCTAATGAGTGGGTATTAATATTAGATTCAGATGAAAGAATACCCGCGGACTTAAAAAAAGAGATCCATGAATTATTCCCCTCTCCCAATAAAAAGGCATATAGAATAAAAAAGAGAAATAAAATGTTCGGAGAATGGATGCACATAAAACATCCTGCCCGCCCACTACTTGCTAAAAAAGAAGAGATAACATATAAAAATAATTATATTTGGGAAGAACTATCAGTAATTAGTGAAAATATCGACACCGGTTCTCTAGACGGGTGCATAGAGCATTATGCTTACGAAAGGATATCAGAGAAGGTTAAGAAAGTTAATCAATATTCATCATTACAAGCGATACAGGATCATAAGAGAAATCGCAGAAATACTGTATTATTTTACAGTATATATGGAATACTTGCCGGCTTCTACTGTCTTTTTATTCGAGGAGCGGCTCTAGATGGTATGAATGGCTTAATATTTTCTGTTTCCGAGAGTTACCAATATTTTCTTGTATATTTTAAGCGACGCGATTTAAATCGGTTGATAAGAGAATCTCCCAACTCATGGGAAGCAATTTGGTTAGAAGAAGAATGCGGTCGGTAGGAAAATCAAGATTGAAATATTAATGAGGGTGTATTCATATATACAAGATAACAGTGGACATTGGTTACGTTACACCCGTGGTATACCCGTTCGTCAAAGGGGGAGTAGAGAAACGGATCCACGAAATTGGCAGGCGACTGTCAAACCGAGGACACGACGTAACGATTTACTCAAGACACTGGTGGGACGGTCCTCAGGATCACATTCACGAAGGAATGAACCTGAAAGCCATTGCTCCTGAAACTGAATTATACGCTGCTGGGGATCGGCGATCGATCAGCAGTGCACTCGGGTTGAGCGTACGCTCAGTTATCCCACTCATTGGCAATAGTCATGACGTAATTGCAACTCCCGTTGCCCCATATTTTCATGTATTTCCTGCATCACTGATTGGGAATGTTAATAAAACCCCGACAGTCGTAACTTGGCATGAAGTTTGGGGAAGTTATTGGTATAGGTACATAGGGAAATTAGGACAACTAGGTAGAGGAATTGAGTGGGCAACAGCCCGGCTGCCTCAGCATGCAATATGCCCTTCTCAATCGACAGCAAATCGATTATCAAGCCTAAATTCAGATATTGAGTATGAAGTAATACCGAACGGTATTGACATAAATGATATTTCTCAAACACCATCAGCGGTAGACGGATTTGACGTTTTGTTCGTAGGTCGGTTAATCAAGGATAAAAAAGTGGATATGCTTATTGATGCATTTTCGATGTGCAACGATGATGCATCGCTTGGTATTATTGGTGAAGGTCCGGAACTTGATAGTCTCAAGGCTCATGCAGATAACACAAAGAGGTCTTCACAAATACAGTTTCTGGGCTTCTTGGACAGTTACGACGAAGTTATCGCCCACATGCGCGCAGCGAAAGTATTTGTCTCTCCATCAATTCGTGAAGGCTTCGGAATAACTCTACTTGAAGCTATGGCAACAGATTGTACAGTAATCACCGTTGAGCACGAATACTCCGCTGGCAGCGAAATTGTTGATGGGGCTGGCTTTGTAGTGGAACCCAATGTTAGTGCACTATCTTCGACGATTTCACGAGCACTTAATGGAGAAAAACCAGATATTCCACCAAAAGACCGCGCTTCAGAATTCGATTGGGATATTATTACAGACCAAACAGAGTCGTTTTATGAAAAAATCATATAGATCGCCGAGCCTACGACCCACCCGGGTAGGTGTTTAGTGAGTGAAGTATAATTGCTGTGAAACATGTGAAAATGCCGGCGAGAGTGAAGAACGTAGAAGATATTGCTAGTCCCATTGGGAACGTTCCAGTCTGGATGTAGTTGTGGAACGTCCAATAGCCGAATCCGAACCCGATAAAGGAGCTGATGAACCCCGGGATACCGAGCGTAGTGACTGGTCTGTCGCGCTCGATCGTTCTCAGGAGGTTCGCGACTAGTGTGAAGCCGTGAGAGACGGGGTTCTGGCTGCTCGCATTCTCCACCTCGTAGTCGATCGTGGTGCCGAACTCCTCGATATCGTAGTTCTGTTGGTGGGCGTGGTGGAGGATGTCCGTACTTGCGCTCATACCATCTCCGATGGTCTGATCCTTGCTGAGGCTCTCGATGGCGCGGCGATTGTAGGTCCGGAAGCCGCTCTGAGTGTCGCGAACCCAGGATTTCGGGCGGACGATGCCCATGCTGAAGTTGGTGAGCGTGTTGATGACCTCGATGCCGAATCGTCGGTAGATCGGGATCTCTGTGTCAGCCTCGTCGCCGAATCGGCTCCCAACAACGATGTCGGCACTGCTCTTCTCCTGAATGTCGACGGCTTGGGGAATGTCATCCGGGTTGTGTTGGCCGTCGCCGTCGAGAATGACGAGATGGTCGGCCTTCCGTTCTGCTGCTTCTCGGAAAGCAGTGTTCAGAGCCCCACCATAGCCCTTGTTCTCGTCGTGTTCGATGACCGTCGCACCGGCACCGTGTGCCTCGGCTGCGGTCTCGTCGGTACTCGCGTCATCAACCACGATCACGTGATCTGCGTGTCGACGGGCCCCTTGAACGACGTCCGCAACGGTTTCGGCTTCGTTATACGCGGGAATTGCCACGAGGACCGTCGGTTCGAGCGTATTCTTCTCCGTGACTGCGTCGACGAGGAAGGATTCGCCGTCGAAGGCCTCAACGCTGCGTTCGACCGCAATGGGGGTGGTGCTATCGGTTGGGACGATGATACCCGGGGCATTGTTCGCATCGGCGTACGTTGCGAGGTGGTCTCGAAGCTCCTCGCGTGTTGGATTGTCGATGGGCGGTTCGAAGACCGTCGCTCCGAGTGCTTGGGCAGTCCGTCGGATCACCGGATCTACGTCGGGTGAGGCGACGAGGAACGTATCGGCGCCGTACTCCGACGTGCGCCGTAAGTTTTCGATGACGCCGAGGTCAGTCCGCGCGATGAAACCGAACGCTGGCTGGTCGTCGTCCAGATCAACCTCGCCACTGGAGGACTTCGTCTGGAGCTCGCCCCCATCGGTCTGCCGTTCGTGTTCGGTGTTTTGAACCATTGTGTCAAATTTCTTTGATCCGTCGTGATCCACGTTTAGTCGGCACCCAAGTCGGTGATATCTGGTGACGACCGAACCTGACCCTG
>NZ_JBNTJX010000039.1:0-8333 GCF_051195075.1 Halobaculum sp. EA56
GAATCGGGACTGGACATCGAGCCACTCCTGGAACTGTTGGCTGGCTTTTGCCTCGTCGACGTCTGCGACGAGCTCGTCGATCCAGTCTTCGATGGTACTGTGCATCTCGTCGTGTCGGGTGTCGGTCTCCTCGAACGAGACTCCCGACTCACTGGCTGTCATCATGGATTGCATCACATCGAGTACGACGACGTCTCCGAGAAGTCAGGACGCGCCGCGCCCCTCGGGGGCGCACGATAAACATCGGCGCGACTTCGGGGGGTTTAGATCGGGGCTGCTATCGGAGCGCTGCTTTCTCGTCAGCGAAGCCGACCGTGACGAGGTACTCGAGGAACGCGTCGAACTGGTCGACATCGCTCGGCGTGTCCGTCGCGAGGTGTCGAACCCACTCGATCGCCCACTGGAACGCGGGATCGGTTCCGCCCTTGCCATGTATATACCACCAGCGGGCGGCCTTCAGGACGACGAGCGGATTCGTCGGCGGTTGCTCGCTTGCGAGTCCACGAGTGATCGATCGGATTTCCTCGGGTACCTCAGCGGGGTCGACCTCGCCTGATTGGGTGTTCGATACGTCGACTGGAATATCGTCGATCGAGACATCGTTCGGACGCTGTTGTTGACTCACGGAAAATCACCTTCTCGGAGGACTTTTTGGATCGAGCCCTCGCCCCCTCCGGGGCGCGAAAAACCACTCGTAGCGTCACGCCGGTGGAATGTACACGCTCTGCTCGCCGGCGATCTCCTCGAGGTTGTTCCGATGGCGATGCGAGAAGTAGCACTCGTAGCTGCAGTAGCCACAGAGCACGCCGGTATCATACTCCGCGATGAAGGGACCGCGCCGAGTCGTCCAGACGTTCGCTTCACATTCGGTACACGCAGCACTATCGAGGTCGGTTGGTGACGGCCCCTCGTACTCGATTTCGAGGATGTCGCTATGTGGCGCTGAGTCAGGCCAGACGCCGTGGGACTGCCAGAAGGCCTTGATGCGGGCGAGACTGTGTCGCACCGTCTTCCGAACTGTGACGTGGGAGGCGTCACGACCGCTATCATCCCAGCCGTCAGCCGTCCAGAACTCCCCGAACTGCGCGCCGCGATGCAGCCCGTTCCAATCGAGGCCGACGATGTCGGCTGGTGGCTCGTCGGTGAGTGTCGGCCTGGTCAGCTGTCGAATGGCGTCGAGCTGCTTGGGCGGACTCCCACCGAGGATGTGGACGCGCCGCCCTCTCCAATCGGTTGGGTCGGAGAACTCGTGCGCCAGGCGATCGGCGTACCCTCGCGAATAGCCGAGGATGATATCATCTGGGATCGTGTCAATCACCGCTTGGGATTTCGGGACGATGATGACCTCGGCATCGGGAAAGCTGTCCTGAATCTCACGAGCAGCAGCGATGTGGGCGTCAACGTCAGTAGGTTCGTAGATGTCGCCGATGACACCGACCTGTGGCTCGTACTCGAAGAACCGCTCGACGAATCGATCCAGATCGGGGTTCTGGAAGTCGTTGTCGAGCATCCCGACGGGGAGGGTGAGATTCTGATATTGGGTCTCCTGATACCCGCAGTCCTCCCGAAAGCCGGGAAGGAAACCGAGCTCATAGGCATCCAGAGTGAACGGCGCTCGATGGAGGAACGCCACGATGTCGGCTTGTCTGGCGGCAGCGATGTCGCTCGCCGTGCTGGCGCTGGAGCTCAGCTCGAGGGACATGATTGGAGTTACGAGGCCGCTGTTGGCCGCCCCGCGCCCCTTCTGGGGGCCTGACAAACCGAGGTACAGTCTGTTAACCAACAACAGGGAAACTTATGCGGGGATTGTTGGTTAAGGACAGGACTTACTCTTCGTCGTCAGTGGTCCCCTCCTCTCGAAGAGCCTCCACCCCTTTGGGGCCGACACAAACAACTCTCCGGACGATGACGCCCCGCCTCTAATAGAGATAAAACCGATACAACAGTTATCGTAATGGTCATCCCCCGCGAGTGTTTACAGGCCCGTATGGAGCGAAAGACGATCGCCGTCATCGGGATGTCGTGCAACGGGTGCGAACAGAACGTGGAGACCGCCCTGCGAAACCTCGATGGTGTAAATCGGGTCGAGGCCGACCACGACGCTGACACGGTCGACGTCGTCCTCAAGGATGGAGTCTCAGACGACGACGTGAACGCGGCAATCGAACAGGCTGGCTATGACGTAAAGGCTTAATCGGCTGTCACTCGGCCGTCTCCACGCTCGCCGTCGGTGCGTTCTTTGAGAGCGAATTCGGTGTTGACACCCTCACCGGAGAGGAGCTGACCAGCGAAGCTGTTGGCGAGGACGGCCGAGACGGACAACACCATCGCAAGCATCGCGAACACCGGGTGAACGAGCCCCGTGGTCGCGGCGGCGACGCCGATGCCGTTGAACGCAAAGGCCGTCACGAGATTCTGGCGAGTCTTTCGATAGCTCTCGTTCCCGATCTCATAGGCGTCCATCACGCCGCCGAGCCGGTCACCCATCAGGACGATGTCCGCCGATTCGATGGCGATGTCGGTCCCGGCGCCGATGGCGATGCCGATGTCCGCCTGTGTGAGTGCCGGCGCGTCGTTGATGCCGTCGCCGACCATCGCCACGCGGTGGCCGGCTTCCTGCAGGCGACCGATCTCCTCGCGTTTCTCGTCGGGCAACACGTCGGCCATGACGCGGTCGATACTGACCTCCTCGGCGACCGCGTTCGCGGTGCGCTCGTTGTCCCCGGTGATCATCACGGGCGTAATGCCGGCGTCGCGAATCCGCCGGATGGTCTCGGCGGCGTCTGCTTTGATTTCGTCACCGATGCCGATCAGGCCGAGTAGGTCACCGTGACGAACAACTCCGGCAACGGTGAGGCCGCGGCCCTGAAGTCGCTCAATATCGTCGCTCCTCTTCGAAAGGTCAATCCCCTCATCGCTGAGCCATCCGGGTTTCCCGACCAACACGTCGTCGCTGCCGACGATCGCTCGGACGCCCTTGCCGGTCACCGAGTCAAAGACGTCGGGATCCGCGTACTCGACATCTCGCTCGTCAGCGAACTCGAGGATCGCATCGGCGAGCGGGTGTTCGGAGAAGGCCTCCGCGCTGGCCGCCGTCGCGAGTACGTCTTCCTCGTCGGCGTTGAACCCGACGACCGCACTGACGGCGGGTTCGCCGACGGTGATCGTGCCGGTCTTGTCCAGCACGATGTGGTCGACGTCGGGGAAAATCTGGAAGGCGTCGCCGGAGCGCATCAAAATGCCACGGTTCGCTGCCTTCCCGCCACCCCGAATCAGGGCGAGCGGTGTTGCCATCCCAAGCGCACACGGATAGCCGAGGACGAGGACCGCCAGCGCTGCGAACGCCCCTCGCTGGACATTGGGGTCTGCCCCCCACGCGAGCGGTGCGACCACCCAGAAGAGGAACGAGAGCGCGGCAATCGTCAAGACGCCTGGGACGAAGTACTTGAGGACGCGGTCGGCGAGCTGGATAATGCCGGGTTTCATCGCCCGCGCCTCCTCGATCTCGCGTGCCACCTGATTCAGGAACGCGTCCTCCCCGGTTGCAGTCACCTCGATAAGCAGCGTCCCGGTCTCGTTGACGCTGCCACCGATCACCGTGTCGCCGACCGTTTTCTCCTCGGGGATGGACTCACCGGTGGCAACCGACTCGTCGACCGTGGACTCTCCCTCGACGACCATCCCATCGACGGGGATGTTCTCGCCAGGCTTGACCCGGACGTAGTCGCCGACGTTGAGGTCGTCGAGGGGGACTTCCTCGACGTCACCGTCATCACTGACGCGGCGTGCCGTGTCGGGCTGGAGGTCGAGAAGGCCTTGGACGGCTTGGGAAGCCCGCGTGCGGACGATGAGGCTGGTGTACTCCGAGAGGATGTGGTAGGTGGTGATGAACACGGCGACGGCGAAGAAGTGGACGGTCGGGAAGCTCGGGAAGACAAACAGGCCGAGTAACCCCCCGAGGAGCCCGGCGAAGGCGCCCGCTTCTAGGAGGACGTGCTGGTTGAAGATCCTCCGACGAAGGCTCTGGAACGCCTTCTGTTTGATGTAGCGCCCGGGACCGAACATCGTCCCGAGCGCTAGCCCCAGCGTCACCAGGTCCATCGCGAGCGATGCCGACTCGAAGCGTCCCATTACGAGAATCATCCACCCCATCAGGGCTGCGACAACGAGAGATGCGCCGCCAGCGATGAGGAGACGCCGCTTCCCGTCGGTGAGTTCGGCCTGCTGCTGCTCGTATCGTTTTGCCTTGTCCGGATCTCGGATGGTGTAGCCGAGGTCCCGGAGTGTGTCCTTCACCGCCACCTCGCTCAGGCGGTCATCGTCGTACTGGACGAGTACCTCCTCGTGGGCGAGACTCACGTCGACGTCCTCGACGCCGTCGGTCCGGGCGTAGGCCTTCTCGATGCTCTCGGCACAGAACGAGCAGGACATTCCCCCGACGTTGAATTGTTCGTGTGTCGTTCCCATCGTGAGTGGTGGTTATCGCGCGACGCGGAAAATCATTACGACAATAATTATAGCGGTATCAAAGTCCTAATACCGATGTCGGGAGAGTGGCGTTACTCTTACTGTCGTTGTTCGCCTATCTCCTCACAAGAATGGCGCTCCTCGAATCTGATGTGCCGATCCGCGAAGTCGTGACGACAGACCCGGAAAAAGCGAAGGCGCTGGAGAACGACGTCCGGGCGAAGATCCTCGATATGCTCGCGACCGATGAACTGACGATCGAGGAGATTCACGACGAACTGCATCGTCGCGGCGAGGAGAAGGCGGAAACAACGGTCCGCCACCACGTGAATGTCCTGAAGGACGCGGGGATGGTTGAGATCGCCCGTCTCGAGGAAGCTGGTGGGGGGACGCGGAAGTACTACAAGTCGAACACGCGAGTCTTCTCGTACGAGCTCCCGGAGGGTGCCGACGAAACCCTTGCAGGGGCGCAGTCCACCGCATCCGAGGAGCTGACATCCCTCATCGAGACGTTGTACGCGGACCACGGTACTGAGATCGAGGCGGTCGCCCGCGAGATGAAACCCTGTGAATACTGCGATACCCAGCACTACGAGGAGTTCATCGTTCGCGAACTTTTGAACCGTGCCCTCATCGAACTGGGCGAGAGCGGCACGCTCGAGGACGTGTTCTCGACCGACGACTGACCTCACTCGATACAGCAGCTCATTTTGGACGTATCCCGACGGAACGCCTGACAGGCCTGCTTGAACGCCTCGGAGAACGTCGGGAACGGGTGGACAGTATCGATGATGTCGTCGACGGTCAGTCCGAACCTCACAGCCAGCGTGGCTTCCATAATCATGTCGGCGGCACGCGGCCCGACCATGTGGACACCGACGATTTCGTCGGTCTCGTGGTGTTTGACGACCTGGACGAGGCCGTCAGTATTCTTCACGGCTTTCGCCCGCGGCACGTCCGCCATCTGGACGGTCCGGCACGAACAGGTGCCGTGCTCGTCCATATACTCGAGTTCGGTCGTCCCGACGGCGGCGACTTCGGGGCTGGTGAACACGACTGCGGGGACTGCATCGTAGTCGATGCTGACGCCCTCGTTGCCGAAGGCATTCTTGACGGCGTGATTGCCCTCCTTGGCGGCGACCGTCTCCAGTTCGGGCTCGCCGATCACGTCGCCCGCCGCGTAGATGTCGGGATTCGTCGTCTGGAAGTACTCGTCGACACGAATCGTCCCGTCGGGGTTCGTTTCGATCCCAACCGTTTCGAGGCCGATGCCCTCGCTATTCGGCTGGACGCCGGTCGCGACGAACAGCGCGTCGCCGGTGACCGTTCGCTCAGTGCCGTCGACGGTTGTTTCGACGGCGACGCCCGACTGGATCGCTTCGGCGCCGCCGTCAGCTGCTGGCCTGCGGACGCGCCGGAAGTCGTTATCGGTGAGTATCTCGATGCCTTCCTCATCGAATGCACGCTGCATCTCGCGACCAAGTTGGCCTTCCATGTCCGAGAGGACGCGCTCGGAGCGCTGGAGAATCGTCACGTCGACGCCGACACGGTGGAGGATCTGGCCCCACTCCAGCGCGATGTACCCACCACCGAGCATTAGGATACTCTCGGGGAGGTCGCGCTCCTCGAGGATGGTTTCGCTCGTGTAGTAATCGACCTCCTCGAGGCCGTCGATGGGCGGCGCCCACGGTGAACTGCCAGTCGCGACGAGCGCCTTCTCTCCAGTAATGCGCGCGCCCTCGTCGGCGCCGTCGACGACCTCGATGGTTGTGTCGTCGACCAGCTGGCCGTACCCCTCGTAGATGTCGGTCTCGAAGTGCTCGGCGACATCGACGTAATTCTCCCGCCGGAATCCCTCGACGAGGTCGTCGGTCCCGTCGAGTGCGTCGGCCCAGTCGACAGTCGGTTCCTCAGGGTATCGAACGGCGTCGAAGGGATTCTCCGACGCTGCAGCGCCGCTCTCGGCGACGGCAAGCAGATGCTTACTCGGGACACAGCCGACGTTCACGCAGGTTCCGCCGATGGGCAAGCCGGTGTTCACCATCGCCGTCGAGAGGTCCCGTCGGCTCGCTTCAGTGATCGCGGCGAAAGCTGCGGCGCCACCGCCGAGAATCACGAGATCATAGTCGGATGTGTGAGTCATCTATACCGAAACTTTACGACGGGAAGTTCTTATACTCCAGAGTCCGAAGCTATAGAGTAGGTTGGAGGCCACGAAGCTATGGCAGATACTACTTCACCGGCGCCAACGTGCGATGTTGAGGGGACGTGCTATTGTCCGCTCACAGGAGTTATCGACACGTTGAGCCGAAAATACGCGATGCAACTCGTCAGTATCATCGGCGCACACGATTCGCTGCGGTTCGCGGAGATCGAGGCGCACCTCCCTACAGCGAGCACGTCGACAATCTCGAAACGCCTCGACGAATTCGAGGAGGCAGGGATCGTCTCACGGACGCAGTACAACGAAATTCCGCCACGCGTCGAATACGCGCTAACTGACGAAGGGGATGAGATTCGTTCGAGATTAGAACCCCTTCTTGAGTGGGCGACGGCGAACTCCTGACGTACGGATTCCAGTGAATTTCATCCCACATTTGAGGCTACTCCATTCAGGTGGGGGTGTTAGCCCCAAGACTATCCTTTCTTCGTGTGCTACTGTGACGCATGATAAACGAGGGAGCGTCTGCACCGTCATTCACTCTTCCAGGTCTCCGTGACGGAGAACAAACCGAGTACAGCTTGGATGAGACAACTGCGGATGATCGGGCTGCGTTGCTAGTTTTTTACCCATTTGATTTCAGTCCTGTTTGTACAAACGAACTGTGTGCGATCCGCGATGCAGAGTGGTTTCAGCTGACGCCGGCGCTCGATGTCTGGGCAATTTCTGGGGACAGCGTCTACGCCCACCGAGCATTCGCCGAGGAATACGGCATCAATTTCCCGTTACTTAGTGATAGTTCCGGGCGGGTTGCCGAGTCATATGATGTCTGTTATGACGAATGGGAGAACCACGAGCGCGTTCCACAGCGTGCCGTGTTCCTCATCGATTCGGAGCAAACGATTCGATACGCTTGGGCCACAGAAGATGCACTCGAGAAGCCGGATTTCTTCCCGGTTAAAGACGCTCTTGATACGCTGGAAGCGGAACGCGATGAATTCGGTCCTGATGATGTCGAATTAGTCGTCGAATATAACGAGGAACCGGAACCGCTCACGTAAACGGCTGTTTGAGGACAGTTTCAGTGAACGCCGCTCCGACAATCAGCCCATCGCCTCTTGGAACCGCTCACGCAGCGCATCTTCACGCTCCTCGAACTGGTCGACCTTCTCCTGTAGATCATCGCTGACGCGCTCGATGCTCGCGAGCGCACGCTCGCCGGCGAGCGACGCCTGCGACCCGTCGTCGCCGTCCGCCTCGAGCTGCTCCTCGTAGGCTCGCTCGACGCGCTCGATGGTACCCTCGGGGTTGAACAGGATGTCGTTGGCCGTGCGGACGTAGCCGTCCAGCGACGCACCCTCCTTGCCCTGGAAGAAGTGAGTGAGCGCGTACGTCGCGCCGGAGTGCAGCGTCCACATATCGATCTCGAACGGCGACGCAGCGTTCGCCTCGGCATCCTCGGCAGCACGCTCTGCGAGATAGTCCGGGAATCCCAGCAGGCTGTAAAACTCGGTGACGGTGAACGGGAGCTCGGAGAACTCGAGATCGATCTCCTGCGCATCTCGGATGAATTCGAAGAGGTCGTCGGCGACGAGTTCGACCTGGGCGAGAATCTCCTCCCACCAGGTCCGGAAGTCCCGAACGTCCCCGACGTGCTTGATGACTTCCTTGTCGGTGAGCGAGCGCATCGAATTCGAGCAGTACC
>NZ_JBNTJX010000040.1:0-8086 GCF_051195075.1 Halobaculum sp. EA56
GAAACGCGCCGTTTATCCCGTCCCCGCCGAAACGCCCGGTGACATGACGGAGGCCGTCCGCCTCGACGGGATAACGAAGCGCTTCCCCGGCGTCGTCGCCAACGACGACGTCACGCTCTCGGTCGAGCGGGGGACGGTCCACGCCCTGCTCGGCGAGAACGGCGCGGGCAAGACGACGCTGATGAACGTCCTCTACGGCCTGTACGAGCCGACCGACGGCGACGTGTACGTCGACGGGGACGGCCTGACGTACGACGACGACGGCGCGATCGCGGACGCCCCCCGACGCTTCGACTCGCCGCGGGACGCCATCGACGCCGGCGTCGGCATGATCCACCAGCACTTCATGCTGGTCGACCCGATGACGGTCGCCGAGAACATCACCCTCGGCAACGAGCCGCGCAAGTGGGGCGGGCTGGCCGTGGACCGGGAGGCCGCCCGGGAGGCCGTCATCGACCTCTCGGAGCGGTACGGGTTCGACGTGGAGCCTGAGGCGACCATCGAGGACGTGGGCGTCGGCGTCCAGCAGCGCGTCGAGATCCTGAAGGCGCTGTACCGCGGCGCCGAGGTACTCATCCTCGACGAGCCGACGGCCGTGCTCACCCCCCAGGAGGTCGAGGACCTGTTCGAGGTGCTCGACGAGCTCACCGACGCGGGCAAGACGGTCATCTTCATCACCCACAAGCTCGGCGAGGCGCTGGAGGCGGCCGACGAGGTGACCGTCCTCCGGGACGGCCGCAACGTCGGCAGCGTCGAGACCGCGGGCACCACCCGCGAGGAGCTGGCGGAGCTGATGGTCGGCCGCGAGGTCGTCCTCGAGACGGACACGCCGCCGGCGACGCCGGGCGAGCCGGCGCTGACGGTCGAGGGCGTCACCGCCTACGACGACCGCGACGTGGTCGCCGTCGACGACGTCTCCTTCGCCGTCCGCGAGGGCGAGGTGTTCGGCATCGCCGGCGTCGACGGCAACGGCCAGTCCGAGCTCGTCGAGGTGGTCACCGGCCTGCACGAGCCCGCCGAGGGCCGCGTCGAGCTGGCCGGCCGGGACGTGACCGGGGCGTCACGCCGGGAGCGCACCCGGAAGGGGATGGCGTACATCCCCGAGGACCGCCAGGAGCGCGGGCTCGTGATGGAGTTCGACCTGACCGAGAACGGCGTGCTCGGGTCGCAACACGACCCGCCGTTCGCCGAGCGCGGCCGTCTCGACTGGTCGCGCGCGGACGACCACGCCGCCGACATCGTCGAGGAGTACGACGTGCGCCCGGCCGACACCGGCGCGGCGGCGAAGTCGCTGTCGGGCGGCAACCAGCAGAAGTTCATCGTCGGCCGGGAGTTCGCGCGCGACCCGGCCTGCATCGTCGCCTCCCACCCCACCCGCGGCGTCGACATCGGATCGACGGAGTTCATCCACGACCGGCTGGTCGACCTGCGCGACGACGGGCGGGCGGTGCTGCTCGTCTCCTCGAAGCTCGACGAGGTGCGCGGGCTCGCCGACCGCCTCGCGGTGATGTACCGCGGTCGGGTCGTGGACGTGGTCGACCCGGACGAGGTGACCGAGGAGCAACTGGGCCTCATGATGGCCGGCGAGGGGCCCGAGGACGTGCCCCGCGCCGAGACGCTCGTCGGGGACGGCGCCGACCGCGCGGCCGACGAGGCCGGGGCGACCGTCCCCGACGGAGTGGACGCGGAGGTGACCGATGACTGACGGCGGCGGTCCGACCGACGACGGCGCGCGTGGGGGCGGCGACGGACCCTCCGCGCGGTCGCCCCGCGAGCGCGCGTTCGACGCGCTCGACCGGCTCGTCGCCGCGAGCGCGACCGAGCGGATCCTCATCTCGGGGTCGGCGCTGCTGCTGTCGGTCGCCATCGGCTTCGTGCTCGTCCTCGCCGCGGGACGGATGACCTCCTGCGAGGCGGCGGCGTACTCGCTGTTCGGCGTCGGCTTCTGTTACGACCCGATCCTCGTGTACGACAGCCTCTTCCTCGGCGCCTTCGGCGACGTGGCGGCGAACCCGCTGAACGGCCAGCTCGCCACCACCGTCTCGGAGACGACGGTGCTCGTGTTCACCGGCGTCGCCGTCGCGGTGGCGTTCAAGGCCGGGGTGTTCAACATCGGCGGGCAGGGGCAACTCGTGTTCGGTGCGCTCGCCAGCGCCGTCACGGTGTACGCCGTCTCCGGGGCCTTCTCGGGCGTCGTCGGCACGCTCGTGCTCGTGCCGCTGGGGCTCGCGGCGGGCGCGCTCGTCGGCGGGATCTGGGGGGCGATCCCGGGCGCGCTGAAGGCGTACGCGGACGCGAACGAGGTGATCACGACGATCATGCTCAACTTCGTCGCCACCTCCTTCGCGCTGTACCTGGCGTCGGGGCCGTTCAAGGACCCCGAGAGCTTCGCCAACCAGACCCGGTCGCTCCCCGAGTTCGCGCTGTTCCCGCAGCCGCTGTTCCCCGGCCGGACGGACGCCTCGCTGCTGGCGCTGGCGCTGGCGGTCGCCGTCGCCGTCGGGGTCGCGTACCTGCTGCGGCGGACGCCCTTCGGGTACGACGTGCGCACGAGCGGCATCCAGCCCGAGGCCGCCGAGTACGGGGGCGTCGACGCCGCCCGGACGGTCGTGGCGTCGATGGCGCTGTCGGGCGCGCTCGCCGGCGTCGGCGGCGCGGTGTACGTGCTCACCATCGCGGGGAACTTCCAGACGGGCGTGCCCGACTACGGCTTCGACGGCATCACCGTCTCCATCCTCGCGGGGAACAACCCCGTCGGCGCCGTCGCCGCCGCCCTGCTGTTCGGCGTGCTGAAGTCCGGGAGCATCGTCGTCGACGTGGGCACCGACGTGCCCCCGCAACTCGTCGGCGTCCTTCGGGGGCTCATCGTGCTGTTCGTGGCGATGCCGGAGTTCTTCCGGATGATCGGCGCGCGCGTCGACGTGCGCGACCGCTTCGGGGGGAGCCGCGAGGCCGTCGCGACCGACGGGGGTGAGGAGCCGTGAGCGCGGACTCCGCCCTCGCCGCGCGCGTCGACGCGCTCGGGACGCGCGGCCGTGTCGCGCTCGCGACCGTCGCGGTCGCGGCGCTCGTGCTCGCGGGGGCCGTCCTCGCGGGCGCGGGCGACGTGGTCGTCGCGGTGGTCGCGCTGCTGTTCCAGAAGTCGACGCTCGCGGCGGCTCTTCGCCTCTCGGTGCCGATCGCCTTCGCCGCGCTGGGCGGCATCTTCGCCGAGAAGTCTGGCGTCATCAACATCGGCCTGGAAGGGCTGCTCATCGTCTCGGCGTTCGGCGGCGTGTACGCCACCTCCCTCACCGGTTCCGTCTGGATCGGCCTGTTCGGCGGCGTGGTCGCATCGACCCTGCTCGCGCTGCTGTTCGCGGTCGTGTGCATCGAGTTCCGCGCCGACCAGATCATCGCCGGGCTGGCCATCTGGCTCATCGCGCTCGGCCTCGCGCCGTTCGCCTCGCAGGTCGTCTTCGGGTCGAAGAACTCCGAGACGGTGGCGACGGTCCCCGGGATCCGCCGGCTCGTCGCCGAGAGCGGCATCCCGTTCGTCGCGACCCTCGGCGGCGACGCGCTCGACGCGCTCGCGTCGATCCCGTTCCTCGGGGCGCTGTTCGACGCCTCGCCGATGGTGTACCTGATGTTCCTCGCGGTCGGGGCGTCGTGGTGGACGCTCAACCGCACCGCCTTCGGCCGGTGGGTGCGCGCGTCCGGGGAGAACCCCCGCGCGCTCGACACCGCCGGCGTGAACGTCTCGCGCGTGCGCTACGCGGCGGTGCTGCTGTCGGGCGTGCTCGCGGGCGTCGGCGGCGCGGCGCTGTCGCTGTCGCTCGGCCAGTTCGTCGGAAACGGTCCGACGATGGTCAACGGCAAGGGGTTCATCGCCATCGTCACCTACCTGCTGGGCAACTACAACCCGATCGGCGCGCTGCTGTCGACGATGCTGTTCGCGGGGCTGGACGCGCTCCAGCTCACCCTGCAGGGCCAGAACGTGCTGGCGATCCCGCGGCCGCTCGTGCGGACCATCCCGTACGTCTCCGTCGTCGTCGTGCTCGCGCTGTTCGGCCGGACGCGGCTGCCTGAAGCCGCCGGGGAGCACTACGAGTCCGGCGAGGAGTGAGCGAGACGCGAACGAAGCGAGCGTCTCGGCACACGGCGGTGAGGTCTCCCGGCCGAGCCGCCGGGTAGAAAACGAACCGCTCGTCCCGCTCGCAACGAGGCGCTCACTCCGTTCGCGCCTCGCGCCACTCGTGGGCGGCTCGGCACGGAGACCTCGCCGCCGCCGTTCGCGGTCTCGCTCGCTCACGGCTCACTCCGTTCGCCGTTCGCATCGAGGGCTCGCTATCGCTCGCCCTCGCCTCGCTCGACCGCGCACTCCTCGCGGGTCGTTCCTCCCCGCTCGCATCGAGGCCTCACTCCGTTCGGCCTCGCGCCACTCGTGGGCGGCTCGGCACGGAGACCTCGCCGCCGTTTTGCGCGGTCGAGCGCAGCGAGACCGCGCACGGAACGGCTGGCTTTTTCACCGCCCGCGCGTGACTCTGGGTAATGACCACCCACGAGCCCGACATCGTCGTGGTCGGCGCGGGGACGGCGGGCTGTTACGCCGCCGCCACGGCCGCCGAGGCGGGCCTCGACGTCGTCGTCGTCGAGCGGAAGGACGAGGAGGAGGCGGGCCACATCGCCTGCGGCGACGCGCTCAAGGGCGCGGACAAGTTCCCCGAGTCGATCCCGAAATCCGAGATCGACTCGGCGTTCACCAACACCGGCGTGGACCACGGGCGCTTCGAGATCCCGAGCCACGACACGGTGCTTGAGATCCCGATCCCCGGCGAGCTGGCGGTCATCGACCGCTGGGAGTACGGCCGGCGGATCATCGAGGGCGCCGACCGCCGCGGCGTCGAGTTCCACTACGACACCGTCGTCCAGGACGTGACCCAGACCGACGACGGCCGCGTCACCGGCGTGCGAGGCAAGCGCAAGGGCGAGGTCGTCGAGTACGAGGCGGAGATCACTATCGACGCCGCCGGCGCGCTGTCGATCCTCCAGGACAAGGCGGACCTGGCGGACGCGACCTTCGACACGAACGTCTCCTTCTCGCAGTTCTGCTCGGCGTACCGCGAGATCGTCGAGGTGCCCGACCCCGTCGAGTGGGACGACGCGCTCGTGTTCAAGCCGACCGAGCGCGCGGCGGGGTACCTCTGGTACTTCCCGCGCACCGACACGGAGATCAACGCCGGCCTCGGCTTCCAGATGAACGAGGAGCCGATGAAGCTCGTGGACGACCTGAAGCGCGACCTGCGCGAGCGCCCCGAGTTCGAGGGCGCGGAGGTGACCGACAAGCTCGGCGCGGCGCTGCCGACCCGCCGGCCGTACGACTCGGCGGTCGCGGACGGCCTCGTCGCCGTCGGCGACGCCGCCGGCCACGTCAACCCCACCACCGGCGGCGGCATCGCCGGCGCCGCCTACGCCGGCAAGTACGCCGCCGAGCAGGCGGTCGAGGCGATCGACGCCGGCGACGTGAGCGAGGAGTCGCTGTGGCGCTACAACGAGCGCGTGATGGGCCACTTCGGCTCCCGGTACGCCGCCCTCGACGTGTACAACATCCTCTCGACGGCCGTCGACGTCGACGAGCTGATGGGCCTGCTCGCGTCGCTGCCGGGCGAGAGTCTCGCGGAGGCGCTGTACGAGGGGAGCGCGTCCGTGAAGCCCCGGCTCGTCCTGGAGGTCGTCCGCGACAGCTACGGCCACTGGGGACAGATCTGGGACTTCTACAAGACGAAGCGCGTCGCCGACGACCTGATGGCCCACTACGGGCGCTACCCCTCCCGGCCGGGCGCCTTCGAGACGTGGCGCGCCGAGCGCGACCGGATCATGGACCGCGTGTACGAGGTCACCGGGGCCGAGGCGAAGTACTGACGAACCGCTTTTAACGGGGCCCTCCTCACTCGCTCACTTCGTTCGCTCGCTCGTCGAACCCCGCCAAACCCCGTTCATGACAAAAGGGCCGCTCGCTCGCCAGCCTACCGGCTGGCTCGCTCGCGGTGGACTGCGTAGTGATCCGTGGACTGACGAGGGTCGTGGAAGACCGGTACCGCGTTTATACCGCCGGATCAGCGGTCAGCTGTTCGGCCGACTCCCCGTCGGCGCCGTCGCCGTCACGCGACTCGAAGTACACGTGGGCGACGGCGGCCGCGAGGACCGGGCCGGAGACGGCGTTGAGGAGAACCGCCGAGAGTCCCGAGGTCGCGAGGTCTGCGCTGACGGCCGCGAGGACGCCGGCGGCGACCGCCTGCGCCAGGAGCACGACGAGGAACACGGCGCCGAGGCGGAGGACGTTCCCCCCGCCGACCGCCCAGCCCTCGCGCAGGGAGTCGCCGACGCCGCGGTCGGACAGCGTCGCGACCGCGACCGCGGGCGAGAGCCGCACGGCGACGTACAGCCCGGGGACCACGAGCAGGAGCAGGCCGACGAGCACCGCGACGACGTACGCGAGGCTCACCAGCAGCAGCGTCACGTACCGCTCGCGCACGTCGCCGGCGACGGTCCCGAGGCCGCGGGCGCGGAGGCCGACCTCGTCGGCGACGACGACGTACGCCATCCCCAGGACGAAGGTGGTCGCGAGGAAGCCGAGCAGGCCCCCGACGAGCGGGACGTAGCCGGCCAGCCCGGCGAGCAGGAACAGCCCGACGAGGGCGGGGTTCTCGCGGACGCGGACGGCCGCCCATCCGAGGAGCCGGCGGACGCCGAGGCGCTCGACCGGGCCGATCGACTGTGTCGTGGTTGTGGTGGACATGGGAGTCACGCTACTCCGGGCCGCGGAATAACGACCGGATAGACGGCGTGTCAGAGGATAAAGGGGTAGGTCGGGGCGGTCGCGCGACGCTCAGGGCCGACGCTCGGCGATCTCCAGCACCGCCGCCGTCAGGAAGCCGACGCCGATGTCGAGGCTCTCCTCGTCCACGTCGAAGGTGCTCGTGTGGTGGCCGCCGGGGTGGTCCGTCCCGACGCCGACGTAGGTGGCGTAGCCGCCGTTCTCCTGGACGCGCCGCATCATGTACGTCGCGTCCTCGCTGCCGCCGAGTTCGTCGCGCTCGATCACGTTCGTCACGCCCTCCACGTCGCCGGCGACCTCGGCGACGGGCCCGACGAGCTCCTCGTCGCTCTCGGCGGAGGGGGCGCGCCCGAGCTGTTCGATGTCGACGTCGACCTCGTGCATGTCCGCGGCCGACTCGATGACGCGCTCGGCCTTCCCGTCCATGTACTCCATCAGCTCGGTCGTGCCGCCGCGCACCTCCCCCTCGACGAACGACTCCTCGGGGATGATGTTCGTCGCCGTCCCGCCGCCGACGACGCCGGCGTTCACCCGCGTCGGGCCGTCGGCGTGCCGGGGGATCCCGTAGAGGTTCTGGACGGCCGCCGCGGCCGCCTGCACCGCGTTGCGGCCGTCCTCGGGGTGGCCGCCCGCGTGGGACGGCTCGCCCTCGAACTCCGCGCGGAAGTGCGAGACGGCGAGGAAGCCGTCGATGCCGCAGACGACCTCGCCGGTGGGGTGGTCGAGCCCGACGTGGGCGGCGACGAGGTACTCCACGTCCGTCATGAGTTCCGAGTCGGCCATCGGCTTGCCGCCGACGATCTGCTCCTCGCCGGGCTGGAAGAACACCTTCAGCGTCCCCTCGAACTCCGAGTCGAGCACCTCGTCGATCAGTCCCAGGCCGAACGTCGCGTGCGCGTCGTGGCCGCAGGCGTGCATGTAGCCCTCGTGCTCCGAGCGGAAGCCCTCGCCCGCCGGGACGTGCTCGCCGTCCTCGGACTCCAGGATCGGGAGCGCGTCGATGTCGACGCGGACGCCGACGACCGGCCCCTCGCCGCGTTCGAGCACGGCGACCGCGCCGGTGTACCCGCCCTCGATCTCGGCGAGGACGTCCTCGCGGGCCCCCGCCTCGCGCGCGCGCTCGAACCACTCGGCGAGCTCGTCGTCGTCGGGGACGTTCATGCGCTCGGAGCCGAGGACCTCCGGGCCGTAGTGGACGGCCGTCAGGTCGCGCTTCTCCAGCTCGTCGACGATGCGGGCGGTGGTGTAGAACTCGCACCACGCCGGCTC
>NZ_JBNTJX010000041.1:0-7955 GCF_051195075.1 Halobaculum sp. EA56
GGCCGGCCCAGAACATCGACGTTCCCATCTCGCCGGTCGACGGGCCGATGTTCCCCGGAAACAGTTTCTTGTGCTCGCAAAGGTGAGATCTATAATGGATTTCAGAATCAAAATCCGGCATATCAGGCGTCCTATGGCTGAAATTCTCGACATGAGGTTTTTTGACTGATTTCCCCTTAAGTACCCCTATGGAAGAAATCACGATTTCAGAAATCGTGATTTCCTACACAGAGAGAAACCGCTGGAATTCTCTGGCACCCACCGGTGACCACGAATGCGTGTAGAGATACGTGGCAGTGCTTCGTTCTATAAGATGTCAGGTATACTAACTTATGAGAGAGGCGAGTAGCAGGGAGTGGCGATAGTTTAAAGAAATTCGTCGACGGTGATGTCTCTCCAGTCGGGGAGGACGTTGTTCAATTCTTCTCGACGGAAGATACCGTCTCTCGTTCCGAACACCGCCCGGATATCATCCAGATTCAGGTACGGCTCCCGGAGGCGAAGTACCATGAGTTCTTCAAGTAACTCGGCGCTAAGGAACACGATACTTTCTACGGCGGTCGTCTCCCGGAGCTCACGCAGTGTGCTGTGATCGGGATTGGTGAACGTCGAGGACACAATAGCGAAATAGATGCGACGAACACCTTGATCGCGCAGTTGCCGCGCGTGCGTCTCGATGTACTCTCGAATCGCTCGGTCGTCCGTGGCGATGGAGTAGCCGTCACCACGGACTTTCGCGTCATAGATGATGGCGTAGTCGTTTCGAACAGCGGTAGCGATACCATCAGGCTGGCGACCGGATCCCTGACCAAGTTCTTCGACGTCGAAGCCGAGGATTCGGAACGAATGGTGGAGCTTCTCCTCGAAGACGACAGCTAGATCTCGATCTTGCTCTTCGTATTCTGCTTCAGCTTCACTGTCTCGTTCTGCCACAGCGCTCAGGTCAGAGACGATAGGTGGGAGGAAGCTAGCAAGAACATCTTCCTCCTGAGAACTTCCCGTCGGATCTACGTCCTCCTCCTCATCCGCTTCCCACTCTGGACGGAGTTCTCGATCCCAGTAGATCGCATTCGAGATGTCTGGCCTTGTTGAAACCCTTGCGGGCAAACATGATGGGTGAGTAATCTGAGACAGGATGGATTCTCTGCCGAAGTCACGACTTCTCCGGTTCGTTGAACGAGCTATGGTGCTGGCTCGCCGTGCTGTTGCACGGTTTTCCACACGCTATTCTCGAAAGCGATTCACGCTCCGCCACCACGTCGTTCTTCTCTGTCTCAAAGTGAAGAAGACGACCACGTACCGCGACCTCGTTGACGAACTTATCGAGATGCCTCGCATCCGTAACGCCCTCGATCTCGATTCGATTCCCGCACCCTCGACACTCTGCAAGGCGTTCGACCGCTTGGAGATGGCCGTCTGGCGGGTGTTACTGAACGTCTCGCTCGCTGACATGCCGCTGAACGGTATCACCGGCATCGATGCGTCCGGGTTCGAGCGGGCGCATGCTTCAACTCACTACACGAAGCGAACGAACCTCACCATCCAGCAGTTGAAGACAACGCTATTAGTCGATACGGCGACCAACGCCGTGCTCGATATTCACGTGACGACGACTCGGAAACACGATACGCAAATTGCACCACAGGTAGTGAAACGGAATGCGGCGTCCATCTCGGTATTGACCGGCGACAAGGGATATGACGACCAGAAACTCCGGCGGCTGGCCCGTGACCACGATATTCGACCACTCATCAAGCATCGGGAGTTCACCTCACTCCACAAAGCGTGGAATGCACGGTTGGACAGCGATCTCTACCACAGGCGGAACATGAACGAGACAGTCAACGCGGCGATTAAACAGAAATTCGGTGCATTCGTCCGGTCGCGTCTCTGGTGGAAGCAGTTCCGCGAACTTATCATCAAGTGTATCGTTCACAATCTGGAGCAAAGCCTCGCTATTTCACACGAGGAGAGCGACTGTCCGTGATTCCGAGAGGAAGGGACTGCTGAATACAGAGGGTGTATGCAGCAGGCCACCGTCCTTTGTTTCGCGCTAAAAAGAGCTGAACGTACCAATAAAAGACCGTTCGTATCTATTGCGATACTACAGGAGTGGAACGTAATCAGCGATCTGTCGAACTAGGAAAATCAGAGGTCACAACGCGAGGTGGGCGTGGTATTGGGGACAGGCTCTCCAGCTATGGTCAGTCGCCCACCTCGTTCGGGTGGTGTTCGGCCTCGATCTCGCGCGCCGCATCGAGAATGAGCTCGTCGTCGACGTGACAGAGCAGGCGCTTCTGTCCGCGCACGCCACGCTGCTCGATTTCCTCGTCCGAGAGGTACGTCTCAAACGAGCGGTCGATTTCCCGCTCGCGCAACGCGACGCGTCGCGCTTTGTCCAGGCCGTGGTCGTCGGGGAGCTGCTCGGCGAACCACTCGCGCCAGCGGTCGCGGTCGCGCCACTCGTCCCCGACCGCGGACTCTTGGTACATCCAGTCGTAGTGGTCGGCAACTGCCTCGGGGTAGCCACGGTCCTTGCGGGCGTCCTCGACGACGCGAAGCCCGACGCGTGCCCCGCGTCCGGCGGCCATGATTGCCTGTCTATCGGCTTCCGTCGACGGTGAGGCGACGTACAATCCGTCGACCGGGGTCGTGCCGTCGTTGTCGGCGTACTCGCTGTCGAAGGTCTCGTGTGTTTCCCCGCCGTGTTCGTACTCTTCGAACATCGCGGACTCGTCGTCGAGCCCGCGCATATACTCGCCATCGTAGCGCGTCGCGGCGACAACTCGCCGTGCGGTTACTGCGTCACCCTCTTGAACTTCAACGACGAATCCGTCGCCGCTATCGGCTCGTTCGATGGACTCGACGAGGTCGGGGACGATCTCACAGCCTGCTTCCTCGACGTGGTCGTGCATCAACGCGTATAGCGTCTCGATGTCGATGCCCGCCGGAAAGCCGAGGTAGTTTTCGAGGTGGGCACACTGCTGGATCGACGAGCGCCCGCGGTCGAAGATGACGGTGTCGAGGCCGTACCGGGCGGTGAAGACGCCTGCCGAGCAGCCTGCTGGCCCGCCGCCGATGATGACCGCATCGTGGTCACACTCGTGTGTCGGTTCGATTCCTGTGCTGGTCATTAGATGTCGCCGTTGATGATGTCGCGGACGCGCTGGCGGTCGAACAGTTGGTTCTCCTCGGGCACCTCCGGATAGGTCTCGAAGGTAAACTCACCGAACTGCTCGGGGTAGAGCTGTTGGGCGGTGAATTCGAGCTGGAACAGATTGATGATCGGACCCTGCTCGCTGACCCCTCCCGGGTGAATGTTCCCATTCTGAACGGCGGTCAGCTCCTGACCGACAGGATGGTTCTCAAGTTGCTCAATCCAGGTCTCCATGAACCACTCCTGGTCCCACCTCCAATCAGTCTCCCAATTCGCAATGCCATTCACGACAACCAGATTATCTGGATCGACTTCCAGAAGCCCTTCGTAGTCTGTGTCGAAGAACCCGTTTTCTGGCATCTGTTCTGCAAACGCGTCTACTACCTCTAAGTCACGATGATGTTTGTACCCGTAGCCGCCACCCCCCCCTACCGGGTTGAGTACCCTGAACTTCCCTTCAATCATAGTCGGATACACAGCTCCGATTTCGACAGGTTCGATCCCCTCCAACCGTGAGTCCACCGTTGACTGCACCTCCTCGTGGAGGTCAAGCATCGCCTGTGCTCGCTCCGGTTGTTGGAAGACCTGCCCGAGCTTTTTCAACGCCTCCAGCATCGTCGGGGCCTCCTCAGGGTACCCCAGATCCCGCTGCCAGCTGGCGTTCACGGCGCGGATAAACGCGGCGAAGAACGGGCCGATGTTCTCCTCGATTTCCTCGACGTCGGATTCGTCCCAATCATTCGTTTCAACCAAGTTGTTCGGGTCCAAAAAGTGAACGTCACAGTCGAGTTCGTAGAACACCTCCTTGGATAGCGAACCGTCCCGATAGATTTCCGGCCAATCAGAGTTGTATTCGATGCCTAGGAGGTCGTACCACATTTGGTTCCTGTAGAGCGTGCTTGACCGATTGCCGTTGACCTGCCCGAGTGCAGCGGCCATGTCGGCCCAGCCATTTCGATTCGTCGCCATCCACGTTTCGGGTACGTCCTCGAACTCGACTTCGCCGACGGGGAACATCTCGACCGTGTAACTCCCGTTGTCGGTCGATGTCTCCGTGCTCGTGGACTCCGGCGACGCTCCGGTATCGGACTGGCCTGCACAGCCAGCGAGCAGTCCTCCGCCGACGACAGCCCCGCCATACTTCATGTAGTCTCTCCGCGTTGGTGCCTCGTGTCCACCGTTATTTTCGGATATATGGTTTAGGCCAGCCTAAAATATCATAACTGCTTCGGTCTTCAGACGGCTACAAGCAATCGCTCCCGTGACCGATACGCGCTCTGTATGCAGCAGGACTGCTGAAACCTATCATCGATTAAGGGTTTCAACAAGGCCAAATTCATCCACCTCAACAGGGTGTTCAAATTCTTCATCAGCGAGGACGCACTGCCGCACGACGGCAGCTACAACCCGTTCAAGAAGGTACTCGACGACGAGGAGTGGAAGACCGATACCTCGAAGACACCACCCAACCTGTCCGTCGAGGATTTAGCAGACGTGCTCGTTACTGTGAAGCACTGGAAGCATCGCGCAATTATCCTCATCATGCTGTTCCTCGGGATCCGAGCACAGGAAGCGTGCAACCTTGAACTCAGTGAGGTGAACATCCAGCACGAAGAGCTCCAGAAGCACTATCCTGAACTCGGCACCCATGATCGCCTCCCGGACAACGTGGATGCGATTTACTTCCCGACGCGGTACGACAGAGAGGGGAACAAGTCGGAGAACGAGCGGGTCCTGCCCATCCCCGACGAGCTGAAAATCGCGCTGGTTCGGTACCTCATGGTCCGCCCGGACAATGGGAAGCCGTGGCTGTTTCTCTCACAGACGCGGCACAATCAGATGGGGAATTCGAAGATCAACGAGATTTGGAAGGAGTACTTCCACCCGCAGTACGAGTACGACGAAGACGACAAGTACGATTCGATCACCTCACACTTCGGCCGGCACTACTTCTCGACGTGGTTCAGGAAAGAGAAGGACTGGAACCGCGAGCTGGTGAAGTACATGCGCGGTGACTCGATCAAAGGGAAAGACGGAGACTCACTTGACGACTACGTCCACCCGTACTTCGAGGACATCCACAAGCGGTACCTCGAAGAAATATACAAATTCGGACTGCGGTGACTGGATTGGACCAATCGTGACATCGTTGAGAGAATAGATACTGCTGCTTCAGGGACAATTCCGTTGGTGAGGTCTCTGAGCAGAGCTTTTCCTCTGAAACTGGGAATGATTTTTACCATTCCCGGAAAATACTCAACATAAGAGATTTTGATGGGTGGAAAGACTACTGAGTTCCTTGTCATCGGAGATAGGGGGCCCAGCTGATGGCGGTCGAAGACCCCGATGACCCGCAACTGGAAACTGACGCCAGGGAGATTAGTCCTACTGAGTCGCACCCGCGAGAACCCACCCCCGAAGAGACAACCAAACAGACGGATTCCGAAGGTGAGGAGGAGCATCTCAACGACGCGGACCGCTCGAAGTCAGTGGTCACTGGCGGGATAACCCTGTGGGCAACAGGGGTGGCGGCAGAGGTGACTAGACGTCTCGGGATTGATCGATACCTTGAGGCTGACTTCGCTGAACGAGCTTACGCCAAGGCGTACGCACAGAAGGTTGGTGGCACGGTGATTGAAGATGGTACGTCGGTCTTTACGCCCGACGGCGGAGTCGATAAAATTGTCAAAACATCGTCTGGCGAAATAGCTATCCAATCCAAACATCATGGAAGAGCGGTCGGAAACAGCACTCTTGAAGAGTATGCTGGCAAGGTGGATGTTATTGGGGCTACTAACGGCGTAGCAGAGAGCGCGAATCCTGAAGCGTACGACGTGGATGTCGTCACGGCAAATGACTGGCCATGGCGGACGAAAGCAAAACTGCAGGGAAAACGAATACTCCGGGGCTGTCGCAAGGGCGCTGCTACGCTGAAACACGGTACGCGCGTCGTCATCAGTCGACTCGTTGATGGTGTGAAGTTCGTTTCACGTCGAGCCATCAGCGGAGGAAAATGGTTCACCCGACGTTTAATCAAAGTTGGCTCCACAATCGCAGCCTGGTACACACGTCGATCACTGATAACACAACTTATCCTAATTGTCGCGGTAGTCGGCCTTCTCTATCTCTTGTGGCGATGGTACACCAGTGAAGACGGAAAGACGGAAGACACCGACACCGGGAAGGACGCGAAATAACTCTACGCGTAACAATTTTTTTATTATTGAGCGAGGTACCCGTCTGAACTCACTCACCCTAACTCCTCTGATGGATCCTCTCCCCGCTCAACAGAACCAGTCTCCATTGAAGTAGAATGCCTAGCCTCGCTCTATAATTACGGACCGAGATAGCCCCACGCCTGCAGGCGGTCGCCGTCACCGTTGATCCACCGTTCGCCGATGTCGTCGCGGTAGTACATGTTCGGCATCACGATGTCGTCGATCCGGTCGTATGCTTGTTCACGTGCGGACTGCATCGTGTCCCCCTTGCCGGTCACGACGATGGGCATTCCGTTGTCGCCCGCTGCGCGCCACTGACCATCAACCTTCTTCGCATCTTCGAGATGGATCCCGTCGCGGCTGTCCGTCTCGAACACCACAGCTGCATTCCGAGAGTTCTCGTCGTACGTCTTCTCGTCATCGAACGGGAATGGCGGCAGGACGATCCGCACACCGATCTGGTACCCGTTGTGCACCTCTACTTCTGGGTCGTTACCATGGGCAAGGTCGTAGAAGAACTCGCCAGTAGATGACTCGATGGACTCTTCCTGCAGCGCAATCGTCGGGTACCCAAACCGCGGTGTGAACTCCAGCGGGTAAATGCCGTTCTCGTTCACGATACAGTTGATGTCGATGCTCCCAACGTATCCTTCGTTGGCGAGCCAGTCTTCCAGTTTGCCGAAGGTCTCTTTGAATAATCTGTTCTGGCTTGCCCAGAACATCGATGTCCCCATTTCGCCGGTCTGTGGCCCGATGTTTCCCGGGAACAATTTCTTATGCTCAAAATTAAAATTGACCTGGTCAATGAACTCGTTGCCGTTGAAGAACCCGCAGATAGCGACTTCAACGCCCTCGACTTTCCGCTGCAGCTGGAATCCCTTCATCCGGTGGCCCCACGCCTTCTTGTAGGCTTTCAACACCTCAACGACGTCACTACCGTCATCTTCATTCCCGACGTAGAGGAGCCGTTTGACGTTCTGGACCTCACCGAGCGGCTTGATCACGTACGGTGCAGGATTCTCCTGAACGTGCTGGATCCCCTTGTCGAAGTCGTTGAAAATGTGGTGCTCAACGGTGTTCACACCGTGATTTTCGAGGATCTCCATCGCATAGCCGCGATCTTCTTCGAGATGATCTGTGTTTGGAGTGCCACCGACCACAGCTTTTCCTTGGTCGCGGAGTTCTTGGGCGAGTCCCCCGGTCCCGATATCGGAACCAACCCAGATGTCGTCGAAGATGATGACGTCCGCCCATTCCACGTCGGAACGCCAGTCGTCGGTTTTCGGGACGAACCCGTCACCAATCTCTTTGTCGCTCTCGGCTTCGATGTAGTACTTCACGTCGTGGCCCTCGCGGTGGACTTGCCAGGCCAGGTCAGTGATCAGTGCGGCGTCGGCTGAGACGAACAGGAAGTGTTTGGTTTCCATTGGTTTTATTTAGTAAGCGACCGTTTGTGTTATTGTTCGAGCTTTCTCGGGGCCAATAAATGATAAATCCCACATTTTGTGCTCGAAATTGAAATTGACCCGGTCGACGAACCGCTCGCCGTCGAAGAACCCGCAGATGGCGATCTCGACGCC
>NZ_JBNTJX010000042.1:0-7333 GCF_051195075.1 Halobaculum sp. EA56
ACTGCGGCCAGTGCGTCGGCCCGGTCGATGAGCCGATCGGGGGCCCGAAACTGCACGCGCTTCTTATCGGTGCTCATAATGTGCACATTGTGAGCCAACGCACTTAGCCGTTTTCGTGTGTACGATGTGAGCGTCACTTGGTCGAGCGTCACTCGGCTACGAGATGCTCTTCGAGATCACGCGTCCAGTACGTTGCGAGCCCCCCTGGACTACAGTGCTCGCACAGTTGCAACGGGCCTTCGAGGTGCCCCAGTTCCACACGGAACCGGGTGAGCGCTGCGAGCGTGTCAACGACGAGCCCACACCCGTCGCAGGCGTGGTGATCGTGCTCCTCGGGATCCGGCCGTTCTTGGACGGCACAGTCGACACAGATTGGGTGGGTGACCCGTTCGTCCTGCCCCCACGTATGCGCCTCGCCCATTTCTGACCCTGGCAGCTTCTCGCAGAACGCACACCCGGAAAGCGTCTGTTGCATCAGTTGTCCTCCGCGTCTCTGGCGGCTCTCCATCCGCGATGGAACACGGCGAGCTGGGTGATCGAGTCGAAGGCCTCGCCACTCGGCTCGTGGACGAGAATACGTTGGTCAGGGACCGGCGTCACCACATCGTCCTCAATGAGTTCATCAACGAGACGGCGGGCACTCCGCTCGTCGACGTCCGCCGTCGAGACTCGGGCCGCATCCCGGTCCTGGGCAACGAGTTCGGTTTCGAGTCGTTCGTAGTCGTCTGTCGTATCGTCGAGGATATCAGGTCCAGTCATGGAAGCTCACGCTCTGGACGCGCTTCGAGCGCGCCTCACGCCGTCCGGCGCAGACAAACTCACTGGTGGGAGCGTGCCGACAGGCGGGTGACTGACTCGGACTCTCGCCATATTAACCAACACTCTCCGAAACCCATCCCGTCTGTTGGTTAATCTTTCTGCACCTCCACCGACCTCTTTCAGTGACTGTGGGCCTGCTTCACCACACCGGAGCCACTCCACCGGAAGCACCGAAGCGTTTGTATACATTGCACACGAAGTAAACAGTATGGGAACGATCTCGACACGCGTGCCCGACGAGTTAGAGGCTGAACTCGAGGCGTATCTCGAAGACGAGAAGCTCGACCGGAGCACGGCCGTTCGGAAACTCCTCTCCGAGGGACTCGAGGAGTGGCGTCGCGAACGGGCCCTCGACCAGCTTGCGGCAGGCACTGTGACGTTTAGCAAGGCGGCTGAGCTGGCAGGGATGTCCGTCTGGGACTTTGCACAACTCGCCAAAGAGCGTGATATCACTTGGGTGGCGGACGATCATCTCGACGCGGATCTTGAGGCGCTGTGAATGTGGGTCTTCGACGCCACGCCGCTCATCTACCTCGCGAAGGTCGACCGTCTCGCGCTCGTCCAGCATCTTGAAGCGTCGTGCGTACTCCCGGAGCGCGTCTACGAGGAGGTCGTCGAAACTGGTCTCGAGCAGGGATATCCGGACGCCCGTCGTATCGAGCGCAGCGTCGACGCCGACAGGTTTGATATTGTGTCTGTTGAGACCACCCCGCTGCTGTCCCGCCTCCAGGATAATAGCAACCTCAGCGATGCCGACGTCGCTGTTCTCGCCTGCGCCGATGCCCACGATGGCGTGGCCGTGATGGATGAGACGTACGGTCGTGACGTTGCAGCGGCCGAGGGAATCACAACCCGGGGGACGGCATATCTCGTGCTGAAACTCGCTAGCGAGGGGACGATCAGTGTCGACGATGCCCGAACCGTGATTGATGCGATGATCGACGAGGGCTGGTACTGCGCCCCTGACGTCTATGCGAAGATCATTCAGAAACTCGAGTCACTTGCGGACTGATGTGTCCCCGTTGCGGAACGGAGAGTACGCTCCATAGCGAGGATGCGTTCTCGTTTCGGTCTGTTAGAGTGCGATCACGAGGCCTGTCACGAGTGAAACGAGTACGAGTGCCAGCCACGTCGTCCGCGCTGCGAGACGCCGCCAGCACCGCCTCCCCAGCTGACGAAATTGATCACGGAGGGCTGCCCGCCGTTCCGTTTCGAGGACCGCGACTTCGTCGTAGTAATCGCGGCGCTCTGCGGGAAGCGTCCGGAGTGTCGTCTGGCACTCGCTGCAGGTGTATTCGAACTCTGCCCGGACGTGCTGGCGGCGGAACTCTTGCTCGCCGCCCTCGTCGTAGCCTGTGATCTCGTACACGAGGAGTTTTGAGACGAAGCGACGGTTCCCACACTCCGGACATTGGTCCATCCTGAGCGTTGGTGTTCCATCCTCGCTGCTCGTATCGTCTGGCCAGGATGTCTGTGGCTCTGTGTCCTCGGTCTCTCGGGGTGGGCTCGTGTGGTTTTCTGACGGCGATGCACTCGCTGTCTCGGAGTTACTGAACGTCGACATGGATTCACCTGTGACTGCACTCAGCTGACACCAGGCTGGACACCACGACGGCTCTCCTGGTGGTGCCCATCGCGCTGAGCGCCGTCACCCTTGGTCGGCGCGATAAACGCCACTGCGGGGGAGTCGTCTAGTCGTCCCACAGTACTGCAATCCGGTCTTCGATCTCGTCGAGGACGAGTCGCAGGACATCACGATGATCGGTCGGCCAGGAGTCATCGTCACCGGGCGTCGGGGCGGTGGGCGGGGGATGGAAGTGGTCGCGCGTATTGTGGGGGTTCGGATGCCGATCCCATCGACATTCCCAGGTGTGCTCCGAATGGACCTCTCGATAGTGGAGTTTGAAGTCGTCGTTCGTGTACCAGCGGACAGTCAGGGTTGCGTTGTCGACGGACGCTGGGTAGTATGACGATGTAAAGACGACCTGAAGCTCGAGATGGCCGTTTGCATCCGTGATGGCCGCGTGGGAGACTTGCCTCGTCGCTTGGAGCCGTGTCTGAAGGAACTCGAGGATGGGGCGATCGATGGGGGCAGGGGTCCCGCCATCGCCTGTCGGTGGCACCATCGAACGGGCTACCCGGATGCCTGTTCGCGTTCGCTACCCGTGCGTTGCTGGCGGGCGCGTTCGTAGCGGTCCCGCTCCTCGTGGGCGGTCGCCCAGTCGGCGAGGTCGCTGTACACGTCGTCGATGGTTTGCTCATCGCTGGCCTCCGCGGCGGCGACGGCATCGACGGCGGCCGGTGACGCGGCGTCGTACGCCTCCTCATACTCGGTGATACGCGTCGTCAGCTCACGAACGCGATCCTGCAGGTCTTCGACGGAGTGGTCGGCTGCGAGCTGGTTGATGCGTCGCCACTCGAAGTACGCGTCGTTGCGCTCGTAGGTGGCTGGATGGCCGTCGTGTCGGGTGACAATACCGAGGTCGTCGAACCACCCCAGATACTTCCGGGCGGTCTTGGGGTCACAGTCGGCGCTGTCGGCGATCGCGCTCGCCGTCGTCGGCTCGCGGGTTTGCAGGATGGTCCCGTAGATGCGCTGTTCGACGTCGTCGCTGCTGAACGGCTCCTCGAAGGGGGGCGGGCCATCGGCGGCGTCTGTCTCGGACATACGTGGGCTTGTAGATTAAAGGATATAGTTCTTACTTCGAGGAATAGTTTCCTGAACTGCAATATCCTGCGGTAGCCCCCATTTCACGGCGAGACTCAGCGTAGTTAACCAACAAGCAGCGTGATATGGCGAGCCTGTTGGTTAATTTCTCAGCTCACGGAATCAGAAGGCTCGAGGGAGGACTTCTCGGATGAAGGTGACGCGGCGCTACTACTCGGACTGGCCACCGAAGAATCGACTCAACATAGAGGGTGATTCTGAATCGTCATCGGTCTCTCTCGCAGTACCGGAGTCTTCCTCGTGAGACTGCGCAGTCTCCCTGTCACGGGTTGCGAGTTCGTCGGTGAGCCGCTCGATCTCTGCTTCGAGAGTCTCGATCCGCTCAGTCTTCTGTTCGAGTGTTGCCTCGAGTTCGTCGACGCGCTCGCTCAACAAGCGGTTTTTCTCCGTCAGGTACGCACGACTCCGGTCTGCCTCGTCAGGTGTCCCGCCAGCTGTGACCTCGTCAGGTGTGCCGTGGGGATCTGCGGCGTCGTCGCCGGAGTCCGGGTTGTAGAACTCCGACGTGGTTGCAATCGCTCGCTCGATGGTCTTCTCGCCGTACGTCGACCCGTCAGCGTAGTGGACCTCGTCCCACTTCTCCCGCATCAATCCCGACTGGCGGAACAGTTGATCCATCTGCCTTTGGTCACCACCGGTCCAGAACGCCAGCAAACAGCACAGCGCCATGTCGGCCTCGGACTGACTGTCGTAGCCAACCGTATTCCCGTTCCAGAGCCGCTCGAACTTCTCGCCGTTCGATGCGTTTCGCGCTTTTTCGAGGAGGTCCTCGTCTTCGAGGTCGACGTCAACGTCGGCTGCACCGGTCGTCGGTGATCGGTCGTCAGCGTCACCACGCTGTTCGGACTCGGGTGCTGTGTCACGGTCGGTGTCCTGGACGTACTCACGGTGAATCGCTGTGAGCGCGTCCTGCCGGCGTGCAACGCGCGTCGGTGTCCGCTCGACGTGATCGCCAGTGACGGTGAAAAAGCGTGCCGTGTCGTACAGTTCGACACTCCCGCGCCGGTTCCGCCCGTCGGGGAGTGTGCCGGTAATCAGGACGTGATAGCCGGTCCCGGACGGTGACACCTCCGTATAGGAGTCGAGTCGTGTGATGATGTCCAGCGCCGCGTCGTCGACGTCGTCTGTCTCGGGATCGCGGCAGTCGTCCAGATCGACGCCGACGATGGGATCGTCGTCAGTAAACACGAACCCGATGCCATCGGCGTGCTCTGTCTCGGTGTAGTCGAGTGCTGTCTCGAAACCCGCCCAGGTCTCCGACTCGGTTGCTGACGCGAATCCCCCATCTCCCGGCGTTACCGGAATTTTCGTCGGCTTGCCGTCTCGCTCCTCTTCGCGCCAGCACACCCACTGCTCGCGTTCGCGCAATGTCTCCGGAATTGCCTCCGGCTCGTCGATCAGAGGCTCACTCATTCTCACACAGCACCTCGCATGGCTCTCACTGGCTCTGAGCCAGCACAGAACTCACTCTGCTGTACGTCGCGATCCAATCCCTTGGTCCCAACGGGGATCCCCCGTTCTATCCTAGTTGGTTGTTGGGTGGAACACCCGCCATAGCAGGTTAAAAATCGCTGGACGTGAGAGTGTTCCACCCATTTCGCTCGGTTCGTTGGTGTTCCACCCATTGGGAATTTGGGTGGAACATACCGCCGTCGGGTGATTCCCGACCTACGAATTTGATCGGATGGAGTCATGATTCTGTCTGGGTGGAACAGGTCTCAAGAAGTCCCGATGATATCGGGAATTGGACCGTGTACGTCCATTTCATGACTCAGGTTCCTCCTCAGAGCGGATGCGGACACCAGTGTAATGCGGGACGGGTTCCCCGTTGATTCGCTTCTTCGTTGAGTCCACCTCGATATGGGTGTTGAGCTTCCGTGTGAACCAGCTCTTATTCAGCGGATCATCGATGCCGTGTGCCTCTGCCCAGTCGGTGTAGAGACTGAATACGTCATCTTTCGGCACGGCTTCATCCGCGTCTTCGATAAGATAGTCGTCGACGAACGCTTCGAACGACGGTGGCGATTGGGCTTCCTGCTTCTCTTCGACCGGCTCATCGGCCTGGTCGGTCTGACTGGGTGGTTCGTCAGCGGTCGCTGATTCGGGCGATACCGGACGGAGCGACCCGTCGGTGATTGCCGAGAGTGGCCGCTTCTCACCGTCTTCATACACGACCGATTCCGCCTCATCGTGAAGGATGACGATGCCGTACGTCGAACGTGTGTAGTCTGGTACGGGCAGTTCGGCTTCGGGGACGAATGGCTTCTTGACACGTACCCAGTCGTCCTCGAACGCCGGTTTCGTCTCGTAGATGTGTTGCTCACCGTGCTCGTATACGACGTACTCGTCGGCAGCGTGATCGTAGCTGTAGATGGCCGGAACACGATCTTTCGAGAGTTTTCCAAGCGACGGGAGGCGGATGTGTTCCGTCCCGCTGGCATCACGAAGGACGATTTCGTCGCCATCACGCTGCCAGATGTTCTGGGTACCGTTCTCGTCGTCGGTCGCCGGCCGCACGGCCGTCACTCCACCTTCTTCGGTTGCTCCGCCGTTGAACGTGAGATTCGAGTCAGTCGTGTAGAACCGCGTCTCACTATTCTGGAGGGTGCGGACGGGTGGCGTGAGAATGCCGTCGACACGCTCGGCCCACTCATTTTCGTCGTTTCCTGGTCGAACGACAAATAACGGGATATCCCCTGCTTCTTGGGCTTTCCGGAGATTCGTGAGTACCTTCGCAGGATTCTCGGGTGTCGTCGTTTCGACTTCGATGGCGAATCGGTCGGCAACGTCGGGATGCCTCGCCCTCGCGTCAGGTTTCTCGCTGCCATCCTGTGCGAGAATCGAGACGGTGAAACCGAGTGCGGTGAGCTCTTCTTCGATCTGGCGGAGTGCTGCGTCGTGGGCACTCCCACCAGCGGCCTGCACGCCACCAGTATCGGGTGTCGCGACCTCTTCTCCGGCTTCAGTGAGCCGGATGCGGAGTTCGTCAGCGTCGATATCGACGGTCGTATCGAGGTATCGTGATCGTTCTCGGATGTCCGCGAGTGCATCATACGACGGCGGCTCGGCGTCAACGTCGTCGAAGAGCCGTCTGAGTTCGTCGTCAACTGCTTCAACGGCTACCCAGCCGTTCTCCTCGCGGCACCCCTCTCGAAGCTGAAGACTCCGAACCACCTTCGCAATCGCGACGTCCAGGTCGTCACTCCCGATATCGAGGACCTCGTGTACGTCGACAGGTGTTCTCGTTGTTGAGGCGTCTGTTGCAGCAGGCACGCCGTGTTCGTCACTGATGTGCTCGTGCATCGAGGAGAGTGTCTCAGTGAACTGCTCCTCTTCACGCTCAGTGAGCGGGGATTCGCTTTCGGGGTGCCCCGGTGGAATCGGGAGTGGTTCGAGACTGAACGGATACGGCCCTGTTTCACCGAACGTCGGGCTTGGCAGGCTGGCGATCCACTCTCCGCGCGGCAACGAACGAATCCGATTGGCGAAATCCGCAGGGTCCATCTCTTCGTGGGCCATCGCTCGTGCCAGTTCCCGGTCGACGTTGATTTTCCCAATGAGCGAACTACCGATGTTGTTCAGAGCGTTCAGGTAGATCTTCCGCCCGCCTTCGGCCTCCATCTGTTCGGGGAACTGCATCGACAGGCCGACAGAGAGCCGGAATCCTCGTCCTTTCTCGAGGAGATCGTTCATGATGTCGGAGACCACGACCGATGCTGCCTCGTCGACGAGCAAGTTCACGACGTAGTCGTCCGAGTGCTGGGAGAGCGCCTGTTTGCGGTCCTT
>NZ_JBNTJX010000043.1:0-6184 GCF_051195075.1 Halobaculum sp. EA56
GAATCGGGACTGGACATCGAGCCACTCCTGGAACTGTTGGCTGGCTTTTGCCTCGTCGACGTCTGCGACGAGCTCGTTGATCCAGTCTTCGATGGTACTGTGCATCTCGTCGTGTCGGGTGTCGGTCTCCTCGAACGAGACCCCCGACTCACTGGCTGTCATCATGGATTGCATCACATCGAGTACGACGACGTCTCCGAGAAGTCAGGACGCGCCGCACCCCTCGGGGGCGCACAATAAACATCGGCGCGACTTTGGAGGGTTAATATCGGGGCTGCTATCGGAGGCTGGGATTAACAACCATTGCGAAACAAGTACAGGGAGGATGGGTCTCGTCGAAACGCTCCGCGGGGTCGTTGGTACTCGCACGTCCATGATATCCACCCTGTATGAGTGCCGACACTGCGGAACGACTCTTTCCGAGGACGCTGAAACGTGTCCGACCTGTGGTGGAGAAGACGTTGCATGCTACCGGTTCTAAGTAACCGTCCTCCTATCTGGACAGGTTGCGGTCAGACTCGTTTCTGTTCGAGATAGTGCCCGGTCAAACACCCCGTAGTGTGAATGGGGCTTGATTATCGAAGCGCTGCCTTCTCGTCAGCGAAGCCGACCGTGACGAGATACTCGAGGAACGAATCGAACTGGTCGACATCGCTCGGCGTGTCCGTCGCGAGGTGTCGAACCCATTCGATCGCCCACTGGAACGCGGGATCGGTTCCGCCTTTGCCATGTATATACCACCAGCGGGCGGCCTTCAGGACGACGAGCGGATTCGTCGGCGGCTGCTCGCTTGCGAGTCCACGAGTGATCGACCGGATTTCCTCGGGTACCTCAGCGGGGTCGACCTCGCCTGATTGGGTGTTCGATACGTCGACTGGAATGTCGTCGATCGAGACGTCGTTCGGACGCTGTTGTTGACTCACGGAAAATCACCTTCTCGGAGGACTTTCTGGATCGAGCCCTCGTCCCCTCCGGGGCGCGAAAAACCACTCGTGACGTCACGTCGGCGGAATGTACACGCTCTGCTCGCCAGCGATCTCCTTGAGGTTGTTTCGATGACGATGTGAGAAGTAGCACTCGTAGCTGCAGTAGCCACAGAGTACGCCGGTATCATACTCAGCGATGAAGGGACCGCGCCGAGTCGTCCAGACGTTCGCTTCGCATTCGGTACACGCAGCACTATCGAGATCGGTCGGTGACGGGCCCTCGTACTCGATTTCGGGGATGTCGCTGTGTGGTGTCGAGTCGGGCCAGACGCCGTGAGACTGCCAGAATGCCTTGATGCGGGCGAGGCTGTGTCGGACTGTCTTCCGAACTGTGACGTGGGAGGCGTCACGACCACTGTCGTCCCAGCCGTCGGCCGTCCAGAACTCCCCGAACTGCGCGCCACGATGCAGCCCGTTCCAATCGAGGCCGACGATGTCGGCTGGTGGCTCGTCGGTGAGTGTCGGCCTGGTCAGCTGTCGAATGGCGTCGAGCTGCTTGGGCGGACTCCCACCGAGGATGTGGACGCGCCGCCCTCTCCAATCGGCTGGGTCGGAGAACTCGTGCGCCAGGCGGTCGGCGTACCCTCGCGAATAGCCGAGGATGATATCATCTGGGATCGTGTCAATCACCGCCTGGGATTTCGGGACGATGATGACCTCGGCATCGGGAAAGCTGTCCTGAATCTCACGAGCAGCAGCGACGTGGGTGTCAACGTCAGTAGGTTTGTAGATGTCGCCGATGACACCGACCTGTGGCTCGTACTCGAAGAACCGCTCGACGAATCGATCCAGATTGGGGTTCCGGAAGTCGTTGTCGAGCATCCCGACGGGGAGGGTGAGATTCTGATATTGGGTCTCCTGATACCCGCAGTCCTCTCGAAAGCCGGGAAGGAAACCGAGCTTATAGGCATCCAGAGTGAACGGCGCTCGATGGAGGAACGCCACGATGTCAGCTTGTCTGGCGGCAGCGATGTCGCTCGCCGTTCTGGCGCTGGAGCTCAGCTCGAGGGACATGATTGGAGTTACGAGGCCGCTGTTGGCCGCCCCGCGCCTCTTCTGGGGCCTGACAAACCGAGGTGCAGTCTGTTAACCAACAACAGGGAAACTTATGCGGGGATTGTTGGTTAAGGACAGGACTTACTCTTCGTCGTCAGTGGTCCCCCTCTCGAAGAGCCTCCACGCCTTTGGGGCCGACACAAACAACTCTCCGGACGATGACGCCCCACCTCTAATAGAGATAAAACCGATACAACAATTACCGTAATGGTCATCCCCCGCGAGTGTTTACCGGTCCGTATGGAGCGGAAGACGATCTCAGTCACCGGGATGTCGTGCAACGGGTGCGAACAGAATGTGGAGACCGCCCTGCGAAACCTCGATGGTGTGAATCGGGTCGAGGCCAACCACGACGCTGACACGGTCGACGTGGTTCTCGAGGATGGGGTCTCCGATGATGAGGTGAACGCGGCAATCGAACAGGCCGGGTACGACGTCGTGGCCTAATCGGCCGTCGCTCGGCCGTCGCTCACGTCACCGTCCGTCCGTTCGTCGAGGGCGAAATCGGTGTTGACGCCATCACCCGAGAGGAGCTGACCAGCGAAGCTGTTGGCCAGCACCGCCGAGACAGAGAGCACCATCGCGAGCATCGCGAACACGGGATGAACAAGTCCCGTCGTCGCGGCGGCGACACCGATCCCGTTGAACGCGAAGGCCGTCGCGAGGTTCTGGCGGGTCTTCCGGTAGCTTTCGTTCCCGATTTCGTAGGCGTCCATAACGCCGCCGAGTCGATCGCCCATCAGGACAATATCTGCTGACTCAATGGCGATGTCGGTCCCGGCGCCGATGGCGATCCCGATATCCGCCTGCGTGAGTGCAGGAGCGTCGTTGATGCCGTCGCCGACCATCGCGACGCGGTGACCGGCCTCCTGCAGGCGACCGATTTCCTCGCGCTTCTCGTCGGGCAGGACATTGGTCATGACGCGATCGATGCCGACCTCTTCGCCGACCGCGTTCGCGGTGCGCTCGTTGTCTCCAGTGATCATCACGGGGGTGATGCCGGCCTCTTTCATCCGCTGGACGGTCGCAGCGGCGTCGCCCTTGATCTCGTCACCGATACCGATCAGGCCGATTAGGTTACCGTCACGAACAACTCCGGCGACGGTGAGGCCCCGGCCCTGGAGTCGCTCGATGTCGTCGTGATCGTTCGACAAGTCGATCCTTTCGTCGCTGAGCCAGCCCGGTTTGCCGACCAGCACCGCGTCGCCATTGACGGTCGCCCGAACGCCCTTACCCGTCACGGAATCGAAGGCGGCGGGGTCACCGTACTCGACGCCATGTTCGTCGGCGGCCGCGAGGATCGCATCGGCGAGCGGGTGCTCGGAGAACGCCTCTGCACTCGCCGCCGTCGCCAGTACGTTGCTTTCCTCGTCATCCAATCCAACGACGTCACTGACGGCGGGTTCGCCGACGGTGATCGTGCCGGTCTTGTCCAGCACGATGTGGTCGACGTCGGGGAAGATCTGGAACGCGTCACCGGAGCGCATCAAGATGCCGCGGTTCGCGGCCTTCCCACCGCCCCGAATCAGGGCCAGCGGCGTGGCCATCCCGAGAGCGCACGGATAGCCGAGGACGAGGACGGCTAGTGCTGCGAACGCCCCGCGCTGGACGTTGGGGTCTGCTCCCCACGCGAGCGGTGCGACCACCCAAAAGAGGAACGAGAGCGCGGCAATCGTCAAGACGCCTGGGACGAAGTACTTGAGGACGCGGTCGGCGAGCTGGATGATGCCAGGCTTCATCGCCCGCGCTTCCTCGATCTCGCGGGCCACCTGATTGAGGAACGCGTCCTCTCCGGTTGCAGTCACCTCGATGAGCAGCGTCCCGGTCTCGTTGACGCTGCCGCCGATCACCTCGTCGCCGGCGGCCTTCTCCTCGGGGATCGACTCGCCTGTCGCGACGGATTCGTCGACCGTGGACTCTCCCTCGACGACAGTCCCATCGACGGGAATGTTCCCGCCGGGTTTGACGCGGACGCGATCACCGACGTCGAGGTCGTCGACGGGGGCCTCCTCGACGATGCCATCATCACCGACGCGGCGTGCCGTATCGGGCTGGAGATCCAGAAGGCTCTGGACGGCCTGTGAGGCCCGCGTGCGGACGATGAGGCTGGTGTACTCCGAGAGGATGTGGTAGGTGGTGATGAACACGGAGACGGCGAAGAAGTGAACGGTCGGGAAGCTCGGGAAGACGAACAGGCCGAGTAACCCGCCGAGGAGCCCGGCGAACGCGCCCGCTTCTAGGAGGACGTGCTGGTTGAAAATACCCCTGCGGAGGCTCTGGAAGGCTTTCTGTTTGATGTAGCGTCCCGGACCGAACATTGTCCCGAGCGCCAGCCCCAGCGTCACCAGATCCATTGCCGGTGACGCCGACTCGAAGCGTCCCATCACGAGGATCATCCATCCCATCAGCGCCGCAACAACGATAGATGCGCCGCCGGCGAGCAGTAGCCGGCGCTTCCCGGTGGCGAGTTCAGCCTGCTGCTGTTCGTATCGCTTTGCCTTGTCCGGGTCGCGGATGGTGTAGCCGAGGTCGCGGAGCGTGTCCTTCACTTCGACCTCGTTCAGGCGGTCGTCGTCGTACTGAACGAGAATCTCCTCATGGGCGAGACTCACGTCGACATCCTCGACGCCGTCGGTCCGGTTGTAGGCCTTCTCGATGCTTTTGGCACAGAACGAGCAGGACATCCCCCCGACGTTGAATTGTTCGTGTGTCGTTCCCATCGTAGATGTCAGTTATCGCGGGATGCGGAAAACCATTACGACAATAGTCATAGCGATATTAAAGTACTGAAACTACTGTCGGGGGAGTGGCGGTACTCTTACTGTCGTCGTCCGCTTACGTCATCACAAGAATGGCGCTCCTCGAATCCGATGTGCCGATCCGCGAAGTCGTGACGACAGACCCGGAGAAAGCGAAGGCGTTGGAGAATGACGTCCGGGCGAAGATCCTCGATATGCTCGCGACCGAGGAAATGACGATCGAGGAGATTTACGACGAACTCCAGCGGCGCGGCGAGGAGAAGGCGGAAACGACGGTGCGCCACCATGTGAACGTCCTGAAGGATGCGGGGATGGTCGAGATCGCTCGTCTCGAAGAGGCCGGTGGGGGGACGCGGAAGTACTACAAGTCGAACACGCGGGTCTTCTCGTACGATCTCCCAGAGGAAGCCAACGAAACCCTCGCAGGGGCGCAGTCCACTGCGTCCGAGGAGCTGACATCCCTCATCGAGACGTTGTACGCGGACCACGGTGCTGAGATTGAGGCGGTCGCACGCGAAATGAAGCCCTGTGAGTACTGCGACACCCAGCACTACGAGGAGTTCATTGTTCGCGAACTCCTGAATCGTGCCCTCATCGAGTTAGGCGAGAGTGGCATGCTTGACGACGTATTCTCACCCGACGACTGACGTTCACTCGATATAGCCGCTCATAGTGGACGTATCCCGACGGAACGCCTGATAGGCCTGATTGAACGAGGCGAGGATTGAACAAGACTGGAACCGTCCCTCGAGTCGGCAAGAGAAAACAGGCAGTTCGAGGATCAGCTCATCGCGTCTTGGAAACGCTCACGGAGCGCATCCTCACGCTCCTCGAACTGGTCGACCTTCTCCTGCAGGTCGTCGCTGACGCGCTCGATGCTCGCGAGGGCCCGCTCGCCGGCGAGCAAGGACTGCGCCCCATCGCCATCCTCGCTGTCCAGCTGTTGCTCGTAGGCCTGTTCGACGCGCTCGATGGTGCCCTCGGGATTGAACAGGATGTCGTTCGCGATGCGGACGTACTGGTCGAGGGACGCACCTTCCTTACCCTGGAAGAAGTGGGTGAGCGCGTACGTTGCGCCGGAGTGCAGCGTCCACATGTCGATCTCGAACGGCGATGCCGCGTTGGCCTCGGCATCCTCAGCAGCACGTTCGGCCAGGTAGTCCGGGAACCCGAGGAGACTGTAGAACTCCGTGACGGTGAACGGAAGATCCGAGAAGTCGATCTCGATGTCCTGGGCGTCGCGGATGAACTCGAAGAGGTCGTCGGCGACGAGTTCGACCTGGGCGAGGATCTCCTCCCACCAGGACCGGAAGTCCCGAACGTCCCCGACGTGCTTGATGACTTCCTTGTCGGTGAGCGAGCGCATCGAATTCGAGCAGTACC
>NZ_JBNTJX010000044.1:0-5990 GCF_051195075.1 Halobaculum sp. EA56
AGGGCCGACGCGTCCGTCGACACCGACGTTCCGGACCCGTTCCAGTACCTCCTCACGTCGTGTGACGTGTTCGTGCCACCGGAAGTCGTCGCGGAGCTTCGCGACATCACCTACTGGATATAGAGCATGAGGGGATCCAGAGAGCGCGGGAAGTCCGTCAGAAGGCCACGGTAACTGAGAAATATATCGTATGATTTATCATAACTCATTCAACACGTTGCCGTAGTGCGCTCCGTCCTATCGGGGATTAGCCGGCGAGAGGTGGTACAGTCGGTCGGCGGTTCGTTGATGATACCGAAGTTCTCGTTCGACGACGCAGAACAGCAGACGACCGTGCGGCAAACAGGAGAGACGGTGCGGCTTGAAAACAATCTTTTCGAGATTTCATTTGACAGGACGAATGGTGGGGTGCGTCAATGCCGTGACCGGCGGAATGGTACCACGTTCTTCACACCGGAATCCGATGCCCTTTCCTGGGCAATTGAATTATATTCAGACGAATATGACCACCTCGGTTTCGACTCAGAAGTAGCCCAGTTTGATGGCGTGAGTTCAGCTCAAACTGAGCGTGGGCAAGCACTCACGCTGACTTGGCAAGGTGCCACTGTCTTCGGCAGAACGGATGATACAGAGACACAAACGCGAGAGTATAACGGCCAGATCCGACTGACTGTCGAACTCCGATCAGGAGAACCATTCACGCGGTGGCATCTTACCGTAGACTCATCCGATAATCGCCCAATACGAGCACTAAAATACCCGTTTGTCACGGGTATTCAATCAACTTCAGACGAGGGGGACGCGCTCGTGTTACCGAAGCAATTCGGTCGACGGATAGCGTCGCCCATGGAGACACTCGATTACACACCGGATATCGAGTATCCGAGCTCCAGTGCAACGATGCAATTCACCGCCTATACAAGTCCATCAGCAGGCCTCTACACCGACACTAGGGATACAGGGGGACGCCAGAAGCTGTTTACCTGGATGCCAAGGCCTGAGAATTCACTGGGGCTCCACGTCGAGCATCAGTACCCTCGGACGGACCGGTCCACCGTCGAGCCGGCATATCCAACAGTATTCGGTGCTATACAGGGAGATTGGCATGATGCAGTCAACCGCTACACAGATTGGCTCACCTCTGCCGGGTGGTTGTCTGATGTCCCGCCGGAGCAACCTGATTGGATCGGTGATGTTGGAGTAACGTTCAAAGATACCAGTTATTGGCGTGATGGATTTGCAGAGCGATTTGATGAACAAGATCGATCATACGCAGCAACGCTTGAGTCAGCGAATACACTGAGAACGGCCTTGGATACACCGTTCAACCTGCTCCAGTCGGGATGGCAAAAACACGGGTACCCCGGGGTTGGCGATTGGTTCCCCCCTACGGAAGGGACAGAGGGGTTACGCGCCCACATTGAGGGCGCAGCAGCGGCTGAAATGCCGATGACATTGTTCTATAACCCGACGTTCATCAGCGAACAGTCTGACCTGTGGCAGTCTCAGGCCGAGACGGCAAAAAAGTGGATCCTCAAAGAACCTGATGGCTCACTCTCGACTGGGGAGACCGATCTCTCTGGGACAGTATATAATGTAGAGGTGACCCATGAAGACTACCGCCAGCGGGTGAAAGAGATCGTTACAACGGTCACTGAGATGGGGGCGCGAGAAATCTGGATTGACGGTGAACCACATGGGGCCAATCGAGTGTGTTACGATTCTAACCACGATCACCCGCCGGGACCCGGTGCGTGGTATCCTCGTGAGCTTCGAGCCTTGTTTAATGAGTTGGATAGCGCAATCACGGACGAGGCTGCAGGGACATTGCTAAGTGGGGAAGGGATTTCCGACTTTCTACTACCCTATCAGACGATTAGTAACACCAAAGACGTGAAAGCAGAGGTACAGGGGCAGTCGGTCATTCGACCAGAAGTGAGTATCATCCCTCTCGTAGAGTATGGACTCGGTCAGTACACGAGCACGCGATTTCAGAACGGTGAAGACCCAGTTCGAGGTAGCGAACTATCGAAGGAACTGATGCGAGTGATGTGGGCACGGACGCTCGTATTCGGGACGATGCCGTGGCTTCATGTCCTCGGGGATCCTGAGAGCGACAAATACTACCAGGATCTCCTCTCGTATATCGGCCGCATCGGTGATGCACGGACCAGTTGGGGGCAGCGATTCGTGAACACCGGTCGGATGCTTCGGACCCCAAATGTCCAGACTTCGCAATTCTCATTCACCGAGGACATCGTTGGCCAAGAACTCTCCTTCGACCGAATCCGAGCAAGCAGTTGGGAATCCGACCGGGGTGAACGGGCGATTCTTCTGACCAATGCCTCACCAGAGTCGGTCGAAACTACGATTACCCGAGACGGGCAACCGTTCGACCTGTCTTCAAACAGTATCAGTTACGCTGTTCACGACGGCACATACGAGCTACTCGGTACGCAGGAAGTACTCGAAGAGGTATCCTTACGACTGGAACCGAACGCGATAACACTCCTTGTGTTCGCTCCCCCTGCTGAAGGACAGCTATCGGCACTTGAGACACTGATCGAAGCACAGAACTCCGAGCAAGTTCCACTTGACTCGTCGCTTCTCACCGATGCAAAGCGTGCATTCGAGGCAGGAGAATACTCGACAGTAGAAGAACTGGCCGAAAAGGCTCTCTCGCCTTCGACAGAGACCTCTTCACCGACATCATCCCAAACGGCAACATCGCGAAGCACAGTAACAAAGTCGACCACCCGGACAACGAGCGTTGATTCGCCCGGGTTTGATCTCGCTGCGTCAATCACTTCGATGATTGCGGCACTAGCGGCTCTCTACCGGCAGCTGTCTGAGTCAGACGACGAATGAGGATTTTGCTGCCTGACTCTAACGACACTACGCTCTTCAGAAGCAGATTGTTGGTCGGATAGAGCTGGCGCTGTGAAAGCCTAGCGGACAAGGGTGACGCGGCAGCGTCACCCGAATGTAATGTTCCCATTTGAATTGCTGAGTTCGGAGGCGAGCGCCGCGAACCTGCTGGAGCAGGTTCGCTGGCGCGAGGGCCTCCAGTGCCCGCGCTACCGGTCTGGGTCAGTGATCAAACACGGCAGCTATCGGGAGTATCAACGGTATCTCTGTAAGGATTGCGACCGCACGTTCAACGACAAGATCGGCACGATCTTCGCCCACGCGAAGATCGGCCTCGACAAGCTCTTGTTCGCGTTCTACTCGTTCCTCCGGTTCAACACGAGTATCCGCCAGTTAGACGCTGAAATCGACGTTTCGTATCGCTCGATTCGCCGGCGCGTCGAACAGTTCGCCAGAACGCTCGACGCGCCAGCCATCTCCCTCGTTGGCCCGGTCGAGATCGACGAGTTCTACGTCTCTGCCGGAAAGAAAGGCCGCGAGCGCGACCGAGAGTCGCACTCGCGTGCCCTCTCGAAACGCGGACGAGGAACGTATGAGGGAGACAAACCGCCAGTGTTCACGCTCGTTGATCCCGCCAGCGGTCAGCGATACGCCGTGCCAGCGAGATCCGCCGACGAAGCGACCGTGCGACTCCTTCTCGACAACCGCGAGAAGGAGTCGCTGACGGTCTATACTGACGGATTTCGGGCCTACGATCCACTCGACGATGACGAGAGCTTCCACCGAGCATCAGTAATTTAAGATGACGGCGAGTACGTTGATTGAGACGCGCACGTGAACACCTGCGAGAGCCACGCGTCGCTGGCGCGACGGTGGCTCTCGCCGCATCGAGGCGTCTCAAAGGACAAACTAACAGCGTATCTCAGACCGTTCCAGCTTCGGCAACAAATCCTCCGCAAACCGGGTCGAGAGGCACTGAAAGAGATTGTCCGAGCAGTTCTCTGACTCACCAACAATGTACTTCACATGAGCGAACGACACTATTCCGTCGTGCTTCGGCAACCAATCAAACAGAGTTCGAGAGTGATCTAGAGATTACGTCCCGGTGAAGCCCCCAGACACGAATATTGCTGCTTCCTATGGTCCCCTTATTAAGTCTTTCAGGGGGTGCTTTCGGGAGAAGTGAATTTCTGGTTACTCTGTTGAGCCCCTCAACAAGGGATAGAGTGGAGACGGTGGTGAGTAGAGGAGAGAGACAAAGCGAACCTGCAGCGGGACCGAATCATATCCAGTTGAGCCAGTAGTCGACGATAACCCACAGGAGAAATCCGAGTGCCAATTTGATGTATACGCCATCGAGCCAGTCCATGAGTTCGTCATCGGACATGGAAAAATTCGGTGTGGGGGTGTGTGATGGTGAGATATCACTGATTCGGTTCTCAGTGCGTATCTAGCGATATGCGTTACTGCTGAATGTTTCTACTCGATAGCCGATTCGCACTGTGTATTCAGCGAGCCGTTATGAACGTCAACGCAATCTGGTAGAAATGCCAGCGGTACACTCACATACCTGCTCAGCGGACGTTCCACATCTCAAGACGGGGAACGAACAAGAGTTCCTTGCTGACTACTGGCTCTATACTCAGCACCCTATTGGAGTCAACACATGAGAATCTTACCGAGATCGCTAGACTCTATCAACACGTCAATGAGTAATGGATTCCCTCCGTTGCGGCCCGTTTGAACGTACGCGAACCCCAGTAGAAATAACCTGTTCGCTCGCCCATCGAACGAAAGCAACGGCGCGCAGTTCGATAGGAGGGATAACCCGCCGCAGTGGGGCGATTATACCTCTTGAAAACATGGGCGCTGCAGGCTTCTGTTCGACTGTCGAATGGTTCCACTTGGGGACTGTGAGGCGACCAAAATCAGCAGATCTGAGATACACCGAAAAGCACAGTAACCTGTGTATCCATAGATTTCTGTATGCCCACGATCACCGTCAACGTGGACGACGACCTCAAAGAGCGAATGGAGAACCACCCCGAGATCAATTGGAGTGAGGTCACGCGCCAAGCCATTCAAGAGAAGGTCGAGACGCTGGAGGTGATGGACGAACTAACTAGCGAGAGCGACCTCACCGAGAGCGACGTACAGGAGATCGCCGACAAAATCAACGAGAGCGGACGCAAGCGCGTTGACGAGGAATCGGCGTAGACACGACGAATGAAGCTGGTCATCGACGCCAACGTCGTCATCTCCGCACTCATCGCCGATTCGAAAACACGGGAACTCATCGTCACGCTCGAACCTGACCTGCTGACACCTGCGTTCGTCCACGACGAAATCGGGAACTACCAGGATCTGATCGTGGAGAAGTCCGGGATGGAACCGGACCGGGTGACACAGTTCACCGACCTCCTGTTCCAATACATCGAGGTCGTTCCCACCGACGATTTTTATCCGGCTATCGACCGAGCAGACGAAGCAATCGGTGACACCGACCCCGACGATGTACTGTATGTGGCGTGTGCGATAGCCTGTGATGCGTCCATCTGGAGTGACGATTCCGATTTCGACGAGCAGGATCTAGTTGAGACGTACTCAACAGGAGACGTCATCAACTCGTTCGACACGCCCTGACTCAATGTACGATTGATTTTCTGAATCGGCATCCGTTTGGCTGTACGCAACCCCCGGAGGGACACACGATCGTTCGGAATCATTCGCCCATCGAACGAAATCGTACTCGGCAGACACAGTAGACACATTCACTGCCTACCCCAGTCTATCGGATTCGAACTGTTCGAGGAGCGATGGGCGCTGTAGCTTCCGTTCGACTGTCGAATGGCTCCACTTGGGGGCTGTGAGGCGGCCGATCTGAGGGGACGAAATGAGGTCGTTTTCCGAAGCCTCGCAAACAACAGATTCTGTCGTTAGCGGAGCAAGAACTGAATTTCTGCGAAATGGATTTCTACGAAGTGAGACTCTACAAACGCTCCGACGAGCGCATCGTCGCTCTGGACCGGGCTGCCCGTACGGAGCGGTGGCGGACTGATCGCTCCCCGAATGATCTTGCACTCGCTGACGGCACGCTGTACGGCACCAGCGAGGGGACACCC
>NZ_JBNTJX010000045.1:0-5772 GCF_051195075.1 Halobaculum sp. EA56
CCGACCGGGCCGAACGGCCGCCGGACCGCACGCTTTCCGGGGGTGGCATCACGAGAACCGGGAGTGGGCCCAGAGGGGACAGCACTCCGGAACTGTCGCTCCCCTCCGGTGTCCGACCGCTCGACCAACGATGTGGATACTACCGCCGTCATAGGTCCGGGAGGTAGTCGCGTCGCTGCTCGGCCTTCTCGCGCGAACTCCGCCGGTCGTAATGTTCGTCGAGGATGCCGCCGCTCGCGTCGAGCCGATCGGAGACGACCCGCCGCGGCACGTCGTCGCGGCGGTAGGCGGTCACGCGGCCGCTACGAACGTCGTGTGGGGACCGGGAGGACGGACACGTACTCATCCGATCCGAGTGGGTCGCCTCGCACGTCTCCGGGTCCCGGTCGTGCGGACACCCCGCCCCGCGCCAGCAGGGACGGGTGATACGGTACAGGGTGTCCCGCAGCGCCGAGATCGACACGCGCCCGTACTCGGTCGTGATCAGCGGTTCGCGTCCGTAGTCGTCGCGCACGTCTTCTCGGGGACCGTCGATGTAGTCCTCCAGAATCCGCGAGACGTACGGGCTGATCGCGTTCCATCGCTCCCCACGCTCCTTGTTCTTGAGCGGAGTATCCGACTCCGGTCGGTGCCGGAACTGGATACCCGGCCGCTCGGTGTCCAGGTCGACATCACCTACGTCGAGCGAGCGAATACCGCCCGCTCGCGCGCCGGTGTGCCACATCAAGAGGAGGATGACGTGATTCCGACTCGCGTACTCGTAGCGGTCGAGGTATTCCAGTATGTCGCCAACGCGCTCCGGTTCGAGGGTCGTTTCACTCACGTTCTGGCCGCCGGTCACGACCGGCAGCGGAACGTCGGTCCGGAGGTCGTCGCGCACGGCGTCGATCTCCTCGGCGAACCGGAGGAACGCGCGCAGCGTCGCCAACTGCCCGCGGAGGGTCACCGGGGCGATCGGGTCGCGGCCTTCGCCGTGCCCCTCACGTCTCCACACGCGGTAGCGGTAGAGGTCCCGGCCGGTCAGTTCGTTCAGGTTCTCGATTCCCTCTTCTTCACACCACTGCTGGAAGGCGTCGAGCCGGTAGGTCTGTCCTCGAATCGTTCCCTTCGTCAGCTCGTCGCGACGAGCTTCCAGGTACATCTCGATTCCCTCACGCGGGGTGAGGGGTTCGAGCCCGTCGCTCATCGGGCGACCTCCCGATCAGGAAGCAGATCGGCGCACCGGCGGCAGACCTGAACACACCGATTGGCGTCGACGCCATCGGCGACGTTCTCGCAGTAGGCGCACCTCCCGGCGGAGTTTTCAGTCGGCGTTACGTCCGTCTGGATGGGGCTCACAGGCCCCGCGTTGGTCCCGTACATTGGCGATCACGGGAACCACCGATGGAGCCGCGTGCCAGCGCGGCTCCCTCTTCATCCGCCGACCAGTCATCAGGAACCGACAGGCAGTCCCTGTCTACCCGATATATGCAATGATACTTCAACGTTGCCACTAATTAGTGGACTTCAAGAAGTGGACTCTTATGGGGAACCACTATCAGAGTGGAACGGAATAGGGGGCCTATGACCGAAGGGGAGGGCACCGAGGAGGATTCTAACCGATACAGGGTCACCTCGGAAAAACTGTCTGATGCTGAGAAAGCTTGGTACAGTGAGGACGAGGACGATTACGACTGGCTGACCGATGTAGATATGGAAATTCTGGACGTTCTCATGTACTCCGAACTTGTGCTCACTCCAACTGTTATCGCGGACAACATCGGACGGTCCCGAAGTTCCGTATCTAGACGCTTGAACGCTCTACAGGCGGGTGGTTTAGTCGAAAAAGAAGGTAGAGGAAAGTACCGAATCTCGGAACTTGGTGCGGGTCTCCTGATGAGCGGGATCGTGCTGCCCGAGCGAGAATGGGGCTCGTCTTGAGTTAGGTATCCGGACCGAGCGACACCATGTCGGTTCCGTCATCGACCACGATCCACGACTCGCCGTCGATGTCGACGCGTACCTGTTCCCAAAACTCCTCCTGTTCTTCGTCGTATCCCTCGACGCCGTAGGTAGCTCCGAACGGGATTTCACCGTCGATCTGCTTGCGCTCGCCTGTTTCAGGGTGTTTGAGTATGGCCATATTTGTGTTATAATACCCGTCGTAATATAGTTACTTGGGCACTGTGATGTAATCTGAAGGCTTAGGATTGTAATTCTGTATAATTGTACTAATTCGCTGACAGGGAGATAGCTGTTAAGGAAATATAATAATAGTTATACGACACGCCTTTATCAGATACGTAGCTATAATGCAATATGAATAAGACAGAAACTGCACTGTGTACAAAATGCAAATCAGAGATCGATACAACTGTTGAACGATGTCCTAAGTGCGGTTACGAACCTTCTGTTTCGATTATTGGTAAACTGTTCTTTTGGTTATGTGCGCTCCCCGGGTCAATTCTGTTTGGTTTCTTAGCTATTATTTCTGTATTCGGTTTAATTTCTGGAAGTCTGACACTGGGAGAATTTGTTGGAGGATTAGTCGGTATTGGTATCATAGGTGGAATCCCATTTTGGTATACTCGCCGATACCTGCGAATTCGAAACCAGAAACCAACTGAAGAAAATTGACTACCATTCTAAATATTCTCCCCCTCCTTTTGATTTATTCTTTCGAACTGAATATACTTTCTCCCTAGGAATTATTTTTACTTCTTCTGAATCTCCGATGCTGACATGCCAATGATTATCTTTATACTGAATTTTTTCGGACTGGTGTATTTCGATTCCGTCAGGTGTTTCGAATTTTATCGATGGCACAGAATACACTGGCGAGTATCTAATCTTAAACCTGATGCGGGGGGTATGAGAATTTAAACTGAGTACATACGAATAGCTGATTTATATACTATATTTAAGAAAACCGGCTTGTGGGGTAATATTCATATAGGTTTAGTGAGTGGACCAGATGTCCAGCCTAACCAGATTAGCGAACGCAGCCTACCACTCACCTGGCATGGAACATCGCCTCAGCGGGGTTCGAGCGTTCACCATTGTATTGCATCTCTTTACGGGGTTCTCGCTTGCGAACCTCCGCAAGCGGATGATACATCAGTATGTGGTCGGCAACCTCGGGATCTTCGAGCCCGTGATCAACGAGGTGGCCAGCCATCATGTGGGCGTTGTGAGTCGCGAAATTGCATTTCCCGCAGCGCCATATCTCCCCTTTCTTCAGCGGCTTCGCCAGACGCGTACACTCGCGGATCCGTTTCTCAGGGAGATGCAGCGCCACCATGTCCACACCGCCGTCTCCAGGCGCATGTTCCTGGCCGTCAGCGTCGACGATCGCCTCTATCTCCCACTTGGTCGCGAGCCCCTCATATCGAACGAATCCCTCTGACTCGGATTCATTCTCACTCCCCGCGAGGAGATCGGCGACCAGTTCGACGTGCGCCGGGTCGAGATCGAGCCGACCGAGCAGACCGACAGGCGTAACGTCGGCGTCGGGGTGCGCGTCGAGCCACCGAGTCACCCGCTCGCGGACGCGGGCCGACTCGGTACTCTCGCCGGCTCGCCCGGCAGCGCGCGCGTCGGCCCACAGGTCCGAGAGCGACGGCTCGGAGTCGGAGTTCCGGTCCGGCGGCGAGTCGGGCAGCAGCGCCCGCAGGTCGTCGTCAAGCGTGGGCGGTTCGAGCCGGGATTGGTCGATCGCCCACCCGGACGAGCAGCAGCGACACACCACGTCTGGGCCGTTCGCTTCGGACCATCGCACGCCGTCGCCGTGCGAGGCCGTCTGCCCGGCGCTGTCGGACTCCGCGCGCTGCTCGCAGGCGTCGGCCGCGATAGCCTGATTCACGGTCTGTGAACGAGTCGTGCGCCGCCTCGCAGTGGACCAGTACAGCGCGCCCCATGCGAGGTACTCGATGGGTCGCTCTTCCAGGGCCTCATCGTACGAGCCGCCCATGTACGCTGCGAGGTAGGAACCGAGGTTCCCGACCTCCATGTTGACCGAGATACACCCGTCGTTCTCCTCTTCGTACGACCGTATCGACGCGTAGTCGTGCGCGCTCGCGCCGGCGGGCTCGCACACCTCCACGTGTTTGTCTACGACCCGCTCCAGTTCGGAGCCGACGTGTTCGGCGTCGAGGCCGCCGCCGTCGAAGTACACGCCTACGTGGACGTGCGTGTAGCAGGCGTTCATTCCCGGATCACCGCCGAGTCCGTGGGGTTCGGCTTGGAGCCAGTATCCCCATTCTTCGGAGTCTAACCCGAGGTGGTACTCCATCGCGTTCCGGAGCGTATCGCGGACGCCTCCGTACGAGAAGGAGTCATGCACGGCGTCGAGGTGGTCGACCGGGGGGAGACGATCGCCGTCGGGGACCGACGACGCGGAGAGGGTGAGCATCGCCGTGGCCGGGCGGTCCCACGCGGCAACGGCTTCGCCGCCGGACGGGCGTTCTCCGCCTCCCATCTGCCGTTCCAGCGCACGGGCGCGGGCGTACTGCTTCGCGTGGTATTCCTGGCCCCACGCGTCCGTGAGCGGAATCTCGAACGACTCTTCTCCGTTCGAGAAGCGGGCGAGCAGGCCATCATATTCCAGATGCGCCGTGAGGAACGCAGCGAGGGCGTCGGCCCACGGCGCGGCCTTCCGCGACTCGATTTTGCTCGTCCAGAAGGCCGATTCTCCGAACGCATCGGGTTCCACCAGTTCGTCCGTCCACTCGGCTTCGGTAACGATCCGGCGGAGGCTTCGTCCGTGGGTACGCGACAGCGGGAGGTCGGCCAGGTCGGGGTACTTCCGTTTGAACTCGGAAACACGCTCGTGGACGATCGCGGGGACGCAATCTCCGCGAGAACCGCCGGTAGGAGTCTCTACAGAGTTAGTCTCCTTGGAAGGCCAAGACGCACCGCTTCCCTCGGAGGTCGATTTGCGCGGTTCGGTTGGCCCGCTACTCATCGACCCACCGGACGGGCGTCGTCTCCTCTGTCGGTTCACCACCGTAGGCGCGCGCGGACTCGGTACGACTTCCGCACCGCCGCTCGTTCTCGGTCGGCCCGGTCGGGCCTCCCTCTGGCGCTCGGGCTGCGCGGTCGGGGGCAAGCCCCCGCTCCGCGCGGGCCGACGGCGCGCCGCCGCTCGGGGCACTCGCGGCGGCACCGCCCGCGCCGTCGGCCTCTCCCTCGCTTGCGGCGGGGGCGAGGTCGAGCGGGGCGGCCTCGATCGCCCACCGGAGCGACGGGAGTCGATAGTCCACCGGTTCCCGGCGGAGGTCCGGAATCGAGAAGCACCGCGGGCACTCCCGATGTCGGGCGTGGTCAGTCAGTTCCTCGGTGAGGGTGAGCTGATCACAGCCGCGACATTGGAACTCGATGTACCGACCCCTCATCGAGCGACACCTCCGTTGGGGTCGAGCAGCGCGGAGGCCGCGCTCGGACCCCTCAGGGGGGCCTCTCGCGTGCGGCCTCCGCACGCTACCCGCCACCGCTGGGATGGGTGGGTGGGATGGAGGCACGACGCTCGCCGGGGGAGCCGCGGGGGCGCGGGCGGTCGTTCGACTAAGAGTTTCGACCGACGGCGGGAACCCGCGACCGCAGTGCGGTCGATAAACCGCTCAAACGCGGACTTCGAGAAATCAAGATTCGGCGCTACTGGGCGGCAGGACGGGTTACACCAGGGATTCCGTGTACACTCAGAATCAGCCGCGCGAGAAGTGGGCCCAGAGGGATTCGAACCCTCGACCGCCCGGTGTCCCATCCGGCGGCCAGGGCCGGCCGGAGTATGAGCCG
>NZ_JBNTJX010000046.1:0-5618 GCF_051195075.1 Halobaculum sp. EA56
CGCAGGCTCCTCCGGTTGTAGTGCTCCCCCGCCAATTCCTTTAAGTTTCATCCTTGCGGACGTACTTCCCAGGCGGTTCGCTTCTCGGCTTCCCTACGGCACAACACAGACACGTAGTCTGCGTCGCACCTAGCGAACATCGTTTACAGCTGGGACTACCCGGGTATCTAATCCGGTTCGAGACCCCAGCTTTCGTTCCTGACCGTCGGATCAGTTCTCTCGAAGTGCTTTCGCCATCGGTAGTCCGTCCAGGATTACGGGATTTCACTCCTACCCCGGACGTACTCTTCGAGTCTCCCTGTCCCAAGCCGGACAGTTTTCGCCGGACGCCTACCAGTTGAGCTGGTAGATTTCCCGACGAACTTGCCCGGCCGGCTACGAACGCTTTAGGCCCAATAAGATCGGTCATCACTCGAGCTGCCGGTGTTACCGCGGCGGCTGGCACCGGTCTTGCCCAGCTCTTATTCGTGCACCGCCTTAGGGTGCACAAAAGCGAAGGCACTATGCCTCCGCACTCGGAGTCCCCCTATCGCACTGTCGTGCAGTGTAAAGGTTTCGCGCCTGCTGCGCCCCGTAGGGCCCGGAATCTTGTCTCAGATTCCGTCTCCGGGTTCTTGCTCTCACAACCCGTACCGATTATCGGCACGGTGGGCCGTTACCCCACCGTCTACCTAATCGGCCGCAGCCTCATCCTACAGCGTCGGAACGTTTCCGGGCCTCCCCGTTCAAGGAAGGGGCCCGTATCCGCTATTGACCTCAGTTTCCCGAGGATATCGCGGTCTGTAGGGCAGATCGGCCACGTGTTACTGAGCTTTCCGCCACGGGTCTGAGCCCGTGCGACTAGCATGGCTAAATCGGACTCCGATAGCAATGACCTCCGGCAGGATCAACCGGAATGTCTCCCCGTGAGGGGAGGGTTGGCGGGTCATATCGTGGCGACATCGTGGAACCGACCAGATGTCACCGAACTATCGGGGCTCACATCAGATGCCGTCTTGCGGCGGACCGCAGGGGCGGAATCCTCATGGCGTGACGCCGCGCCGACCGCGGCGCGCTTCACATCACATCGGATGGGAGTGGTACGTAAAAGCCCGTCGTCTCGCCGTCGCCGAGTTACGGCACAACGTGGGTACGTTTGTCACCCCACCCGGTTCGTCGGCGTCCGGGGTCGAGCCGTCGGTTCTTCACAAAGTATTCAACTCGGTGACCGGTGTAAGGGGAGTGTGGCCCTCCGATCGCGGTCGGCGAGCGCCGTCCGCGCCGTCCGGGCGGCGGCCGTCCGACGGCTCTCCGTCGACCCGCGGGCGCTCGTCGCGCTCCGGGTCGCGCTCGCGACGTTGCTGCTCGCGGATCTGGCGCTGCGAGCCCGCTCGCTTCGGTTCTTCTACACCGACGCCGGGAGCCTCCCGCGTGCGGCGCTGACTGCGGAGTTCCCGGTCGTCGCGCGGCTCTCCCTGCACGCGCTGTTCGGCGGCGCGTGGTGGACGGTCCTGCTGTTCGCGCTCGCGGCCGTCGCCGCGCTCGCGATGCTCGGCGGCTACCGAACGAGGACCGCAGCCGTCTGCTCGTGGCTGCTGCTCGTCTCCCTGCACGCGCGCAACCCCCTCGTCTTGAACGGCGGCGACTCGCTGCTGCGACGGACGCTCCTGTGGAGCCTGTTCCTCCCGCTCGGTTCGGGACTCTCGATGGGAACGGTCCGGCGCGCGGTCGCCGGCGGCGACGAGGCCGGCGGCAGCGACGGAGGCGACGGGGGCGACGCGGCGGGCCGAGTGGGATCCGTCGAGCGCTGCACACACCCGGCCGCGGCGGCCCTGCTGATTCAGCCGGTCGTCGTCTACGCCGTCAACGCGGTCATCAAGCTCCGGGGGTCGGCGTGGCCGAGCGGGCGGGCCGTCCGGACGGTCTTCCGCATCGACTCGCTGACGGTGCTGTTCGGCGACGTGCTGGCGGGGTACCCGACCGTGCTGACGGTGCTCGGGATCGGGTGGCTCGCCCTGCTGTGCGGTTCGCCGCTGCTGCTGCTCACGACCGGGCGCGCTCGCGTCGCCGTCGTCGCGGCGTTCGCCGCCGCACACGTCGGGATGGCGCTCACGCTCGGCGTCGGCCTGTTCCCGCTGATCAGCGTCGCCGCGCTCCTCCCGTACCTCCCCACGCGCGTCTGGGACGCCGTCGAGCGGCGGTGGGACCCGGCGGCGACGCGGCTCCGTTCGATCGGCACCGCGGCCCGCGGGGCGGCGGCGGGACCTCTCGCGGCTCCGATAGACGGGGTCGCGCGAGCGCGCGAACGAGCGTCAGTCGAAGGCGCCGAGAGCCCGAACCGAGCACGCGTCGTCGCGACGGCCGGACGGGCGGGTCGCGTCGTCGCGGCCGCGGGGCTGGTCGTCGTCGTAGCCTGGAACGCCGCCGCGCTGGGATACGTCGATACGCCGGACGTCGGGGAGACGGCGGTCAGTCCCGGGGAGACGCGCTGGGACATGTTCGCGCCCGCGCCGCCCCGCAACGACGTGTGGTACGTCGCGCGCGGGACGCTCCGCTCCGGCGGCAGCGTCGAGGTCATCCGCGGCGGCGAGTTCACCTGGGAGCGGCCCGACGGCCCCTGGACCTCGTACCCGAGCGCGCGCTGGCGGAAGTACCTCGAGGTGGTCCGCTGGAGCGACGACGACCGCCTCCGGCGGCACTTCGCGGCGGCGCTGTGCGACCGGTGGAGGTGGAGACACGGCGGCGAGCCCCTGGACCGGGTCGTCGTGTACGCGGTCGTCGAGCCGGTCGAACCGGACGGGTCCGGCGAGGTCCGGCGCGAACGGGTCCGCGGGCACGACTGCCCCGCCGGCGGGTGAGGGCGGGTCCCGAGAAACACTCGAAAACCGGTGTCCCCGCGTCGCCGAGGGCGACGACCGTCAGGCGTCCGCGAGGCCGGCGTCGCGGAGGATGCGCTCGATGTCGAGGGAGACGCCGTCGAGGGGGAGCTCCGAGTCGTCGATGGCGTCGCCGACCTGTTCGACGGTGAGCGCCTCCGAGAGCTCGTAGGTGTTGTACTGGCCGCCGCGCAGGCCCTCGTTGTTCTGATACGAGTGGAGGAACCCGAGCATGTCGAGGCGGGTGAGGTGGTTGTACATCCCCCGCTGGCTCAGCGGGTCGTCGCCGGCGGCCTGCGCGAGCCGTCGGTAGGCCGCGTGGATCGCCTTCGTCCGCACGGGCGTGCGGCCGTCGGCGTCGAGGCGCGCGACCGCAGAGAGGATCAGTTGCTTGTGCTGGTCCTGGTCGGCGACGGACTCGACCATGTCGCCGTAGTCGAGTTCCTCCTTCGCGGCGTACACGTCGTCGGGTTCGATCGGGACGTGCCCCTCGTTCTCGGCGTGTTCGGCCGCCTGCTTCAGCAGGTCCATCGCGCGGCGGGCGCTCCCGGAGGAATTGCGGACGGCGAGCGCGGCACACAGCGAGAGCACCTCCTTGCCGTAGGTGTCGGGGTGGAGGGCGCGCTCGGCGCGCGCCTCGATGATCTCCTCCAGTTCCTCGGCGGTGTAGGCGGGGAACTTGATCTCCGTCTCACACAGCGTGTCGCGGACCTTCGGCGAGAGGTTCGAGCGGAAGGTGTAGTCGTTGGAGATGCCGATGAGGCCGATCCGGGTGTTCTCGACGTAGCCGATGTCGCGGGCGCGCGGCAGGTCGTACAGCAGGGTGTCGGACTCGCCGACGCGGTCGACCTCGTCGAGCACGATGAGGACGGTGCCGCCGATGTCGTCGAGCTCGTCGTACAGCATCTCGTACACCTCGCGGGCGGCGTAGCCCGTCGAGGAGACCGTCTCGCCGTCGCGCAGCTCGTTCACGAGCGCGATGGCCACCTGGTAGGAGGAGGCGGTGCCGTCGGCGGGCGCGAGGTTCTGGCAGTTCACGCGGACGTAGGTGAACCCGCGCGCGTCGCCGGGGGCGTCGTCGTTGCGCGCGTCGATGTCGGCGTCGAGCTCCTGGAGGAGGTACTTCGTCGCCGCCGTCTTCCCGACGCCGGTGTCGCCGTAGAGGAACGCGTTCCGGGGCGGCCGCCCCTTGTACACCGGCTTCAGCGCGTTCACGTAGTCCTGCATCACGTCGTCGCGGCAGAGGATCTCCGCGGGCGTGTGCTCCTCGGTGAACAGGTCCGCGTTGCGGATGATCTCCACGTCGTCCTCGAATATCGAGCTCGACCCCATGTCGCACCCGCCTCTGGGGCGACCCCGGTGATAAGGCTGTGGAAGTGCGAGTGCTTTCGGGTGCTTTCGAGTGTTCACCGGGGGGCTTCGAGTGCTCTGCGAGTGAGTGCGGGTGACTGCGAGTGTTTCCCCTCGCGGACGGCGTTCCGACACCGGTGTTCGAGTGCCCCGCCGGTGTTCGAGTGCCCCGCCGGTGTTCGAGCGTGTTCCCGCCCGACGTGGAGGACCCGACCGCCCCGGACCCGTCGGGACCCCCGGACCCCGATCGACCGGACGGACCGGCGGGACACACACCGGTTTTCGAGTGCTTTCGCCGGCCGGGGGAGGCGGGTGGGCGACGGTCGTCCGGCCGGCGGATCCGAACACCGGATTTCGAGTGCTTCGCCCGACGGCCCGGCACGCGTCGTGGTCGGACCGCCCGGACGAGCCGGCTTCGGGCCGCCGAACCGGGATCCGTGGTCGAGTCCTGTGTCCGGGTCACGCCGGCGGTCCGCTCCCGGACGCCGCCGCCGGCCGACCCCTCCCACACCGGATTTCGAGTGCTTTCCGCGACCGGGACCGGGGACCCCGTGCTCGGGATCGGCGGCTACGCCGCGGGCAGTATATAAATGCGGACGAGGAGGAGAGTCGGCGGATCGTCCCGGCGTTCGAGACCGGCACACGTCGGCCTCTCGGGCGTTCGACTACGCTACTACTAGCTAGGATCGAAATAGATATACTATACGCGAGGCGGCCCCGTGACGAACCGGCCCCCCACCCTCGCGCCGAAAGCACTCGAAAACCGGTGTCAGGGAGTCACGGTCGAGGGCGCCGTCCGGGGTCGGGACACCACACCGGTTTGCGAGTGCTTCACAGTCGCCGCGGGCGCGTGGTCCCGATATCGGCCGAGCACGACGGGCCCGGTCGGTCGGGAGACCCCACCGCCTTTCGAGTGCTTTCGCCGCCCGAACGCGTTTTGCGCGTCGACCGCCAACCGGAGTCCATGCGAACGGGTCGGTACGCGGCGACGGTGTTCGACCTCGACGACACGCTGTGTCGCCGCGACGGCGACCCCGACGCGCTGTACGCCCGGGCGTTCCGGCGGGCGGGCGTCGAGCCGTTCGGCGAGCCCGCGGACCTGTGGGCGGCGCTGACGGGGGCGCCGACGCCGAACGACGAGCGGTCGTACTTCGCGGCGGGGTTCAGGGTGGTCGCGGCCCGGCACGGGCGGGCCCCGGTCGACGCGGACGCGCTGGCGGACGGCCTGCTCTCGTCGATCGATCACGGGGCCGTCTCGTACGCGCCCGGGGCGCGCGAGGCGCTCGCGGCCGCCCGTCGGCGCGGGCCGGTGGGGGTCCTCACGAACGGCCCCGAATGGCGGCAGGCGCCGAAGTTGGAGTCCCTGGGGCTGACCGACGCGCTCGACGCGACGGTGTACGCGGGGGACATGGC
>NZ_JBNTJX010000047.1:0-5394 GCF_051195075.1 Halobaculum sp. EA56
CTCCGCGTCCACAGCATTCTCACCAGTCCCGGGGAGTGAGTCTCGCCGTTGCTCGGTTGGCTCGAAGTCGATGACCTGCTTCTCCTTGGGCATCGCTTTGACCTGGATCCCACGCCACTCGCCGTCGACGCCCACGAGGGCCTCGGAGAAGCCGGCGTCCTCGTTACCAGGAACGGCGTCCTGGACGAACCGCATCTGTGCGTAGTTCAGACCGAACTCGTCGGCCCACTCCTTGTCCATCCCGTCCAGGCGATGGAACTGCTTGACGGCACACTGATCGAGGATGGCTTCGGACTCGGCGTGCTCGAAGAACTCGTCGACGGTTTGGGTAACGAGTCGGATGGAGAGGTCGTGGTGGCGGTGGTGGCGGAACACCGTCTCGAGGAATGCCAGACTGGCGGCGTCCTGCATGATGTAGCGGGCCTCGTCGATGTAGAACACGACCTCCTTGTCCGAGACCTTCGCTCGCTCGTACACCAGCGAGATGAGGAGCTGCATCGTCAGCGCCGTGCTGCTGTCGACGCTGCCCTCCTGCTGAGCGAGGTCGAGGTAGATGACCTTCTCGTCCCGAATGTCGAAGTCGGACTCCTGGCCGAGGTTGGCGTGGCGACCGTCGTCCTCGAAGGGGCGGAGTTGATCGAGCAGCCACGTCGCGTCCTCTTTGATCTTCCCTGCCTCCTCGTCGGATCGAACGACGAACTCCTCAGGGTCGTTGACCATATCCTCGAAGACGTCCATCATCTCGCGGATGGTCGGACTCGGATTGCTGTGCGTGGAGATGTCGTCGGTGATGCCCTGGCGCTTGTAGGCGCGCTTGAGCCCGAGCTCGAGCGTTGTCCGGCGGTCGCCCAGCGAGATGCCGCGGAGCGCGAAGAAGTTCGTGAGGAAGCTCATCGCGTCGTCGAGCTTCTCGTTGAACGGACTCGCGTCCTCGCCCATCGCGCGCTGGACGTGTTCGGGCGTCTCGCGGATCTCCAAGGGGTTCAGGCCGAGCGTCCCACCGACGGTGATTCGCTTGGCGTTGAGTGCCTCTGAGACGCCGGCCCAGTTGTTCAGCGGTTCGAGGATGATGCCGATGCGGTCCTTGCTCTGCTCGATGGAGCGGATGAAGTTCTGCTTGGAACTGAACGACTTCCCCGAGCCGGTATCGCCCACGGTGAACATCGCGTAGCCGTTGTCCCGGGCAAACGGATCGATGACGACCGGGCTCTGGTTGTCCTTGTGAATCCCGAATTCGACGCCGCCCTCCTCGAGAATCGTCGCGTTGTGCGGCGAGGACAGCAGCGCGCCGACGGCGCCGCCGAGCGCAATCGATGTCCGGCCGAACTCGTTGTCGCCGATGGGCGCGGCGGACTGGAGAGCGAGGTCCTGCCGGCAGATGGCGGTCTTCGGCGTGAGGTTCGCCGGGTCGTCCCGAAGCGCACTCTTGACCGTCTGGACGGCATCTCTGAGGTCGTCTTTCTCGTCGGCCCGCACGGTGATGAACATCCCCTGGTCGAAGACGTTCGCGCCGTTCTCGACGGCCTTGTACGTCGCTGCGGCCTCGTTGGCGCGTTCCTGCAGGTAGGCACTCCGGATACTCTGTTCGAGGTCAGCGTCCACCTGAAGGTCGTCCGCGATGTCCTGCAGTTCGTTCCGGGCCCGCTCCTGATTTTTCGGCGTGATGTGGGCCGTCAGATCGAACTGGACATCGGTCATCTCGAAGAGGTCACTCAGATACCCGTCATTGGGATAGTCGGCATAGTTAGCGATGTACAGCGTCGTCGTCCACTGCTCACCGACCTGTGCGGCTCGCGTTTCCCACTCAATCGCCGCCGGCGCGGTCACCGTCTTGTGTGACTCAGAGATGTCGTCGAGGAGTTTGTGTTCGGCCTCGCCTTCTTCGAGTGTCTCCTCGTCAAGGACATCGGTGAAGTCCACATCTGGTTCATCATCCGCAGTGAAGCGGTCCCAGAGGTACTTACTGCCGACGCCAAGGCCGAGACCCACTGCAAGGGCAAGTACTGCACTCTCTGCTGGCGTCAGATTCTGGAGCCACCCGGCGACGGAGCCAAGCGCGCCACCACCAGTCTGGAGGATCACGTTACGCATCGTGTGGGTCCTCCCGGCGCGAGTGGCCGATGATCGATTGGTCGCGAACGACACGTTCTGCCTCGTCGTAGTCGTGTTCACGGCCGTTCCAGAAGTCCATATTCAGGACGAACAGCTCGACCGTGCTGAGTCGACGTGCGGACCACCCTGACGCCTGCTGGATGAACTCGGATCGCACGTCGTTGACGCGACTGTCGAGCTTCTCGAACATCTGCGCACGACGTTCGACGTCAGTAAGGTCCTCGCGGCGGGTGACGAACGGGTTGAACAGGAAGCCGATGACCGGGAACTGGGTCAGCTTCTCTGCGGGGGTGCCCTCGTCGCGGAAGCGGTCGTAGACCTCTATCGGGCTGACTTCAACGCCGATGTAGTACCGGACCTGCTGGATGCCCCGGTCACGCATCTCCTTCGGCCGCGTCTCTCGGTACTCTTCGAGGAGTTCCCGGAAAATCGGGTTCTCCGTGACGTCTTCGTCAGTGAGGCGCTCCTCGATGGTCTCGGTGATCTGCTCGACCGGAAATGAACGGGTTGTGGCGTGGAGTTTGAGCTTCGAGTCCAGCTCTTTGTTAGCGAACTCTTCGCCAGCATCCTGGAGCTGCGCCCAGTCGTCGGACATCGCGAAGTCCATGTTGGCCGGATCGATCTCGATGAATGCTTCCATCGCGCCGTCTTCACGCTGGATAGCACCAGCGCCGGGCCACGCTCGCTTGATGTTCGTGAGATCCTGGGTGCGTTCGTCGGGCGTGAACGGCGTGTAGTTCGCGAGTCCGCCTTCGTTCCGCTCTGACTCGTTGGTACTCGTGTCGGCGTCGGCGGGCGCACTGAACGTGACCTGAGGTCGCTTGAGGTAGCGATAGACGTCTTTGGTCCACGTCCAGGCGTTCAGGTGGGTTGGTGAGACGTAGATGACGGCGACGCCAAAGCCAAGCCCGCCAGCAACGAACGGGAGGGCCAGTGATTCGATCCCGGTGAGGCCAGCGATAAACAGTCCAATAATGGGGAAGGCGATGAGCATGCCGACGTCCCCTTCCTCGATATTGAGATACGGGATGCGACTCTCCTCGCCGAACTGATCCATGATGCGCCGTGCGGCCGCGTCTTGATCTGCTGACATAGTTAGTGAATCCCTCGGTCAAACTCCATCCCACGGTCGTCACTCGCTGATTCCGCTGTCGCTCCACCTGGGTCATTCTCTGTTCGACGGTACGACGGCGTACCGCTATTGTCCGCTCCGTGCCCACCGCGGGCAGCCGCCTTTTGCGCGACGGCATGACCGGCAGCGGCCTTCGGCCCCCACCGAGCGGCAGTTGTCGCGACGCCGGCGCCACCGACGTAGGCACCGGCGGCAACACCGCCAACGAGTGCTGCGCCTTTCGTCGCACCGCCGACGACTTTGGCCGTCAACGGCGTCGCGTATTTGAACGTCTTCCACGTGATGTAGAGGGCGACCAGCGGGAGGGACGCCGCGACGAGATACTTGAGGAACGCTGTTCCTGGTGTGAGCGTCCCACCGCCGTAGATTAGATCATAGCCCTTGAATACCATCGCCGCCGGCAATGGCAGGACAGCCAGGGGCACAAATCGCTTGGCAAAGCCCAATGCGATATCAGACACAACAGGAATATTCCCATATCCGAGAGCGATTGCAATTGGCATTCCGTAGAGATACACGTAGAGGAGAATCTCACGGATGTAGAACAGCGCCTGCAATGCCCACATCGAAATCCCTCCAAGTAGGGCGAATAGAAGAGACAATCCTGGATTCGTTAGAGACACGGTGAGGAAGCCCAACATAGCGTTCCGAAGCGAAGCCATACTCGGCATCAGTGCGATTGAAAACCCGTCCACGATATAGAGAGCGAGTACACCGATCCAATACCAGACGATAATCAGGAAGGCACCCACCCACGCCGTTTTCTTCGTCTTCCTTGCCTCATAGGCACTTCCGATGTTGAATATCCGGATTGTATGCCGGCCCTGGACGCTCATTACGAGCAGCAGTAATGCGATGAGCATGATCTCGCCGCCAACGAGGGAATCTTGAATTGTGGTCCAGGGTGCGTTCGACGGTTCGCCAAAAACGAATGCGCCATCTGTTTGAGGTGTAGGAGTTCCGAATAATTCCTCAGTGAGCGTATTATAGCCGGTCGTCAGGCCATCCATGAAGAGGCCAATAATCCAGTCAACAACGCCCTTGAACCCCTCTAAGACGACATCAATGAGATCAACCATACATCAAGCCTCGCTAATTGTGACCTCGCAATTCTGCATCTCGTCAGAGCCAGTGTACTCCACGTCGTAGGATTTCGTGACTTGTTGGCCTGTAGTTCGAGTCTCCAGTACAACAGTAAACTGCCCGCTATTTCCATCAGTTGAACAACCCATACCGTCCTCCCCGATTTCCGAGCCAAACGGGAACGAGTCGCTGAAGATATCTACTGTCTCACCTGCACCGACTACGACACGTTCTTTTTCGTATATCCCACTTCCACGGGGATCATCGACAGGATTGGGAACATCCCCGGTAAATCGGAGTTCAACTACTGCTTCCGGACCACTCCCGGTATTCTCCACGGTGACGAATGCTTCCCCATTCTTTTTCGAATCCGTTTGGCTTTCGCCATAGACTTCGTCCCATGGTTTATCCGGGTTATTCCGATAGAGCCCAACATCTCGTATCACCAATTCCGGCTGGATAGCGAGCGAGGTTTCTGTAACAGTCTCCTCGCCCTTCAGTGCGACAATCCGGTACTCACCGGGCGCATACGCGGTGCCAATCTCGAACGAGACCTGTTGAGCACCTGCGGCTACGTCACGCTTCCCGAATAGCTCGCCGTTCGGTTGGATAAGATTGACTTGGTCGATGTCGGCCTCTTCGGAGAGTTCGACGACGAGTGTGGTCCCCTCGACAGCGATACGCGTGAGTGGGCCGTTGCTATCTGGAGAGGTCGTTCCGTCACTAGGTGTTCCAGAGCCGCCATTGTCGTTCAGACAGCCAGCGACGCTTACGAGGGTGGCACCTGCGACTGTTCGGAGGGCGGTTCGCCGACTGATGTGTGAGTGGTTTCTAGTCATGGACTATGGGTTCCGTTGGAAGATATCTTCTGGACCGAGCATTCGGAGGAGCCGCTTCCCTGCGTAGAACATCACAATAAACGGGATGAGCTGCCAGCCGACTTCGAAAATGAACGCGAACCAACCGTCGATGGTGCCGAGCGGATGCCACCGAGCAGTTGCCGTCGCACTCACATACGCGGGGTCGTGCCCGAGCCACGAACCCGGATGGTACCGAGCCGTGTAGAT
>NZ_JBNTJX010000048.1:0-5320 GCF_051195075.1 Halobaculum sp. EA56
TCGCCCGCGGGCTCGCCGACGTCACGCGGTCGTTCGCGAGCCAGTACGTCACCGACCGCATCGAGACGGTCGGCCGGGCGACCGTGCTGAGCGCGATGGCGATGGTGAGCGGCCTGGCGGTCGTGCCGTTCCAGCTCGGCAGCGGCGTCGTCTCCGATCTCGTCTCCCCGCTGTTCGCCCTGGCCGTCGGCGGGGTGGTCCTCGGCGTCGGGTCGGGCGCTATCCTCCTGTGGGAGTCGCCGGTGCGCGAGCGGTGAGCGTCCACGGACACGGATTCTCGAATCGGAGTCAGGACTCCTCAAGGAGCGAGCGCGCCCGCTGAACGTAGCTGTTCGCGTCCCAGCTCCGGGCGTCACTGATCTCGTCGAGGAGCGTCCGAGCCTCGGCGGCTGACAACTGCTCGCCCCGAACGAACACCGAGAGCAGCGTCGGCGTCGTCACGAGCCGGGAATCAGCGAGCGACGCGTGAATCAAGCCGAGTCGGTTGAATTCGTCACAGAGGAACAGTGCGGCGTCGAGGGTGTTCGCGAGGGAGACAGCAGCGTTTTCACCGTCGTCGAGCGGGAACTCGGCGTCGAGGTCGACCGACCGTACATCGAGCGCATCGGTTCGATCGAGAACGACGGCTGCGGCGCGAGCGTGCGTGTCGTCGTACGAGGCGACCTCCCGGAGTTCGTCGATGACCGTTACTGGAACGACGACCTGGTACCGAGCCAGACACTGTGCGAGCGGATCGGGATCGCTATCGGCGACGATCCCAAGACTAACGAGGGCGGAAGAGTCCGCGACGAGCCGCGACATCTACGCGTCGGCGACCTCGTCGATGAAGTCCTCGTCCAGTTGCTGTTTCAGGACCCTGAGGTTCGCCGCCTCCTCGGCTCCGACAAGGGACGTGAGTTGCTCGAAGGTGATCTCGTCGTCGTAATAGGCGGCCGCGATCTCCTGGGTGAGTGCGTCGTCGTGAGCGGCTTCCTGGAGGTACTCCCGGAGCGCTGTCACGAGGATATCCGTTCGATCCTCCCCGAGCACGTCGGCGAGCGCATCGGTTCGATCGATGAGTCGGTGTGGCGCCCGAAACTGGACGCGCTTCTTGTCGCTACTCATTATGTGTACAACGTGAGCCAGCGTACTTAGCCGTTGTCGTGTGTACAGTGTGAGCCGCTATCCGCTCGTATCGATGCCTGTGTTGGAACGGTAATCGCTACTGGGAGTCCGCCCACAGCGTCTCGATACGCACTGCGATCGCGGTCAACACCGTCGATGACACGTCGAGCGGATGGAGTGACGGAAGAGAGAGCCCGGTACCGTCACCGGCGTCCGGTGGTTCGTGAACATGCAGGCGGTCAGTGTGGTCGTTCGGGTGGCGATCCCAGTGGCATTCCCACCGGTCTCCGTCGTCGATGTCCTCCACGTAGTGGAACGAGAAATCGCCGGTCGTGAACCACCGAACGTCCAGTTTGGCAGCCGTGACTCGTGCCGGATACCGGTCACCGTCGTGGAATACACGGAGGAGACGCGGCTCGTAGGGGTCCGGGTCGAATGCGGTCTCCACGGTCAGCGGGTCCGATGCGAACGTCCGATCTAGGAGCCGCAGCGTCTGTCGATCCGGCGGCCCTGTCGAGTCGGAGCTACCGTCCGAAAGTAACGCCATCTAGGCCGGAATGAGGTGCCCGTCGTTCTGGGCGAGCTGGCGGGCGAGTTCGTAGAGGCGAACGTCCCGGATCACTCCCTGCCACTCGCTGACCGCGGCCATCCGTTCGTGGACGGCGTCGTGGTCCTCACGGTCGAACACGGAGACCTCGGCCGGGTCCGTGGTTTCGAACCGCTCCTCGTACTCACCACGACGCGATTCCAACGACTGGACGCGGTCGATGATCTCCTCGACGGTGAGGTCGGCCGCGATCCGACTGGCCTCTTGCCATTCGAGATACGCATCGTTTCGCTCGTAGGTCGCCGGACGGCTGTCGCTGTCCGCCCGAGCGATCCCCATCTCCGCCAGGCGGTCGAGGTGTTTCCGTGCCGCGTTCGGGGAACAGTCCGCGATCTCCGCGATCTCGGTGTACGGCGTCGGCGACGTAATCCCCAAAACGGTGTCGTACACGCGAGCGAACGTGTCCGTACCCTCCTGCCACCGTCGGCGTGCAGCGTCCGAGTCAGGAGCAGGGTCGAACTCAGTCATGAAGGGATATCGGACGCGGTTCGCAATATATCTTTGTTTTTTGCAAATATATGAATGAAATCCGATCCGGCGTGATCCGTCCCCTCTGGCCGGCCCTGTGCCGTCGGCCGAGACTGTGGGACCACATTCCCTCACCCCTGTTGACTCGGCCGCGGGACTCTCCCGGAACTACTCGTGTTCCTGTTTCATCGCCCTCGACCAAGTCCGAGGCGATGCGGTAGCAGAAGTGGCCTCCGTAGAATCGGCATAGCCGAACTCCCAACGGAGGAATCCTCGCGTTTTAGCGCGGGGAGGATGTCAAGGCGGGTTCGATACACTATTCAGCTGGTCGACGTCGTCGGTCTCGTAGGCTGCTCGCCACATCGTATGGACAGCACGGGTCACGAGCGAGACCTCGGTCACGTCGATACAGGACGGCTCGGCGGCCGTCGTGGCTGCGTCCGGTGGGGGATGAAAGTGGCTCCGGGGAGAGTGTGTATTCGGATGACGGTCGAAGCGCCAGTTGACGTCGTCACTATCGACGTAATGGAACGAATACATACCCAGTTCGCTCCACTGGATATCGAGGCGAGCGCTCTCGGCGTCGCCGAGCCCATCGCTGAGACGGATCTGCAGTTCCGTTGGTGCGACGACGTCATCGTACAAAGTTTCGTCGACGAGCGGTTCGAGTTCGAGCCAGCAGTCACGGATTCGCCGGAGCGCCGGGAGATAGATCGGCCCGAACTCGCCGGCTCGGTCGTCGCCGCTCATACCGCGAGCTGATGGCTGGCCTCGTCGTACGCGAGTGCAGCTTGAGCGACCGCGAGATTCTGTCGCGTCGTTCGCCACGCGGTGAGGTCGTCCCATCCCTCCGTCTCGCCGGCGTCGAGTCGCTGGGCGAGTTCCTCCGGTGACACCACGTCGTAGCGGTCCTCGTAGCGTCGGATCTCGGCTTTCATTTCCTTGATACCCTCGAGTAACTCCGTCCGATCTGCTTCGTCGCGGAGTTCGCGGATCCGGGACATCAGCACTCGGTCGGTGTTTCGCTTGTACAGCGTTGTTTGGCCGTCCTGCTCCGTCTCCGCAAAGCCCGTGTTCACGAGGGTCTTACAGTGTCGACGTGCCGTCGGCTCGCTCACGAGCGCGCGGTCGGCGATCTCGGCTGCCGACTGGCCGTCGTGGGTTTGTTCGATGATTTCGTACACCCGCTCGAACGGCGTAGTATCCCCTTTCCAGTCCGTTTTGACCTGCTCGTTGATGTCGTCCCGCGTCTCGGTCATACTCGGTGCTACGCTCTCTAGAAAGAAATAATTTCTTGAGAAAATTATCTCGCTCAGCTGTGTGTGTACGGGGGCGTTGTCAGGCGGCCTGCTCGGCTACCGGCTCGTGATCCACATTCCGACGGGCGCATTGGGGTCCCGATTCTCGGAACTGGCGATGGATGAACCGCTGAAACCCAGCAACTAGTCGCTGTTTGAGCCTACGCAAGACACTTGACAGAACACTCACTTCTGGACGCATGGTCCGAGCACGAGCCCTCCAACTCGCGCTACTCTTCGTCGTCGTCGCTGCGCCAGCAACTGGTGCAGCGGTGGTCACACCCGATTCACCCGAGACAGCCTTACCTCACGAGGAGGTCGAGAATTCGGACGGTAATATCACCGTTCTCCGTGGTCCGGGGCAGTTGTACGAATCGATCGACGCTCCCGACGATCTGACTGCCGCACGTGACGCCGGTCGAGTCCGCTCTCCTCAGTTCCTCGCTCCGGGAGATCTCCTCGTGCTCCAGTTCGAATCCGACCGTGTCGCCACGGACTACGCAGCCACGGAAGGGAGGAACGCCACGGACCGATTCTTCACGATGCTCGACTCGACTGGGACGAACGTCTCGATTCTCGGTCTGAATCACGGCACGGAGCAACTCCCGTCGAAGCTCAAACTGAACCGGAGTAACGTGAAGGTCCTCTACGAGGAGGACACGGACACGTTCTCGTTGCTGATCGACACGGCCAACGTCTCGGTTGTCGACCGGGAGGACGGCGACGCAATCAGGCAGACACTCGAACATCGAGAAATTCAGGCCGTCCTCGAGATCCCGACCGGGAACGAGACACGTGTCCTGACCGGCTCCGCGCGGTTCGAAGGGATCGGAACCGGTCTACGAACCCCGGTGAACGGCACGGCGATCGACGGGTTCAGAACGCCCACGATCGCTGAATCCGCCGCCGAGGAGCTGCGAATCGTTGGCACCACGCCGTTCCTGCCGAACACGAATCTGACGGTCCGTGCCAGCGTGTCGAACGGCTCGACGCTCGTTGTTCCCGATGTCGAAACGTACAACGCTAACGACTCGACCGCTGGCTTCGGACACAGCGAATTCAACACGACGCTGCCGCTCCCCGACGCTGACGCCGACGATACGGTCGAGGTCGTCGTCGTCAAGGACGGAACCGTCCTCACCGAGCGAACGATACTCATCGGACAGCAGCCGAGGATGTCCAACACCTCTGCGCGATTGGTCTCCTCAGGACCGCATGAAGGCAACATAGCAATTACAGCAACACTCCGGCTGCCCGAACCGGGACTGTTACTGATGTACGTCGACGGTGAAGCCCGGAGTGTCGCTGTTCCCGAGCACGAGACTGTCGAACGGACGTTGTACGTCGACAAAGCTGCCGTCGACGAGTCGGGTCACGTGTACGTACTGGCTCTGTGGGACCGAAACGAGAACGGCGTGCACGACCCGGACATCGATACGCTATACACGACTACGTCGGACGTCGGGGCATCAGTCGAGGACAGGGAACTGGATACACAGGTCCGAGTGGACGGATGGCCGCCGGAGACGTCGACATCGACGAACCCCACTCAAGAGCCGTCGACCACTGCTTCCGAGCGCACGTCTGACCGTCCATCGACTACAGAACCGACCGCCACAACGACGCCCGGATTTGGGGTACTGGTCGGGCTTCTTAGTATTGGATGTGTGGCCCTTCTCGTCCGCCGATACTCCGCCGACAGGTGAGGAGCGCGTACCACCCCCGACAGGCCTATGAAAGCTCGCGGACACTCACTGCAGCGCCAAGGGTGTCCCCTCGCTGGTGCCGTACAGCGTGCCGTCAGCGAGTGCAAGATCATTCGGGGAGCGATCAGTCCGCCACC
>NZ_JBNTJX010000049.1:0-5299 GCF_051195075.1 Halobaculum sp. EA56
ACTGCGGCCAGTGCGTCGGCCCGGTCGATGAGCCGATCGGGGGCCCGAAACTGCACGCGCTTCTTATCGGTGCTCATAATGTGTACATTGTGAGCCAACGCACTTAGCCGTTTTCGTGTGTACGATGTGAGCCTCAATCGCCCAAGCGTCACTCGGCAACGAGGTGCTCCGTGAGGTCACGCGTCCAGTACGTCGCGAGCCCACCAGGGCTACAGCGAGCACACAGTTGGACTGGCCCCTCGAGATGGCCGAGTTCGACGCGGAACCGGGTAAGTGCCGCGAGGGCGTCGACGACCAGTCCGCACCCGTCGCAGGCGTGGTGGTCGCGCTCGTCGGGATCCGACCGCGTCTGGGTGGCGCAGTCGACACAGATTGGGTGCGTCACCCGTTCGTCTTTCCCCCACGTATGCGCCTCGCCCATCTCTGCACCGGGCGGTGAATCGCAGAACGCACACCCAGAAAGCGTCTGTTGCATCAGTTGTCCTCCGCGTCGGCGTCGGTGGCAGCCCGCCAGCCACGATGGAACACGGCGAGCTGGGTGATTGATTCGAAGGGCTTGCTACTGGGCTCGTGGACGAGAATGCGGTGGTCAGGGATCGGCGTCACCACATCGTCCTCGACGAGGTCACCAACGAGACGGCGGGCACTCCGCTCGTCGATGTCCGCCGTCGCGACCCGGGACGCATCCCGGTCCTGTGCAACGAGTTCGGTTTCGAGCCGGTCGTAGTCGCCTGTCGTGTCGTCGATGATATCTTGACCAGACATAGGAATCACGCTTCTGCACGCGCTTCGAGCGCGCCTCACGCCTCCTGGCGCCGATAGACACACCTGCGGTGCGGGCACGATGTCCTCCGTCAGCGATCTGCCTTCAGATAGCCTCGTTCCTGGTTGGAAGGAAGCATGACGCTACTCCAACACCTACTGTGAGCTACCCCTTGCTGTCGGTCTGTTAGAGTGCGATCACGAGCCCGGTCACGAGTGTCACGAGTCCGAGTGCCAGCCACGTCGTCCGTGCTGCAAGGCGCTGCCAAACCCGCCTCCCCAGCTGGCGGAGTTGATCACGGAGGGCTGCCCGCCGTTCCGTTTCGAGGACCGCGACTTCGCCGTAGTAATCGCGGCGCTCTGCGGGAAGCGTCCGGAGTGTCGTCTGGCACTCACTGCAGGTGTATTCGAACTCTGCACGGACATGCTGGCGGCGGAATTCTTGCTCGCCGCCCTCGTCGTAGCCGGTGACCTCGTACACGAGGAGTTTTGAGACGAAGCGACGGTTCCCACACTCCGGACATTGGTCCATCCTGAGCGTTGGTGTTCCATCCTCGCTGCTCGTATCGTCTGGCCAGGATGTCTGTGGCTCTGTGTCCTCGGTCTCTCGGGGTGGGCTCGTGTGGTTTTCTGACGGCGATGCACTCGCTGTCTCGGAGTTACTAAACGTAGACATGGATTCACCTGTGACCGCGCTCAGTTGACACCAGGCTGGACACCACGGCGGCTCTCGTGTGGTGCCCATCGGGCTGAGCGCCGTCACCCTTGGTCGGCGCGATAAACGCCACTGCGAGGGAGTCGTCTAGTCGTCCCACAGTGCTGCAATCCGTTCTTCGATCTCGTCGAGGACCAGTTGCAGGACATCACGATGATCGGTCGGCCACGAATCATCGTCACCGGGCGTGAGGGCGGTGGGCGGGGGATGGAAGTGGTCGCGCGTATTGTGGGGGTTCGGATGCCGATCCCATCGGCATTCCCAGGTGTGCCCCGAATGTAACTCACGATAGTGGATTGTGAAGTCGTCGTTCGTGTACCAGCGGACAGTCAGGGTTGCGTCGTCGACGGGCGCTGGGTAGTATGACGATGCAAAGACGACCTGAAGCTCGAAATGGCCGCTTGCATCCGTGATGGCCGCGTGGGAGACCTGCCTCGTCGCTTGGAGCCGCGTCTGAAGGAACTCGAGGATGGGACGATCGATGGGGGCAGGGCTCCCGCCATCGCCTGTCGGTGGCACCATCGAGCGGGCTACCCGGATGCCTGTTCGCGCTCGCCACCCGTGCGTTGCTGGCGGGCGCGCTCGTAGCGGTCCCGCTCTTCGCGGGCGGTCGTCCAGTCGGCGAGGTCGCCGTACACGTCGTCGATGGTTCGCTCGTCGCTGCCCTCCGCGGCGGTGACAGCGTCGACGGCAGCCGGTGACGCGGCGTCGTACGCCTCCTCATACTCGGTGATGTGCGTCGTGAGTTCACGAACGCGATTCTGCAGGTCCTCGACGGAGTGGTCGGCTGCGAGCTGGTTGATGCGTCGCCACTCGAAGTACGCGTCATTGCGTTCGTACGTGGCTGGATGGCCATCGTGTCGGGTGACGATGCCGAGGTCGTCGAACCACCCCAGATACTTCCGGGCGGTCTTGGGGTCACAGTCGGCGCTGTCGGCGATCGCGCTCGCCGTCGTCGGCTCGCGGGTTTGCAGGATGGTCCCGTAGATGCGCTGTTCGACGTCGTCGCTGCTGAACGGCTCCTCGAAGGGGGGCGGCCCATCGGCGGCGTCTGTCTCGGACATACTTGGGATTGCAGAGCGAAGGATATAGTTCTTACTTCGAGGAATAGTTTCCCGAACTACAGTCTCCTGCGGTAGCCACCGTTTTGCGGCGAGATTGAGCGTAGTTAACCAACAAATAGCGTGATATGGCGAGTTTGTTGGTTAACCATCTTGGCTCGCGGAACCTGAACGCCCGAGAGAGACCTTCCCGGATGGCGGTGAAGCGGCGACACTACTCGGATCGACCGCCGAAGAATCGACTTAACAGCGAGGCTGGCTCTGAGTCATCACCGGTCTCGTCCCCCGTACCGGGTTCTTCCTCGTGGGATTGCGCAGTCTCCTGGTCACGGGCTTCGAGTTCATCGGTGAGTCGTTCGATTTCTGCTTCGAGGCTCTCGATCCGCTCAGTCTTCTGTTCGAGTGTTGCCTCAAGTTCGTCGACGCGCTCACTCAACAGTCGGTTTTTCTCCGCCAGATACGCACGACTCCGGTCTGCCTCGTCAGGCGTCCCGCCAGTTGCGACCCCGTCAGGTGTGCCGTGAGGATCTGCGACCTCGTCGCCGGCGTTCGGGTCGTAGAACTCCGACGTGGTCGCAATCGCTCGCTCGATGGTCTTCTCGCCGTACGTCGACCCGTCAGCGTAGTGGACCTCGTCCCACTTCTCTCGCATCAATCCCGACTGGCGGAACAGCTGCTCCATTTGAGTCCGGTCACCACCGGTCCAGAACGCCAGCAAACAGCACAGCGCCATGTCGGCTTCCGACTGACTATCGTAGCCGACCGTATTCCCGTTCCAGAGCCGCTCGAACTTCTCACCGTTCGATGCGTTTCGCGCTTTCTCGAGGAGGTCCTCGTCTTCAAGGTCGACGTCAACGTCAGCTGCACCGGTCGTCGGTGACCGGGCGGCAGCGCCACCACGCGATTCGGACTCGGAGGCTGTATCACGCTCGGTGCCCTGGACGTACTCACGGTGAATCGCTGTGAGCGCGTCCTGCCGACGTGCAACGTGCGTCGGTGTCCGCTCGACGTGGTCGCCAGTAACGGTGAAAAAGCGGGCCGTGTCGTACAGTTCGACGCTCCCGCGACGGTTCCGCCCATCGGGGAGTTCGCCGGTAATCAGGACGTGATAGCCAGTACCGGACGGTGACACCTCCGTATAGGAGTCGAGTCGTGCGATGATATCCAACGCTGCGTCGTCGACGTCGTCTGTCTCGGGATCGCGGCAGTCGTCCAGATCGACACCGACGATGGGATCGTCGTCAGTAAACACGAACCCGATGCCATCGGCGTACTCCGTCTCGCTGTAGTCGAGTGCTGCCTCGAAACTCGCCCAGCTCTCCGACTCTGTTGCTGACGCGAACCCCCCAGCCCCTGGCGTCACCGGAATCTTCGTCGGTTTGCCGTCCCGTTTCTCTTCGCGCCAGCACACCCATTGGTCGCGTTCGCGTAACGTCTCCGGAATCGCCTCCGGCTCGTTGACGATAGGGTCACTCATCCTCACGTAGCACCTCGCATGGCTCTCACTGGCTCTGAGCCAGCACAGAACGCTCTCTGCTGTACGTCGCGATCCAATCCCTTGGTCCCAACGGGGACCCCCCGTTCTATCCTAGTTGGTTGTTGGGTGGAACACCCGCTATAGCAGGTTAAAAATCGCTGGACGTGAGCGTGTTCCACCCATTTCGGCCGTTTCGTAGCTGTTCCACCCATTGAAGATTTGGGTGGAACATGCCGCAGTCGGGTGATTTCCGACCTTCGAGTTTGATTGGATGAGGTCATGATTCAGCTTGGGTGGAACAGGTCTCAAGAAGTCCCGATGATATCGGGAATTGGACCGTGTACGTCCATTTCATGGCTGAAAGTCCTCTTCAGACCGGATGCGGACACCAGTGTAATGCGGGACGGGTTCCCCGTCGATTCGCTTCTTCGTGGAGTCCACCTTGATGTGGGTGTTGAGCTTCCGGGTGAACCAACTCTTATTCAGCGGATCGTCGATGCCGTGTGCCTCTGCCCAGTCGTTGTAGAGACCGAATACATCGTCTTTCGGCACGGCTTCATCCGCGTCTTCGACGAGATATTCGTCGACAAACGCTTCGAACGACGGTGGCGATTGGTCTTCCTCGACTGTCTCATCGGCCTGGTCGTTCTGACTGGGTGGTTCGTCAGCGGCCGCTGATTCAGGCGATGCGGGACGGAATGCCCCGTCAGTGATTGCCGAGAGTGGCCGCTTCTCACCGTCTTCATACACGACCGATTTCGCCTCATCGTGAAGGATGACGATGCCGTACGTCGAACGTGTGTAGTCTGGGACGGGGAGTTCGGTTTCGGGGACGAATGGCTTCTTGACACGCACCCAGTCGTTCTCGAACGCCGATTTCGTCTCGTAGATGTGTTGCTCACCATGCTCATAAACGACGTACTCGTCGGCAGCGTGGTCGTAGCTGTAGATGGCCGGAACACGATCTTTCGAGAGTTTTCCAAGCGACGGGAGGCGGATGTGTTCCGTCCCGCTGGCATCACGAAGGACGATCTCATCGCCATCACGCCGCCAGATGTTCTGGGTCCCGTTCTCGTCGTCGGTCGCCGGTCGGACGGCCGTCACTCCACCTTCTTCGGTCGCTCCGCCGTTGAACGTGAGATTCGAATCAGTCGTGTAGAACCGCGTCTCACCATTCTGGAGGGTACGGACGGGTGGTGTGAGAATACCGTCGACACGCTCGGCCCACTCAGTTTCGTCGTTTCCTGGGCGAACGACAAACAGCGGGATATCCCCTGCTTCTTG
>NZ_JBNTJX010000050.1:0-5282 GCF_051195075.1 Halobaculum sp. EA56
TCTCCAGTGCCTTCGCTTTCTCCGGGTCCGTCGTCACGACTTCGCGGATCGGCACGTCAGATTCGAGGAGCGCCATTATTGTGACGAGGTAAGCGGACGACGACGGTAAGAGTAACGCCACGCTCCCGACAGCAGTATCAGTACTTCGAAACCGCTATGAGTTTCGTCATAATGGTTATCCGCGTCGCACGATAATCAATAGGCACGATGGGAACGACACACGAACAATTCAACGTCGGGGGAATGTCCTGCTCGTTCTGTGCCGAGAGCATCAAGAAGGCCTACAGTCGAACCGACGGCGTCGAGGACGTCGACGTAAGCCTTGCCCACGAGGAGGTCCTCGTCGAATACGACGATGAGCGCCTGACCGGGGTCGAGGTGAAGGACACGCTCCGAGATCTCGGGTACACCATCCGCGACCCGGACAAAGCGAAGCGGTACGAGCAACAGCAGGCCGAACTCGCCGACGGCAAGCGCCGCCTCCTCTTCGCCGGCGGCGCATCCATCGTTGTCGCTGCCCTGATGGGATGGATGATTGTCGTGATGGGGCGCTTCGAGTCAGTTTCTCTCGCGATGGATATAGTGACTCTGGGGCTGGCACTCGGGACGATGTTCGGCCCAGGACGATACATCAAAAAGAAAGCCTACCAGAGCCTGCGCCGGGGGATCTTCAACCAGCACGTCCTTCTGGAAGCGGGCGCGTTCGCCGGGCTCGTGGGGGGACTGCTTGGCCTGTTCGTGTTCCCGAGCTTCCCGACCGTCCACTTCTTCGCCGTCTCGGTGTTCATCACCACCTACCACATCCTCTCGGAGTACACCAGCCTCATCGTCCGCACTCGGGCCTCCCAAGCCGTCCAAGGCCTTCTCGACCTCCAGCCCGACACGGCACGCCGCGTCAGTGATGACGGTGGTGTCGAAGAGGTCCCTGTCGACGACCTCGACGTCGGTGATCGCGTCCGGGTCAAGCCCGGCGAGAACATTCCCGTCGACGGTACGGTCGTTGAGGGTGCGTCCACGGTCGACGAGTCGGTCGCCACCGGCGAGTCGATTCCCGAAGAGAAATCCACAGGCGACGAAGTGATCGGCGGTAGCGTCAACGAGACGGGCACGCTCCTCGTCGAGGTGACCGCCACCGGCGAGGACGCGTTTCTGAACCAGGTGGCCCGCGAAATCGAGGAGGCGCGGGCGATGAAACCCGGCATCATCCAGCTCGCCGACCGCGTGCTCAAGTACTTTGTCCCGGGTGTCTTGTCGATTGCCGGGCTGTCGTTCCTCTTCTGGGTGGTTGCACCGCTCGCGTGGGGGGCAGACCCCAACGTCCAGCGCGGGGCGTTCGCAGCGCTGGCGGTCCTCGTGCTTGGCTATCCGTGTGCGCTCGGGATGGCGACGCCGCTGGCGCTCATCCGAGGCGGCGGGAAAGCCGCCGACCGCGGCATCCTGATGCGCTCCGGTGACGCCTTCCAGATATTTCCCGACGTCGACCACATCGTGTTGGACAAGACCGGCACCATCACCGTCGGCGAACCCGCCGTCAGTGAAGTCGTCGCGTTCGGTGCCGACGAGGTGGATGTACTCACGACTGCGGCTAGCGCGGAGGCCTTCTCTGAACACCCGCTCGCAGATGCGATCCTCGAGTTCGCCGACGAGCAAGATGTCGAGTACGCTGACCCCGATGATTTCGACTCCGTGACCGGCAAGGGCGTCCGGGCAACCGTGGCCAGCGACGACGTGCTGGTCGGGAAACCGGGATGGCTCAGCGACGAGGGGATCGACCTGTCGAAGGGGAGCGACGACATCGAGCGACTTCAGGGCCACGGCCTCACCGTTGCCGGAGTTGTTCGTGACGGTGACCTACTCGGTCTGATCGGTATCGGTGACGAGGTCAAGAGCGACGCCGCTGCGACCATCCAACGGATGCGAGACGCCGGCATCACGCCCGTGATGATCACTGGAGACAACGAGCGCACCGCAGACGCGGTCGCCGAGGAGGTCAGTATCGACCGCGTCATGGCCGACGTGCTGCCCGACGAGAAACGCGAAGAGATCGGTCGCCTGCAGGACGAGGGTCACCGCGTAGCGATGGTCGGCGACGGCATCAACGACGCTCCCGCACTCACGCAGGCCGACATCGGGATCGCCATCGGCGCCGGGACCGACATCGCCATCGAATCGGCGGACATCGTCCTGATGGGCGACCGGCTTGGTGGCGTGATGGACGCCTACGAGATCGGGAACGAGAGCTACCGGAAGACCCGTCAGAACCTCGCGACGGCCTTCGCGTTCAACGGGGTCGGTGTCGCCGCCGCGACCACGGGGCTCGTTCACCCGGTGTTCGCGATGCTCGCGATGGTGCTGTCCGTCTCGGCCGTCCTCGCCAACAGCTTCGCTGGTCAGCTCCTCTCCGGCGAGGGTGTCAACACCGAGTTCGCCCTCGACGACCGCACCGACGGCGAGCGTGGAGACGGCCGAGTGACAGCCGATTAAGCCACTACGTCGTAGCCAGCTTGTTCGATTGCCGCGTTCACGTCGTCGTCTGAGACTCCATCCTCGAGGACCACGTCGACCGTGTCAGCTTCGTGGTCGGCCTCGATCCGATTCACATCATCGAGGTTTCGCAGGGCGGTCTCCACGTTCTGTTCGCACCCGTTGCAGGACATCCCGGTGACTGAGATCGTCTTTCGCTCCATGCGGGCCTGTAAACACTCGCGGGGAATGACCATTACGGTAACCGTTGTATCGGTTTCATCTCTATTAGAGGTGGACATTATCGTCCGGAGAGTTGTTTGTGTCGGCCCCAAAGGGGTGGAGGCTCTTTGAGATGGGAACCACTGACGACGAAGAGAGCGACGAATTCCCTCCAGAGAAGCGTCTGGAAGCACCGAACACGGGCCTGATCAAGGCAGGGATCGCGACGATTCCCGATATGGAAACCTTGCAAGAGTGTGTAGCCTACGAGAACGCCCACCAAAATCGAACGCAGATTCTGCGCCGGCTCAAGTGGAAAGCTGAAGAGTTGCGTGAGGACGAAGGGTAAGCGCTGTCCTTAACCAACACACTCCGCGTGAGTTTCCCTATTGTTGGTTAATATGCTGTGCCGCGGTTTTTCGGGCCCCTGAATGGGCGCGGGGCGACCAACAGCCGCCTCGCGAGTTCCGTTATGTCCCTCGGTTTGAGTCCAGACTCCAGCACGGCTAGCGACATCGCTGTCGCCAGACAAGCGGACCATGTGGCGTTCCTCCATCGAGCCCCATTCGTCGCCGATTCTCTCGCCCTCGGATTTCTCCCCGGGTTTCGGGAAGACTGTGGGTACCAGACGGACCAGTACCTGAACCTCGAGATTCCTGTCGGGATGCTCGACAACGATTTTCGGGATCCCGATCTGGAGCGGTTCGTCGACCGCTTTTTCGAGTACGAACCACGTGTCGGGGTCATCGGGGACGTCGACGAAATCGACGACGTCGACGCCCACGTCGCTGCTGCTCGTGAAATCCAAGCGAGCTACCCCGAAGCTGAGCTCATCGTCGTTCCGAAGTCGCGGGCGGTGATCGACGCGATACCTGAGAACCTCGTCCTCGGGTATTCACGGGGATACGCCGACCGCCTGGCCCACGATTTCTCCGATCCAGCCGATTGGAGAGGGCGGCGCGTCCACATTCTCGGCGGGAGTCCGCCCAAGCAGCTCGACGCTATTCGACAGTTGACCCGACCGACACTCACTGACGAGCCACCGGCCGATATCGTCGGCGTCGACTGGAACGGGCTGCATCGCGGCGCACAGTTCGGTGAGTTCTGGACGGCCGACGGCTGGGACGACAGCGGTCGCGACGCCGACCACGTCACCGTCCGAAAGACGGTGCGCCACAGCCTCGCTCGGGTCCGTGAGTTCTGGAGGGCGCACGGAATCTGGCCCGAAACGACACCGCAAGACGAGGGGCTCAACGTCGAGTACGAGGGACCGAGCCCTGCCGATCTCGAGGACGCCGCCTGTACCGAGTGCGGGACGAACGTCTGGCGAACCCGCCGCGGCCCGTACGTCGCCGAGTACGATACCGGCGCAATCTGTGGATACTGCAGCTACGAGTGCTACTTCAGCCACCGTCATCGGAACAATCTAGAGGAAATCGCCGGCGATCAGAGCGTCTACCTCCCGCCGGCGTGACTTCGCGACCTGTTTTTCGTGCCCCCAGAGAGGGCGAGGGCTCCTTCGAAAGCTCTCAGAGGTGACTTCCAGTGAGTCAACAACAGAGTCCCGACAACGTCTCGGTCGACGATATTCCCGTCGATATCGACAACACGCAATCAGCGGAGGTCGATCCAGCCGACGTCCCCGACGAAATCGAATCCATCACCCGTGGGCTCGCCGGTGAGCAGCCGCCGACGAATCCCATAGTGGTTCTCAAGGCGGCCCGGTGGTGGTACATTCACGGCAAGGGCGGCACGGATCCCGCCTTCCAGTGGGCCATCGAGTGGGCGCGTCATCTTGCGACCGACACGCCCAGTGACGTCGAGCAGTTCGACGAGTTCCTCGAGTACCTCGTTACGGTCGGCTTTGCAGACGAACGTCACGAGCTCCGCTAACCGACAGAGCGGTTTTTTGGACGCCCCTGAAGGGTGCGGTGCGGTCTGAACAGACGCAGTCGCCGTGAATTCGATTCGGTGATCACGATGTCTACGACCAGAGACTCGTCGGTCTCCTTCGACCAGACCGACACGCGATCAGACGAGATGAACAGTACCATCGAACAGTGGATCGACGACCTTGTCGCCGGCGTCGACGACGCGCAGGCCAGCGAAGAGTTCCAAGAGTGGCTCGATGTCCAGAGTCGTTTCCACGACTACTCCTACCGGAACACGCTCCTCATCAAGCGACAGTGTCCCGAGGCGAGCCGGGTGGCTGGCTACCGGACGTGGCAGGAGGAGTTCGACCGCCACGTCAAGGAGGGTGAGTCGGCCATCTGGATCTGGGCGCCGATCATCACCAAGCAGTGCCCGGAATGCGAGAACTCGCCGAGCTACCACGAGGACAGTGACTGTGAGTACGACGAGACGCCGCCCGAGGAGTGGTCGAAAGGACTGGTTGGATTCAAACCAACGGCAGTCTTCGATGTGTCTCAAACCGAGGGCGAACCGCTCCCCGAGCTGGAAACCGAGGCAGCTGGTGACGCCGACGACCTGGTGCCAGCGCTCCTTGATGCAGCAGCTACGCTCGATATCGACGTCCGTGTCGTCGACGCTGCCGAGTGGGAGCATGGCGACGCGAAAGGCGTCTGCAAACACCGGAC
>NZ_JBNTJX010000051.1:0-4634 GCF_051195075.1 Halobaculum sp. EA56
GCGATAACTGAACTAATCTTCTCCGGGGACGTTCCCAATCCAATTGAGAACCCCAGAGGCAGTGGAATGCACGAAACCGACCGGGTAGTAGTCTCCCCTGGCGAGACGGCCGACCTGTTCAGTAGTTCGTTTCCGTTCGGCACAGAAACTGAGGACGGGATGGGATGTTCCCCAGACGGGAATAGTGGCCAGTTTACTGTTATCGTTGAGACCCGGGTCGGTGGAAATCAGGTCTCAAGCACCTACAACGTCCAATACACTAGTTCCGACGATATGACTGATTGTGAGGTCACGATCACTGAGGTATAACGATGGTCGATCTCATTGATGTCGTCCTTGAGGGTATCAAGGGCGTCGTTGAGTGGTTTATTGGGCTGTTCATGGACGGTCTCAGATCAGGGTATGAAACTCTGACTGAGGGAATGTTCGGGACACCCACTCCAGAGACGAACGGAGCTTTTGTCTTCGGTGAACCGACCAATGCACCCTGGCCAGCGATTCACGATGCTCTCATCGGCGGCGAAATCATGCTAGTTGCCCTCTTGCTCCTTGTGATGAGCGTTCAGGGCCGTCACACGGTTCGGATCTTCAATATTGGAAGTACCTACGAAGCCCGAAAAACGAAGAAAACGGCCTGGGTCGGTGCTTTTCTAATCATTACGTGGTACTGGATTGGCACTCTTGCACTCTACCTCGTTGACGGATTCACTATCGCCTTGATGCCGGAGCTTTCCTCGGTTACGGAGGCGATGATTGGATTCTTGGAAGTATCTATCACAAACCCAGGGCTGGGATTATTGTTTGCCGTGATTGGTGGAATCTCGATGTGGGCGCTGGAGGCGCTATTTTACATCCGGATGATTCTGCTCTATGTCTACCTGTACGGGATGCCAATTGCATTTGCACTGGCCTACGGAAACATTCCGGTCGTATCCGATATCGCGATGGGGTTCTGCAAACGGTTTGTTCCGTTGGCTGTCCTCCCGCTCCCAGCAGCGATGGTCCTCAAGGGATACGATTTGATCTACGGCGGTGGAACGCTCACACCAGGAACAGCATTCCTCAAATATCTCGTCGCTGCGTCCCTCCCGCTGGTCGCCCTCTACATCACGTGGAAGACGTTCAAATACGCGACTCCGCTGACGGCCAAAGTCGTCGGCGGTGCGACGAAAGGCGCAGCACTCGTTGGCGGTGTCGCCGCTGGAGCCTACGTCGGTGGCGCCGGCGTCGCGACGACCGCCGCTCGGTGGGGGCCGAAAGCCGCCGCTGGCCACGCCGTCGCGCAAAAAGCGGCTGCCCGCGGTGGGCATGGAGGAAACGATGGCGGTACGCCATCGTACCGTCGAACAGAGAATGACCCTGGTGGAGCGACAGCCGAATCGGCGAGTGACGACCGTGGGATGGAGTTTGATCGAGGAATCCACTAACAATGTCAACAGATCAAGACGCGGCCGCACGGCGCATCATGGATCAGTTCGGCGAGGAGAGTCGCATCCCGTATCTCAATATCGAGGAAGGGGACGTCGGCATGCTCATCGCCTTCCCCATTATTGGACTGTTTATCGCTGGCCTCACCGGGATCGAATCACTGGCCCTCCCGTTCGTTGCTGGCGGGCTTGGCTTTGGCGTCGCCGTCATCTACGTCTCACCAACCCACCTGAACGCCTGGACGTGGACCAAAGACGTCTATCGCTACCTCAAACGGCCTCAGGTCACGTTCAGTGCGCCCGCCGACGCCGACACGAGTACCAACGAGTCAGAGCGGAACCAGGGCGGACTCGCGAACTACACGCCATTCAAGCCCGACGAGCGAACGCAAGACCTCACGAACATCAAGCGAGCGTGGCCTGGCGCTGGTGCCATCCAGCGTGAAGACGGCGCGATGGAGGCGTTTATCGAGATCGATCCAGCCAACATGGACTTCGCGATGTCCGACGACTGGGCGCAGCTCCAGGACGCTGGCGAAGAGTTCGCCAACAAAGAGCTGGACTCGAAGCTCAAACTCCACGCCACAACCCGTTCATTTCCGGTGGAGCAGATCACCGAGACCATCGAGGAGCGCCTCACTGACGAAGACGTCACGGAGAACCCGATCTTCCGGGAACTCCTCGAAGAGTACCGGGAGACACGGCCGAAGGAGATGCGTGACCGGGGCATCCAGCAGGTCCGGTACTACATCGGCGTTGAAGTCAGCCCGATAGAAGTGTACGACCGCTTCCGCGACGAGGGCACCCCCGCAGAGAAGCTGACGCAGTTCCCCGTCATCGGGTTCCTGTTCAATCCCTTTGTTACCCGCCGCGAGGACCTTACTGACGTCGAGCGCCGCGCGCAGATGTTCGAGAAGCTCGACAGTCGGGTGAACGACGTTCGATCCGAGTTCATCCAGCAGGCGTCGGGGTGGTCCGCACGTCGACTCAGCACGGTCGAGCTGTTCGTCCTAAATATGGACTTCTGGAACGGCCGCGAACACGACTACGACGAGGCGGAGCGTGTCGTTCGCGACCAATCGATCATCGGCCACTCGCGCCGGGAGGACCCACACGATGCGTAACGTGCTCCTCCAGACTGGTGGTGGCGCGCTTGGCTCCGTCGCCGGGTGGCTCCAGAATCTGACGCCAGCAGAAAGTGCAGTACTTGCCCTTGTGGTGGGTCTCGGCCTTGGCGTCGGCAGCAAGCATCTCTGGGACCGCTTCACTGCGGATGATGAACCAGACGTGGACTTCACCGATGTCCTCGACGAGGAGACACTCGAAGAAGGCGAGGCCGAACGCAAGCTCCTTGACGACATCTCTGAGTCACACAAGACGGTGACCGCGCCCGGAGCTGTCGAGTGGGAAACGCGAGCCGCACGGGTCGGCGAACAGTGGACGACGACGCTGTACATCGCTAACTATGCCGACTATCCTAACGACGGGTATCTGAGTGACCTCTTCGAGATGACCGACGTCCAGTTCGATCTGACGGCCCACATCACGCCGAAAAATCAGGAGCGAGCCCGGAACGAACTACAGGACATCGCTGACGACCTGCAGGTCGACGCTGACCTCGAACAGAGTATCCGGAGTGCCTACCTGCAGGAACGCGCCAACGAGGCCGCAGCGACGTACACGGCCGTCGAGAACGGCGCGAACGTCTTCGACCAGGGGATGTTCATCACGGTCAGAGCCGACGAGAAGGAGGAACTCCGGGACGCCGTCCAGACGGTCAAGAGTGCGCTCCGTGACGACCCGGCGAACCTCACACCGAAAACGGCTATTTGTCGGCAGGATCTCGCCCTCCAGTCCGCCGCGCCCATCGGCGACAACGAGTTCGGGCGGACGTCGATTGCGCTCGGCGGCGCCGTCGGCGCGTTGCTTTCCTCGCCGCACAACGCGACGATTCTCGAGGAAGGCGGTGTCGAGTTCGGCATCCACAAGGACAACCAGAGCCCGGTGGTCATCGATCCGTTTGCCCGAGATAACGGCTACGCGATGTTCACCGTCGGCGACACCGGCTCGGGGAAGTCGTTCAGTTCCAAGCAGAACTTCATCCGGTCCATCGAGCAGAGCAAGGACCGCATCGGCATCATCCTCGAGCCGTTGAACAACTGGGCGGGCGTCTCAGAGGCGCTCGACGCCAAACGCATCACGGTCGGCGGGACACTCGGGCTGAACCCCTTGGAGATCCGGGAGACGCCCGAACACGTCCAGCGGGCGATGGGCGAGGACGCGAGCCCGTTCAACGAGAAGCTCGACGACGCGATGAGCTTCCTCACGAACTTCTTCGCGCTCCGCGGCATCTCACTGGGAGACCGGCGGACGACGCTCGAACTCGCCCTCAAACGTGCCTACAAGCGTCAGGGCATCACCGACGACATCTCGACGCACGACAATCCGAGTCCGACCATCCGTGATATGATGGACGTGTTCGAGGATATGGTCGACGACCCCGAGGAGTTCGTCGTCCGGTCCGACGAAGAGGCAGGGAAGATCAAGGAGGATGCGACGTGGCTCCTCGACCAGCTCCGCCCCTTCGAGGACGACGGTCGCCACGCCAACCTCGGCCAGGAATCCGACTTCGACATCCGGGACGAGAAGGTCATCTATCTCGATCTCGCCCAGCAGGAGGGGAGCGTCGACAGCAGTACGGCGCTGACCATGCAGCTGCTCATCTCGCTGGTCTACGAGCGGGCGAAAGTCTCGGAGAAGGAGGTCGTGTTCTACATCGACGAGGCCCGCTACATCATGCAGGACGCCGCGAGCTTGGCGTTCCTCGAAACGGTGTTCCGCCACCACCGTCACCACGACCTCTCAATCCGCTTGGTCACGCAGACGGTCGACGAGTTCTTCGAGCACGCCGAGAGCGAGGCTATTCTGGACCAGTGTGCGGTCAAGCAGTTCCACCGTCTCGACGGGATGGACGAGGAGTGGGCCGACGAGTTCGGCCTGAACTACGCGCAGATGCGGTTCGTCCAAGACGCCGTGCCGGGCAACGAGGACGCCGGCTTCTCCGAGGCCCTCGTGGGCGTCGATGGCGAGTGGCGCGGCATCCAGGTCAAAGCGATGCCCAAGGAGAAGGAGGTCATCGACTTCGAGCCAACCGAGCAACGGCGAGACTCACTCCCCGGGACTGGTGAGAATGCTGTGGACGCGGAG
>NZ_JBNTJX010000052.1:0-4613 GCF_051195075.1 Halobaculum sp. EA56
CGTGACCACTCCCCGCGCGGGAACCGCCCCCGACGCCGAGGTGCCGCCGGCGTCCGCCGGCGGCGACGACCCCGCCGCGCCCGAGGGCTCCCGTCGCGCCGTCGCCGTCGTGATCGGCGTCGTCTTCCTCGACCTGCTCGGCTTCGGCGTCGTCATCCCGATCCTCCCGTTCTACGTGCGCTCGTTCGGCGTGAGCGACGTGTTCATCGGGCTGATCGCCGCCGCATACTCGCTGGCGCAGTTCCTCGCGGCGCCCACCCTCGGCCGGATCTCCGACGAGCGGGGCCGCCGACCCGTCATCGCCTTCTCGGTCGCGATGGCCGGCGTCGCGTGGCTGGTGTTCGGCTTCGCCACCGAGATCGGCGCGGTCGCCGGCACCGGGGCGGCCGTCGCGACCCTGCTGCTGTCGCGGACGCTCGCGGGCGCCGCCGGCGGCAACATCTCGGCCGCGCAGGCGTACATCGCCGACGTGACGCCCCGGGAGAAGCGCGCCGGGGCGCTCGGGCTGGTCGGCGCCGCCTTCTCGCTGGGGTTCGTGTTCGGCCCCGCGCTGGGCGGGGTCGCCGCCAGCGACTCCGTCGTCGCCGCCGCGGACGCGCTCCTGCCGGGGTTCGTCCCGACGACGCGGTTCACGCTCCCGAGCTTCCTCGCCGCCGGCCTGTCGTTCCTCGCGGCCGGCGCCGCGGTGGCCGTCCTGTCGGAGCCGGAGCGCACGCGGCCCGCCGGCGCCGGCCGGGGGACGCTCGTCGGCCAGTTCCGGTCGGCGCTGGCGGACGACGCGCTCCGGCCGCTGGTCGCGTCCTACTTCGTCACCTCGGTCGCGTTCGCCGGCATCCAGGTGATGTTCATCCCGTTCGCCGCCGACTTTCACGGCTACGACGCGACCGCCGCCGCCGTCTTCCTCACCTACATCGGCGTCCTCGGCACGGTGAACCAGGGCGCGCTCGTCGGTCCGCTGGAGCGCCGCCTCGGCGCCGTGCGGCTGGCCGTGATCGGCGGGACCGCGCTGGCGGCGTCGCTCGCGCTCCTCCCGTTCACGCCGGAACTCGGCCGCCTGCTCCCGCTTCCCGGCGGGACGGGACTGCTCGCGGGGCCGATCCTCACCGGCCCGACCGTCGCGCTGTTCGCCGTCGGGGCCCTGCTGTCGTTCGGCAACGGCTCGCTGACCGTCTCGCTGTCGACGCTCGTCTCCGAGCGCGCCAGCGACGAGACGCAGGGGGCCGCCTTCGGCGTCACGCAGGGCGCCGGCAGCCTCGGCCGGACGGTCGGCCCGCCCGTCGCCGCCGCGGCGTACGTGGTGGCGTACTGGTCGCCGTTCGTCGCCGGCGCGGTGCTGCTTGCGCCGGTGGTGTACGTGCTCGCCGGGGGACGCGCCCTCGGCGGAACGTCCGGAGCGGCGGACTGACGGCCGGCGGGGGCCGCGGGCGAGCTACCCGAGCAGGTCGTCGACCGCGTCCGGCACGTCCGCGGGGCCGTCGACGTGGACGGCGTCCCAGCCCCGGTCGCGGGCGCCCTCGACGTCGGCCTCGCGGCTGTCGCCGAACATGACCCGGCGGTCGGCGGGGAGCAGCGCCTCGGCCCGCTCGAACGGCGCGGGGTCGGGCTTGTGCGCGCCGACCTCGTAGCTGACGACGGTCGCGTCGGCGTACGTGGCGAGGCCGGCGCGGTCGAGCTTCCCGCGCTGCCAGTCGCCCACGCCGTTCGTGCAGACTCCGACCGCGACGCCGTCCGTCGCCGCGAGCGCCGACAGCGCCTCCCGGACGGCCGGGGGCGTCGGCATCGCACCGTACTCGGCGTCCCGCAGCGCCGCGACGAACGCGGTCGGGTCGGCGTCGCTCCCGACCGCCGCGAGCGCGTCGGCGGCCGCCCGGCGATACGGCTCCGGATCGAACGCGTAAAGGTAGCCGAAGAAGGCGTCGTCGTAGACGTCCCGGAAGCCGTCGACCGCGTCGACCCCGACGGCGGCGCAGGCGCGGGCCACGACCTCGCCGTAGTCGGGGAACGGGAGGAGCGTGCCGTCGAGGTCGAACCAGAGGGCGGTGTGGTGGGTCACGGGAGGAACGGGGGCGGGCGGGGGTGAGCGTCGGTCGACCGGGCGCGGGTCAGTCGCTCTGAATGCGAGGTGCGAGCATGTAGGTTACCTGCCCCAGCCCCTCGCCGAACTCGTAGTGGAGCTTCACCGGGAACTCCTCGCCGAGTTCGACGCGGACCTCCGCGTCCTTCGGGATGGCCTTGTTCATGTCCTTGAGGTAGTCGAGGCTGAACAGCGAGTCGGCCGGGCCGGCCTGCAGGTCGATGAGGTCCTCGCGGTCGAGCCGGAGGTCTACGTCGTCGGTGTCGCCCTCGGCCTCGATGAAGAACGCCTCCTCGGCCTCGTCGACGCGGAGGCGGATGTGGTCGCTCACCATGTCGGCGGCCGTGATCCCGCGGTCGAGCTGGGCGCCCTCCAGGACGATCTCCGCGGGGAGGTCGAGGTCCGGGATGTCCGGCTCCTGGCGGATGGAATCGGGGTCGATGAGCGCGAGCGTGTAGCTCAGGCCGTCGATCTGGATGTGGAGCTTTCGGGTCTCCTCGTCGAGCTCCAGCTGGATCAGGTCGCCCGAGTTGGCCATCCCGGCGATGTCCTCCAGGCGGTTGAGGTTGACCCCGATGACCCCTCCGTCGGCCTCGTAGGACTCGAAGGCGGCGGCCTCGAGCGCGAGGTCGACCATCCCGACGTTGGCCGGGTCGACGGCCCGGATCGCGAGTTCGTCCTCCTCCAGCCGGATCTTGCACTCGTCGACCAGCACGCTCACCGAGTCGAGCGCGTCCCGGAGGGTGGAGGCGCTCACGATGGCCTTGAACATATATCGCGGGCTACGCCCGTGCCCATAAAAATACCCGCGGTTCCGGTTCCCGGCGGCGGCCCCGCCCGCGGCGGCGCGGCCGGCGAGAGTCGGCGTGGCCGCGCCGTCGAGGCGGCGACGGACGCGAGCCGACCTCCCGTTCCGTACGTGGTTTGAAGTTATCGGGAGGACTACATCGACGAGAGACATGTCAGGGTCATCGTCAAACGCGCTCGTGTCGACGTATCGGGAGCGGTTCGGGGAGCCGTTCACGACCGACGAGGTGTACGGCTACTGGCTGTTCGTCGCCGGGACCGTCGTCGCGGTCGTGGGGATGGCGGCGTTCCTCACGTCGATGGGCGCGGGACGCACCGGGACCCGCGGGATCGCGTACCTCCTCGCCGGGATCGGGCTCGCGACCGCCTTCGCCGGGCTCGTCGTCGGCCAGTCGTTCCACCGGACCGCGAAGCGACTGGTGTACGTCGGCCTCCTCGTCTGTCTGGCCGCGATGGCGTGGTTCCTGACCGTCTTCCCGGGGGAGTGGGCGCTCGGCTCCGGGAGCGCGCAGGGGGTCGTCGCGGTGTACACCCTCGGACTGGCGCTCATCACGCTCTCGGGCGCGCTCGCCCCGATCTCCGTCGGCCAGAGCCGGGCGCGGCAGGCCGTCGAGGAGCAGTTGGCCGAGGCCCGCTCCGACGACGTCGCCGACGACCGCCGCATCGAGGAACTGGAGGCGGCCGTCGCCGAGCGCGACGACCGGATCGCCGCCCTCGAATCCGACCTGTCGGAGTCGCGGGCGGAGACGGAGGAGGCCCGGGGGGCGACCGAGGAGGCCCGTGCCGCGACGGAGGCGGCGCGCGAGGAGGCCAGAGCCGCGGCCGAGGAGACGGCGGCCGCTCGCGAGGAGACGGCGTCGGTGCGCGACGACCTGCACGCGGCCGCCGCCCACGTCACCGCGCTCTCGGAGAGTTCGGCGACGTTCGACGTCTACCGCGACAAGGCGGGCCAGTGGCGCTGGCGGCTCGTCCACCGCAACGGGAACATCGTCGCCACCTCCGGCGAGGGGTACAGCTCCGACCGGGCCGCCCGCCGCGGGATGCGCAGCGTCAAGCGCAACGCGCTGGGCGCGGCGGTCGTCTGGCAGCGCGACGAGGAGGAGCCCGAGCCGATGGTCGAACCGGTCGCCGAGGAGCCGAGCGCGCGGTTCCGGCTGTACCGCGACGCCGACGACGAGTACCGCTGGCGGCTCCGTCACGACAACGGCGAGACCATCGCGGCGGCGACCCGGGGCTTCTCCTCGCGGTCCGCCGCCGAGGACGGCATCGAGTCGGTTCGATCCGCCATCGGGCCGGCCGACTACCTGGAGTTCGACCCCGCGGGGATCGAGGTGTACGAGGACGCCGCCGGCGAGTTCCGCTGGCGGCTCGTCCACCGCAACGGGAACGTCCTCGGCGACTCCGGCGAGGGGTACGCCACCCGGTCGAACGCCCGGCGGGCGGCCGACCGGTTCCAGGAGGCGGCCGGGGAGGCGAGCGTCGACGCCGACTCGGGCCTCCGGTTCGAGACGTACGAGGACGCCGCCGGCGACTACCGCTGGCGGCTCGTCGCCGCCAACGGGGAGCCGATCGGCGACTCCGGCGAGGGGTACAGCAGTTCCTCGGAGCTGGCCGACGCCGTCGAGCGCGTCCGGAAGTACGCCCCCGAGGCCGACCGGCTCACGATGGCCACGGCCGCCGTCGAGGTGTACGAGGACGCCGGCGGTGACTACCGCTGGCGCCTGCGCCACCG
>NZ_JBNTJX010000053.1:0-4436 GCF_051195075.1 Halobaculum sp. EA56
GCTGTGATCGGCTCGTTCGTCCTCGGTCTGGGGAACAGCGTGCAGCAAACGGCACCGAACGCGAACTTCCAGTTCGAGTACTACTCGGATGCTGGCAAAGCGAACGCAACACACACCGGTGGTGCGACTATCTCCGCAGATGCTACTATTAAGATAGTCTCTGAGAGCAACTCCACCGGTGTCACATTCAACGGCGGTGAAATGAGTGCCGGCGATTCGTTCAGAGAAGGTGTCACCTACAATTCCGATGAAAGCGTTCGCGTGATCTGGGAGTCAGAGAACGGGGAGACCTCACAGACTCTCGCCGAAGAGACTGCGCCCTGATCCCACATGAATCTCAAACAGCTCATCGACGATGATCGTGCCGTTTCGCCTGTCATCGGAGTGATCCTGATGGTGGCGATCACGGTGATCCTCGCGGCGGTGATCGGCTCGTTCGTCCTCGGCCTGGGGAACAGCGTGCAGCAGACGGCACCGAACGCGAACTTCCAGTTCGACTACAGCGAGACAAATGGCGGTGACTACAACGTCACTGCAACCCACACCGGAGGAAGCACGCTGAACGACCAAAACACGGGGCTGGTTTCGTTGAACGCCAGTGATGGCCCGTCAAAGGCGTTCGATCTTCCGGTGACCGCCGGGACATCCGCGAATCTGAGCACCAACTACGGCGGGAATGTCTCCGCCGGCACCACCGTCCGCGTCCTCTGGACCTCTCAGAACGGCGAGACCTCGCAGGCACTCGCAACCGGCGAGACGCCGTCCTGATCGGCCTTCGCCGTTCCCTTTTTGCCGCGTCGTCGCCCGAGTAGCCGTCCGCCTCCCGCACGGCCTCACACCTGATATTCCCGAACCAACCCTTAAGAGGCTGGTCGACCTCGTTGCGACGATGCCTACTTGGGGGGGCCGGGACCGACGGGCACAGGGGGACGTCATCGCGCTCGTCCTGTTGCTCGTCGTCACGATCGCCGGGGCGACGGCGGTCGTCTCGCTCGGCGGCGACGCGATCACGGGGATACAGGACTCCGCGACGGCCGGGGCCGCCGAGCAGTCGATGACGCAGTTCGACTCCAAGGCGAGCCTCGTCGCCCACGGCGACAGCGACGCTCAGCGCGTCCGCCTCGTCGGGAGCGCGGGCGCGACCCGCGAGGTCGACGCCGACGCGGGGTGGATGAACGTCACCGTCAGGAACACGACCGACGGCGAGGTGAGGGCGGTGCTGACGAACACGACGCTCGGGGCAGTCGTCTACAGCGAGGGCGACACGTCCGTCGCCTACCAGGGCGGCGGCGTCTGGCGCCGCACGGGCAACGGCAGCTCGATGATCTCCCCGCCGGAGTTCCACTACCGCGGGACGACGCTGACGCTCCCGCTCGTGACCGTCTCCGGCGACGAGCGCCTCGACGGCGAGGTGGTCGTCAGGCGCGCCGGCACCGCGGAGGCGGTGTACCCGAACGAGAGCGCGAGCCTGGCGAACCCCCTCGACGACGGGCGGGTCGTGATCACCGTCGGGAGCGAGTACTACGCGGCGTGGGGCCGGTTCTTCGAGCAGCGGACCAGCGGCGACGTGACGATCGACCACGCCAACGAGACGGCGACGATCGAGCTCGTCACGCCGGCCGACATCGAGCCGGTCAACGCCGCGCTGACCTCGCGGGCGGTCGGCGACGAGATCGACCTCGACGGAACCGGCAACGACAACGTCTGGGTGGACAGTTACAACTCCTCGGAGGGCCCGTACGCCGACTCGCAGACCGCCAACGGGACCATCGTCACCGCGGGGAGCATCGACGTCGAGGGGAACGGAAAGATCCTCGGCAACGTCCGGGCGGGCGGATCGATAACGCTCGGGACCGCCAACGGCAACATCACCGGGACCGTCGAGCACACCACCGGCTACAGCGCGAACCCCAACGCGGTCCCCCAGCCGGACTCCCCCCGCGTCTCGCAGATCGACGGCGTCGAGGCGGGCGAGGACCTCTCGCCGTACGTCGAGTCCAGGCTCGTCGCCCTCGAGGCCGACAACGACAACGGCGCGACCGACGCGATCGTCGACGACGGCGGGGATCCGGTCCTCAACTTCTCGGGGACCGGCGACACGGTGGAGCTGTCGTCCGCCGACGGAACCGAGTACTACCTCTCCGGTATCGACATGGGTGACGACGAGGAGCTCGTCGTCGACACCGGCTCCGGGAGCGAGGTCCAGATCGCCGTCGGCGACGACGTCTCGCTCGACGGGACGAAGATACGCGTCGAGGGCGACGGCGTCGTCCGGTTCTTCGTCGCCGACGACGTCACGCTCGACGGGGCGAACGTCTCGGTCCCGGGCGACAGGTCGGGGCAGCTGTGGATGTACGGCACCGAAGCCTCGGACGTGACTATCTCCGGCGGAAGCAGGTTCGTCGGCGTGCTCTACGTCACCGGCGACGGCGACGACAACGAGTTCTCGATCAAGCAGTCCGACGTGTACGGCGGCGTCGTCGCCGGCGAGATGGACGTCCAGAACGGCGGGACCGTCCACTACGACATGTCGCTGTCCACCGAGCAGACGATCCCCGTCGACGCGGACGTCCCCCGGATCACGTACCTCCACGTGTCGATCACCGAGATCGAGGTCTCGGACGACTGATCACGGGGGCACCACGCCGGAGCCGCGCGGACGAAGGACTCGCGTCCCCGGATCCACTCTACCTGTCGAGGCGGACCCGGATCGCCGTCCGTGGGACTACGACCCGATCGACCTCGATCTGGTACGTCACCGCGTCGTCGCTCGCGGCGACGACGGACCCGCCGGCGTCGAGCGACTCGAAGTACCGTCGCCACGCGTCCGCCCGCGGCGACTCGACGGTGACGTTCACCGTGATCGCGCTCCCGTTCCCGGCGGTCATCTCCCGAGCGATCCCGCGCGAGGTCGCGTCCATCGCAACGAGGACGGTCGAGCTTCCGCCGATCGCGGTCCGGTCCCCGGACCGCGTCGTGACCGTCAGCGGGAGCATCGCGCGCTCGTTGTCGATCAGCCAGCCGGGGTCGCTCCGCATCACCGCGGCGTCGCCGTCGCCCCGGAGCACCGCGCCGAAGGACGCGGCGACGGTCGTGTCGCCGTCGCTGTAGGTGATCGGCCGCGACGCGGCGGTGACGGTGAAGTTCCGCGACGCGTCGGAGGTGTTCTCGGCGTAGACCGTCACGCTCGTCGTCTCCTCGACCGCCAGCGTGCCGCCGTTGAGCTTGATCTCGGTCGCGCGGCTCGGCGCGCCCTCCCGGACGATGTCGTCGACGTTCTCGTCGAGGACGACGAACGCCCGCTCCATGTTCTCGGTCTGTTCGGCGGCCCGGAGGTCGGTCAGCGCGGGGAACCCCGCCGCGTACACCGTCCCGACGGTCAACACGATGAGCGAGAACACGAGGACGAACCCGACGGTGTCGCTCTGTGCGCGACTACCGCTCACGCCCCCCGCACCTCCAGTTGACCGCCGGTGTAGACGATCTCGACGTCGCCGCCGGAGAGGCTCGCGTCCGCGACGGGCGTTCGGGTCGCCGCCCCGACGGTGACGGAGACGTCCACGCCCGTCGCGGTCAGCTCGATCTCCGGGGGCGGCCCGGATCGGACCACGACGGAGTACGTGCTGCCGGCGACCGACTCGGGATACGTCCCCCGGACGGTCACCGCGCTCGCCCCCGACGCGACGAGCCTGTCGGCGGCCATCACCCGCGAGGAGATCTGTTGACCGACGACCTCCAGCGCCTCGCGGGTCGTGTCCTCGCGCTGCGTCTCCACGGTCGTGCCCGCGGCGGCGAGCAGGCCGCTGATCAGGATCGCGGTGATCCCGAGCGTCAGGACGTACGAGAGCGTCGTCGCGGTCGCCCGGTCGCCCCGCCCCCGCCCCCGCGCCGCCGACGGGGCGGGCCCCGTCCGCGAGGCGTCAGTCATCGTGCTCACCCGGTGCGACCCGGACGTCCGCCCGGTATTCGAGGTCCGTCGTCTCGTACCGGATCCGGAACTCGACGGCGTACACCGCCGGGACGTAGTACGGCGAGTCGGGGTCGTCGCTCAGCGTGCCGTCGTTCAGCGTCACGAGGTTCAGCAGGCTCGCGGTTCCCCTGACGGTCATGTCGTAAGTGCCGACGGCGTTCGTCCCGTTTCGGAACGAGAGGTCGTAGGCCGTCGGGACGCCCTCGCGCCAGTCCAGGCCGGGACACCGCTCGCCCGCCAGCGTCCCGTTCGTGAAGCCGACCGTCGCGTTCGGTTCGTCCACCGAACACACCTCCGTCGCGCCGGCCACCCCCGCGGGACTGGTCGCGACCGCGATGTCGCCGGTGGACCGGTTTCGGTAGACGAACGCCTCCCAAGTATCGCCCGTGGAGTTGCTCGTCACCTCGACGGTGAACGCCCCGTCGAGGGTGCTCGCGTTCGTGCTCGCCAGCGACGAGCGCTCGAC
>NZ_JBNTJX010000054.1:0-4429 GCF_051195075.1 Halobaculum sp. EA56
GGAGAGGGATTGATACGACTGCCAATCCCAGGTGTAGATACTATGACTGATACACTTCCGTTCGATGCCGTCCGCGAACTCGACGTCGACGGGACGACGTACAAGATGGCCGATCTTCGAGCACTCGAAGAACAGGGGCTCTGTGACCTCGACACGCTCCCGGTGAGCATCCGTATTCTGCTTGAGTCGGTGCTCCGGAATGCCGACGGCGAAACTGTTACTGCGGCGGATGTCAAGAATGCTGCTGGCTGGGAGCCAGACGTACCGGACGCGGAGGTTCCGTTCTCTCCATCACGAGTCGTCCTACAGGATCTCACCGGCGTGCCCGCAGTTGTCGACCTAGCGGCCCTTCGATCCGAAGTCGACCGAAAAGATCGGGACCCCACCCTGGTCGAACCGGAAATCCCTATTGATCTCGTAATCGACCACAGCGTCCAGGTCGACTACTTCGACTCCGAGGACGCCTACGAGAAGAACGTCGAACTGGAGTACGAGCGAAACGCCGAACGGTATCGCGCGATCAAGTGGGCGCAGAACGCCTTCGAGAACTTCAACGTCGTCCCACCGGGCACCGGTATCGTCCACCAGGTGAACCTCGAGCATCTGGGTCGGGTCGTCCACGCCCGCGAGCATGACGGCGAGAACTGGCTCCTGCCGGACACACTCGTCGGCACGGACAGCCATACCCCGATGATCGGTGGCATCGGTGTGGTCGGTTGGGGCGTCGGCGGCATCGAGGCGGAAGCGGCGATGCTCGGTCAGCCGGTCACGATGAAACTCCCCGAGGTCGTCGGCGTCCGTCTCGAAGGCGAATTACCCGAAGGCGCGACGGCGACGGATCTCGTGCTCCATATTACCGAACGGCTCCGCGAGGTCGGCGTCGTCGACCGGTTCGTCGAGTTCTTCGGTCCCGGTGTAGGAAACCTCACAGTCCCCGACCGGGCCACGATCGCTAATATGGCACCCGAACAGGGCTCGACGATCAGCATGTTCCCGGTCGACGAGCAGACCCTCGAGTATCTCGAACTCACTGGGCGTGATCCCGACCACATCGACCTCGTCCGCGAGTACCTCGAAGCACAGGGCCTGTTCGGTGAACAGGAACCGGAGTATACCGAGGTCGTCGAGTTCGATCTTTCGACTGTCGAGCCGAGTCTGGCCGGACACAAGCGGCCACAGGACCGGATCCCGATGGGGGGCGTGAAACAGAGCTTCCGGGAACTTCTCTACGGTGAGTTCGAAGACGACCTCGACGACGCCGACGAGGATGCCCTGCAGCGGTGGCTCGGTGAGGGTGGTGCAGCTGGTGCGGAGACCGACGGCGGTATCGAGAGCGGAGCGACCGACACCTCGTCGAACCACCGGTCCGACGGCGGCGTTCAGGTCGAAACCGAATCCGAACTGCACCCGTTAACCAAACGCGTCGAGGTCGACCTCGACGGTGAGACGGTGGAAATTGGACACGGAGACGTCCTCGTCAGCGCCATCACGAGCTGCACGAACACGTCGAACCCGTCGGTGATGATCGCTGCTGGTCTGCTTGCCCAGAACGCCGTCGAGAAAGGCCTGGACGTCCCGCCGTACGTCAAGACGAGCCTCGCACCCGGTAGCCGCGTCGTCACGCAGTATCTCGAAGAATCGGGGTTGCTTCCGTATCTCGAAGAGCTCGGGTACGCCGTTGTCGGCTATGGCTGTACCACCTGTATCGGTAACGCCGGACCGCTTCCCGACCCAATCGAGCAGGCGATCGACGATCACGACCTCTGGACGACGAGCGTCCTCTCGGGGAACCGTAACTTCGAGGCGCGTATCCACCCGAAGGTCCGTGCGAACTATCTCGCGAGCCCGCCGCTCGTGGTTGCCTATGGGCTCGCAGGACGGATGGACATCGATCTTGAAAATGAGCCGCTGGGTACCAACGAGGAGGGTGAGCCGGTGTATCTGGCTGATATCTGGCCCGATGCAGAGGACGTGCAGGCAGCAATTCACGAGAACGTCTCTCCCGAGATGTTCGAGGAGAAGTACGCTTCCGTGTTCGAAGGCGACGAGCGATGGGCTGCTCTCGACGCGCCCAGCGGTGACGTCTACGAATGGGACGACGACTCGACGTACATCCGCGAACCGCCGTTCTTCCAGAACTTCCCGGTAGAGAAACCCGGTGTCGCCGATATCGATGACGGACGTTGTCTGCTGACGCTCGGCGATACCGTTACTACCGACCACATCAGTCCTGCTGGCCCGTTCGGGTCTGATCTCCCTGCCGGCCAGTGGCTGCTCGACCATGGCGTCGAGCCATACGAGTTCAACACCTATGGCGCGCGTCGGGGCAACCACGAGGTGATGATGCGGGGGACGTTCGCCAACGTCCGTATCGAGAACGAAATGCTCGACGATGTTGAGGGCGGCTACACGGTTCATCACCCGACTGATGAGCAGACCACCGTCTTCGAGGCCAGCCAACGCTACCGCGAGGAGGGCACCCCACTCATCGTGATGGCGGGCGAGGAGCTCGGGACAGGGTCGAGTCGTGACTGGGCAGCGAAAGGAACGGATCTACTCGGTGTCCGCGCAACCATCGGCGAGAGTTACGAGCGTATCTACCGCGACAACCTCGTCGGTATGGGTGTTCTCCCCCTACAGTTCGATGAGGGCGACTCGTGGGAATCTCTCGGGCTGGATGGGTCGGAGGTCTTCACGATCCGCGGTCTCGATGACGGTCTCGAGGTGATGGATGAGCTGACCGTTATCGCCGAGCGTGAGGACGGTTCGACTGTCGAGTTCCCAGTCACGGCACAGGTCGGAACGCCGGCTGCCGTGACATATATTGAACACGGCGGCATCCTCCACTACGTCCTTAGACAACTCCTCACTCAGTAACGACAGCGCGGTCAGTAACGGCCGTCGTCGGGCGTGAGACGGGCGCGGCGGCGGTCGAATTCCTCATCGTCGATCTCCCCACGGGCGTACCGCTCCTGGAGGACCGCGAGCGCGTTGTCTTCAGTGCTCCCGTCCGATTGTGACCGGATTGCCAGCCAGTAGACGAAATAGATGGGCAAGGCGACGAGGAGAGCCATCCACAGCAGGCCGACCAGCATCATTCCCCAGCCCCAAATACCCCACCCGGTCATATGGCCGTCATTCCATATTCCGTCGTGCCACCCCCACATCACTGCATCCGGGACAGTCGCATGCGTCAGGGCCATCCCGCCGACGACGGCCAGCGACAGTGCACCGACGACGATGAGTCCCAGGGAACGAATACCGCGTGATTGAATTGGATTTTGCATAATTGTACTCCTGAAGAGAGTTCGGCGTGGTTAGCCGAGGATGTATTCAAGTCGGGGGTAGCGCTCGACGAGCGCTTCGCCGCCGATGTCGTACTGTTCGATGTACTGATCGAGGCCCAGGATGCGGCCCGCGGCGAACGCGGCGACCGCGAGGAACACGAGCATGTACGCGAAGTCTCCGTTGATGAACCCGTGACCCATGTCCCAGTTGCCGAAGTAGAACATGAGCATCATGAGCGCACCGAAGAACGCCGCAAGGCGAACGAACGCGCCGACGAGGAGGCCGAGGCCGATGAACAGCTCGCCCCACGGGACGGCGACGTTCGCGAACTCGACGAACCATGGCGTCGACCCCATCCACGCGAACAGGCCCGCGAGGGGGTTGCCGTTGGTCGCGGCGACGTTCGACAGGTAGCCGCCGGCCCCGAACTCACCGGTGATCTTCGTGAACCCGGAATATGCGAACGCGTAGCCCATCATGAGGCGGAGCGCGAGTACGAACCACGCACTGAGGCTGTGGACCTTCCCGCCAACGGTCAGTCCGCCGATTTTGCTCTCGAGCTGATTCATGCCGGAGTCGAGTGTGGACATAGTTATTGCACCTTCAACTATCAGTACGGAGGCAGAGACGATATAACGGCGAGCCGGCGTTCTGAGTCAGAAAATCGGCGGGCTATATTACGCTCCTGTCGCGAGTAGAGACGTGTGACCGAGGAGTCCGACCCGTCGGAAATCTTCGCTACACTCGACGACGAGTACGCTCGCGACATCCTCGTGGCGACGAAGACCGACCGACTGTCTGCGAAGGAACTCAGCGATGAATGTGACATGTCACGCCCGACCGTCTCGCGCCGTGTCACCCGCCTCGTCGAGCAGGGCCTCCTCGAAGAGTATACGCACGTCGACCCCGGAGGACGGCACTACAGCGAGTACGAGGCTCGTCTCGAACGTATTGAAGTCCTCCTCCAGGCAGAGGGCTTCGATGTCCAGATCGATGTCCGGGCGGACCCCGCCGACCGGATTACGACCATCTTCGAGGAGATGCGGGGAGACTGACTTATGGAACACACGCTATTCGTCATCGGCAAACTGTTCACGACCGCGTTAGCACTGGTCATCGCATATCAGGCCTATCGCGGGTA
>NZ_JBNTJX010000055.1:0-4376 GCF_051195075.1 Halobaculum sp. EA56
GGAGAGGGATTGATACGACTGCCAATCCCAGGTGTAGATACTATGACTGATACACTTCCGTTCGATGCCGTCCGCGAGCTCGACGTCGACGGGACGACGTACAAGATGGCCGATCTTCGAGCACTCGAAGAGCAGGGGCTCTGTGACCTCGACACGCTCCCTGTGAGCATCCGTATTCTGCTTGAGTCGGTGCTCCGGAACGCCGACGGCGAAACTGTTACTGCAGCGGATGTCAAGAATGCTGCTGGCTGGAAGCCAGACGTACCGGACGCAGAGGTTCCGTTCTCTCCATCACGAGTCGTCCTGCAAGATCTCACCGGTGTACCCGCAGTCGTCGACCTGGCGGCCCTTCGATCCGAGGTCGACCGCAAAGACCGAGATCCCACCCTGGTCGAACCGGAGATTCCTATTGATCTCGTGATCGACCACAGCGTCCAGGTCGACTACTTCGACTCCGAGGACGCCTACGAGAAGAACGTCGAACTGGAGTACGAGCGAAACGCCGAACGGTATCGCGCGATCAAGTGGGCGCAGAACGCCTTCGAGAACTTCAACGTCGTCCCGCCGGGGACCGGTATCGTCCACCAGGTGAATCTCGAACATCTGGGTCGGGTCGTCCACGCCCGCGAGCAAGACGGCGAGAACTGGCTCCTGCCGGACACGCTCGTCGGCACGGACAGCCACACCCCGATGATCGGTGGCATCGGTGTGGTCGGTTGGGGCGTCGGCGGCATCGAAGCGGAAGCGGCGATGCTCGGTCAACCGGTCACGATGAAACTCCCCGAGGTCGTCGGCGTCCGTCTCGAAGGCGAATTACCCGAGGGCGCGACGGCTACGGATCTCGTGCTCCACATCACCGAACGACTCCGCGAGGTCGGCGTCGTCGACCGGTTCGTGGAGTTCTTCGGTCCCGGTGTGGAGAATCTCACAGTCCCCGACCGGGCCACGATCGCCAATATGGCGCCCGAACAGGGCTCGACGATCAGTATGTTCCCGGTCGACGAGCAGACGCTCGAGTATCTCGAACTCACCGGGCGTGATCCCGACCACGTCGACCTCGTTCGCGAGTACCTCGAAGCCCAAGGGCTGTTCGGGGAACAGGAACCAGAATATACTGAGGTCGTCGAGTTCGACCTCTCGACAGTCGAACCGAGTCTGGCCGGACACAAGCGGCCACAGGACCGGATTCCGATGGGGGACGTGAAACAGAGCTTCCGGGGACTTCTCCACGGGGAGTTCGAGGACGACCTCGATGATGTCGACGAGGACGCCTTGCAGCGGTGGCTCGGTGAGGGTGGTGCAGCTGATGCGGAGACCGACGGTGGCGTTCAGGTCGAACCCGAATCGGAACTGCACCCGTTAACCAAACGTGTCGAGGTCGACCTCGACGGTGAGACGGTCGAAATCGGACACGGAGACGTCCTCGTCAGCGCCATCACGAGCTGTACGAACACGTCGAACCCGTCGGTGATGATCGCTGCTGGACTGCTCGCCCAGAACGCCGTCGAGAAAGGCCTAGACGTCCCGCCGTACGTCAAGACGAGTCTCGCACCGGGTAGCCGTGTCGTCACGCAGTATCTCGAAGAATCGGGGCTGCTTCCGTATCTCGAAGAGCTCGGGTACGCCGTCGTCGGCTACGGCTGTACCACCTGTATCGGTAACGCTGGGCCGCTTCCCGATCCCATCGAGCAGGCAATCGACGACCACGACCTCTGGACGACGAGCGTTCTCTCCGGGAACCGGAACTTCGAGGCGCGTATCCACCCGAAGATCCGCGCGAACTACCTCGCGAGCCCGCCGCTCGTCGTCGCCTACGGGCTCGCAGGGCGGATGGACATCGATCTCGAACACGAGCCGCTGGGCACTGACGATGAGGGTAACCCAGTCTATCTGGCGGACATCTGGCCGGACGCAGCGGACGTGCAGGCCGCAATCCACGAGAACGTCTCTCCGGAGATGTTCGAGGAGAAGTACGCCTCCGTGTTCGAGGGCGATGAGCGATGGGCTGCTCTCGACGCGCCCACGGGTGACGTCTACGAGTGGGATGAGGACTCGACATACATCCGTGAACCGCCGTTCTTCAAGGACTTCCCGGTAGAGAAACCCGGCGTCGCCGATATCGAGGACGCACGCTGTCTACTGACGCTCGGCGATACCGTTACGACCGACCACATCAGTCCAGCCGGCCCGTTCGGTCCCGACCTCCCCGCAGGTCAGTGGCTGCTCGATCACGGTGTCGAGCCACACGAGTTCAACACCTACGGCGCACGTCGGGGCAATCACGAGGTGATGATGCGGGGGACGTTCGCCAACGTCCGAATCGAGAACGAGATGCTCGACGACGTCGAGGGTGGCTACACGATCCACCACCCGACCGACGAACAAACCACGGTGTTCGAAGCCAGTCGCCGCTATCGGGACGAGGGGATACCGCTCGTCGTGATGGCTGGCGAGGAGTTCGGAACTGGGTCTAGCCGGGACTGGGCGGCGAAAGGAACGGACCTGCTCGGTGTCCGCGCAACCATCGCCGAGAGTTACGAGCGCATCTACCGCGACAACCTCGTCGGCATGGGTGTGCTTCCCCTGCAGTTCGATGATGGCGACTCGTGGGAATCTCTCGGTCTGGATGGGTCGGAGGTCTTCACGATCCACGGCCTCGATGACGGGCTCGACGTGATGGACGAACTGACCGTTATCGCCGAGCGTGCGGACGGGTCGACTGTCGAGTTCCCGGTCACAGCACAGGTCGGCACGCCGGCCGCCGTAACCTATATCGAACACGGCGGAATCCTCCACTACGTCCTCAGACGCCTCCTCAGACAGTAACACCAACGCGGTCAGAAACGATCGTCGTCGGACACCAGGCGGGCGCGACGGTGATCAAACTCCTCGTCGTCGATTTCGCCACGAGCGTACCGTTCTTGGAGAACAGCGAGTGCGCTGTCATCAGTATGGCCGTCCGTAGGGGACCGCGTTGTCAGCCAGTAAACGGCGTAGACTGGGAGGGCGATCAGAAGTGCCATCCACAGGAGCCCGAACAGTATCATCCCCCAGCCCCAGCCACCCCAGCCGGCCATGTGGCCGCTGTTCCACATGCCGTCGTGCCAGCTCCACATCATTGATTCTGGGACGGTCGCGTGCGTTAGCGCCATTCCGGCGACGACGGCCAGAGTCAGTGCCCCAACGACGATGAATCCCAGAGAACGAATCCCGCGTGCTTGAATTGGATTTTGCATTGTTGTACTCCCAACGGTCTCGGCGTGGTTAGCCGAGGATGTATTCGAGGGCGGGGTAGCGCTCGACGAGCGCTTCTCCACCGATCTCGTACTGTTCGATGTACTGGTCGAGCCCGAGGATGCGGCCCGCGGCGAACGCGGCGACCGCGAGGAACACGAGCATGTACGCGAAGTCCCCGTTGATGAACCCGTGGCCCATGTCCCAGTTGCCGAAGTAGAACATGAGCATCATGAGCGCGCCGAAGAACGCCGCGAGGCGGACGAACGCGCCGACGAGCAGGCCCAGTCCGATGAACAGCTCGCCCCACGGGACAGCGACGTTGGCGAATTCGACGAACCACGGCGTCGAGCCCATCCACGCGAACAGGCCCGCGAGCGGGTTCCCGTTGGTCGCCGCGACGTTCGACAGGTAGCCGCCAGCGCCGAACTCGCCGGTGATCTTCGTGAACCCAGAGTACGCGAACGCGTACCCCATCATGAGACGGAGCGCGAGCACGAACCACGCACTGAGACTGTGAACTTTCCCGCCGACGGTCAGGCCGCCGACTCTGCTCTCGAGCTGGTTCATGCCGGAGTCAAGTGTGGACATAGTTATTGCACCTTCAACTATCAGTACGGAGGCAGAGACGATATAGTAGCGAGCCGGCGTTCTGAGTCAGAAAATCGGCGGGCTATATTACGCTCCTGTCGCGAGTAGAGACGTGTGACCGAGGAGTCCGACCCGTCGGAAATCTTCGCTACACTCAACGACGAGTACGCTCGCGACATCCTCGTGGCGACGAAGACCGACCGACTGTCTGCGAAGGAACTCAGCGAGGAATGTGACATGTCACGCCCGACCGTCTCACGCCGTGTCACCCGCCTCGTCGAGCAGGGCCTCCTCGAGGAGTATACGCACGTCGACCCCGGGGGACGACACTACAGCGAGTATGAGGCGCGCCTCGAACGCATCGAAATCCTCCTGCAGGCGGAGGGCTTCGACGTCAACATCGACATCCGGCCTGACCCCGCCGACCGGATTACGACCATCTTCGAGGAAATGCGGGGAGACTGAATCATGGACCACACGCTATTCGTCATCGGCAAACTGTTCACGACCGCGTTAGCACTGGTCATCGCATATCAGGCCTATCGCGGGTA
>NZ_JBNTJX010000056.1:0-4162 GCF_051195075.1 Halobaculum sp. EA56
ACGATGATCGCGCGCCGGGTGCCGTCGACGACCTCCTCCATAATAACGTCGCGACCCTCGTCGGCGGTTCGGTCGGCCTGACGGACGTTCTCGTAGCCGAGATTGCGGAAGACATCCTCTATTACGTCCTCGAACTCGAACCCTGAGAGGTCGTCCAGTACAGCCATTCCGATATACCTGGACAGTACGTTGCAACTGTCAAATACGTTGCCGAACGCTTCGCCGTCCTGTTTATGAACCCCCGAGAGGGGTGCGGGGGTGATCAAACGAGCCTCCCGCGAACCAACCTATGAGTGGAATCAGCGACCCACGCTCACACGTACAGTCACGGACCACGGCTGATCCCGACGTCATTTACGTCGGTTACCGTCGTCGAGGCCGCGCCATCGTCGAGAAGCAATCAGACCAACAACAGCTCACGCCAGAGCGGAGTCTCGAGCTGGCAAATCACAGTCCTTCGGGCTTCGAATGGGGATATGGTGGCAGCGGGCCGGCCCAACTCGCACTCGCCCTCCTGCTCGATTACACCGACGATGAGGAGGTAGCGCTTTCGGAGTACAAGGCGTTCAAGACCGAAGTAGTGAGCCAGCTAGAGTGTACAGGACCCGACGGCTGCTGGCGACTCACCGGACGCGAGATAGATGCTACCCTTCATGAGATAGTCGACGACCCAGTTGCACCGTCCGTCAACTAACGATCACAGAGCGCAATCAATGTCAGAACACACTCAGCAGCCTCGTGTGGACTCAGAATCGCAACAGAACCGTGAGCGTCAGGTGCCAACCGAGTACGTCGAGCGAAGCGATGTCGGCGTCTCACTCACCGTCAAACTCACTCGCGGTACTGGCACCCGCGATCAAGACAAGATCACGGCCAAAGTGAAGGGTAAGACGCTCGAAGACGCCCGCGAGGATATGGAAACCCTCCGCGAGTATATCCACGACCTCGCTGAGGACACTCGCCAGATCCAGCCAGCCGACCCACACGAATAGTACTTTTTTGACTATTGCACAGAATTGTGTAGCCGCAGGATGTACGAAGTGTGCGGTGAGAAGGAACTCAAGGTTATCCTCGCGCTTGATCCAGGCGATTCCATCTCAGGCGTCGCGCGGAAGATCGACGAGAACCGGGAGACGATCCGTCGCGTCGTGAATAGCCTCGAGGAGGCGGGATACGTCGCGTACGACGATGGGCTTCATCTCATCGATCAGACGCTCCGAGACGCCGGTCTCGAGTTCCTGACAGCGTCAGCGGACATCTCGCCGCCGTCAATCTCAGAAGCCTATGTCCTCCCGCAGTTCACGGGGATGGAGTATGCATACACTGGCATCGATGCGGTCTACGTCTGGACTCGCGGTGGCTACCAGGTCGCTCGCGACCCAGAGGACTATCCGCTGTTCATCGCCGTCCACGAGTCTGACCTCGATGCCTGGACGGCGTTCTTCGATCGGTTCGAAATCCCGACTGCGGAAGAACGCCTGCCTGCTGCCGACCTCGATGGTTCGATACAGGTGGTACTCAAGCCGCGGCCACAGATCGAGGCCGAGATGGTCGACGGACGGCCTGTCATCCCACTCGAAGAAACTGTGGCGTTCGCAAACGAGCACTACGCGCACTTCCAGTCAGCGCTCGACATGCTCGGCCGTATGTACGACAGCGTCGACACTGACGCGAACTACCGCCAAACTGACGTGGAGTTCTGACAGGAGATTTCTTCGACTGGGAGGGGCCTGGCCGCTGTTTGTTGCCGCCTTGAGAGAGCGGAGGCGAACAAAAATGAGCGATTCGTCAGATCTATCCGTCGAATCAGACGCTCTCACACCGAAACAGCGTCTCGAACCGCCAAATACCCGTCTCATCAATGCTGGTATCGCGACGATTCATGACATGGAGACGCTGCGAGCCTGCGTCGCCTACGAGAATGCGAATCAGCAACGGATCCCGATTCTTCGCCGGCTCAAAGATCGGGCCAGCGAAATTCGCGCAGAAGACAATTGACGCAGCACTCGGGGATGTCTGTCGGAGCCTCGGTGGGTGGAGGCTCGAATGAGATGAGCGATCAAGCCGAGATCGAAATTCAACGACAGACCGCATTCGGCGACGATGGCCAACTCGAAGTAACTGAAACGAGCGTCGAGACCTCACTCGAGGACTTCGGTGCTGACGTGGATCATCGCGACCGGGATTCACGTCTTGATCGGCCCGAGGCCAGTGTGTTCGGCGTCGACGATCGACCCGCAGTTGAGCAATCAACCGAAGGAGATCAGTCAACACTCTTCGCTGATACGGACGAGGATCAGCAGACCCTCGCTGGCGACGATGCAGCCGCTCGCTGTCTATTCGAAGAATAAACAGTCCCTATTGATTAGTTATCTGTAGAAATGTTATAGTTTGAACTATAATAGTCTGAGTTCTAACTTTGAAGCGACGCTGAGGGGTTAATAGCCGGTGGTAGTTTTTCGACCCCCAGCAGGGTGCGGGGAATCCGAACGCCCGCATGCAACCGATGGAGATGAATTCGACTACCGACCCACGAGCAGTCGTACAGGATGCGAGTGAGCGATGGCAGGCGAGTGCAGACTGCGTTGAGTACGTCGGAATGCGTGTCGACGGAACGCCAGTGGTCCTGAACCTCACCGCACACGAACGCCTCTCCCCAAATCGAAGTCTCGGTCTCGTGCGGCATAGCCCGGCGGAATTCGACTGGGGCTATACGGGAAGCGGACCGGCACAGCTCGCCTGTGTGCTCCTCCTCGATTACACCGACAACGAAACTGTCGCCCAGCAACACTACATCCAGTTCCGCAACGACGTGGTCAGTCAGCTGGTGTGTGATGGCCCGGCCGACTGCTGGCACCTCACCGGGGAGGATATCGAGGCGGCACTCGCCGAATTCGAAGAGTACCGAGCACTCACGCCAGATGGTGGGGCGCCGTCATCGTCACTGCCGGCGAATTGGAGTGCGGTGAGCCGGACAGATCGGACAGTCTTCCAACGTCGAGATATCGACCACTACGTCGTCCGCGCCAAAGGGAGCGAAGAGTGGTTGATCATACTTTGTGCGCAGGGGGACCGGGCGTATCCCGCCCCGCTTGACCATCGAACACTTCCGGTCGAGAACGACCCTGTCTCTGCCGTTCAGGCACTCGTCGCTGAGAGTAACGACCTCGTCGAGCCAGAGGAGGCCAACTGATGGAGAAATTCCGACTTTCGCGAGCAACGTACCAGCTCATCGAACGCGCTGTCACGGCGCTGGAGTGCATCGGCCGAGAACTCAAGCGATACAACGACCGGCACGAGCGAATAGCTGGGAAAGACACAGACGAGACGAATCCCGGCGAATCATGACTGGCGAAGCGACGCTTGATGACTTCGAGAGCGAGACATCATCCGGAGAGTCCGGCTCGCTCTCACTGGAAGAGCGACTCCTCACCCCGATCTCGCCGTCAGTGGGACTTCGGCTGATTCCCGGTCGTGGTGATCCGCTCTATCTCCAGAACCGGGGCACTGAGCGGTATCTGTTCCGCGACGAGCACAACCGATGGTTCATCCTTCAACCCTCGGCGAAGGACTCAGAAGAGGCGTTCGTCCGCTGGGTGTATCTCCCAGCAGACCGGCCCGAACGGCTGGCACAGTCGGCGCTTCGTCGACGGACAGTGATCGGCTATGATTACGTTCAGCGGTCGGCCGCACCAGATCCAGTCAGATCGACGGTGACGGCGATGTTCGTCACGGAACCGTGGTCCGACACCGCCTACGAGTGTGGGTCGTGTGAGGCGCTGTTCGACACGGCACAAGAGCACGCCCTGCACTGCTGGGACGCACATCCGTGGGTGCCGAATCCTGAACAGGTGCGCCGTCGACGCCACGCCGACGAGTGAATTGAAGAGCCGAAGCCAGGTGTCGAGACCGTCCAGATGTTTAACCAACAGTACTGGATTCGTGGGCGGGGCGTTGGTTAAGAGTGGTTGTTTTTGCGCCCGTGAGAGGGGCGCAGGGCGCGTGATGAGAGCGCCGTCGCGAGCGACGAATTCGATTTCGAGGTGACTGCAATGAAAGACCCAGAATCCAGAACCGTGTTCGCTGGCGTCGACGGACGAACCGATACAGAACTACCCGACTGGTACCGCCGGAAGAAAACGGTCGACGAACCGAAGTCCTT
>NZ_JBNTJX010000057.1:0-3383 GCF_051195075.1 Halobaculum sp. EA56
ACGCCGGGCTGCTAGAAGAAGCTATCGTGGCGGGGAACCTCCAATCAGGCGGGTGGGTCCTCGCCAACGATCACCTGAAATCGGCCCGACACCTAGCTCGGATGGATCCGCTCAAACTCGTCGGAGTCGTCCCGGATGCATGGACAGGGAGTTCTGCGCCAGTCGAGACGAGGAATTTGGGTGCGTATCTCTCTCAGCTCGATCCGAATCAAGAACACTCCAAGCAACTCGGGGAACCAGCCAAGGACCCAGTTGACAACAGAGGACGGTCATGTACCAGTACTACCGTGGTTGAAGAGGAAGAAGGCGTGACCCTCGAAGACACCAGGAACGCCCTCAACCCAGGGCGAACTACTGGAGGACCTGAATCGGGTGTTCCGACCACAAAAGGAACGCCGCTTGATCTCTACATCTTCCGAGGCGTCAGTTGACCAAGTGGCTCAGCCCACCAGACGGTTCCGGACACCGGAATCAACCACAGTAGGCCGGTTCTTCCAACCCCACACTAATCCAGACAACGGTATAAGTGGTGTTTCAAACCTGTTCTTGTGGGTCTGGTCACTTCAACGGAGAGAAAATAGTATCAACACCTGATAGAAAGGGCGTGACCGATGCAGAGAATTCATGCAGCACTTAGGCACCGGTCATTTCATTTCAAAATTGACGGAACAGCCGTTCATTAGGTGCTGGCCGTTAGCGCTCTGGGTGCTACCCTGCTCGGCGAACCATCGCGCCGGCCACGATTACTGACGCGAGCGCGAACGCGGCGAGTGCGAGCATGGCGATCCGGAACTCCGCAACCGTCCCCTCACCGTGGACGACGTATCGCATCGCCTCGATGAGGTAGGTCACCGGCATCGTGCGTGCCGGCCATTCGAGGTAGGTCGGCAACTGTTCGACCGGGAGGAACGTCCCGCCGAGGATGACCTGTGGCGTGATGACGACCGGGATAAATTGGATGGCCTGGAACTCGTTTTCGGCGAACAACGACAGGACGATGCCGATGCCGAGTGCGGTCAGCGCGCCCAGCAACTCCACAAGCAAGAATAGTTCGATGCCGTGGCTGAACCCGACGTCAAGAAACACGATGGCTGCCCCCAGGAGCACGAGCGACTGGACGGTCGCCAGCACGCCGTACCCGAGCACGTATCCGAGGACAAGTCCCGACCGGGAGACGGGCGCGACGAGAACGCGCTCCAGCGTCCCGGCGGTCCGTTCCCGCAGGAATCCGATGGCAGTCAGCAGGTACGTCAGGAAGAACACAACGACAGCGAGAACGATCGGCGCGACCGGCCCCGGTCGCGGGAATACCTCGCTCAGCAGGTAGAGGACGAACGCCGGCACGACGATCACCATGCCGAGCGTCCGGCGGTCGCCCCGGAGCGTCCGCAGGATGCGTCCCGCCACCGGCAGCGTCCCGTTCAAGACCCTGCACCTCCGTTCGTCGCGGCAGTAGATGATGGTGGGTTCGTGTTGGAGGGAGTTGTCCCGTCATCATCCAACAGGGCGAGGAACGCAGCCTCCAGTTCATCAGTTCCCGTGGCGTCGAGAACGCCACCGGGCGAATCGACCGTGAGAACGCGCCCCTCGCGGAGAAAGAGCACGCGGTCGCAGTGTTTCACCTCATCGAGGTAGTGCGTCGAGACGACAACGAGCGCGCCGTCCTCGCGGCGCTTTCGGAACCCTTCCCACATCGAAGCGCGCAGTTTCGGATCGAGGCCGACCGTGGGTTCATCGAGGAACAGCACATCCGGGTCGTGGACGAGGGCACACGCGAGGCTCGTCCGACGGATCATGCCCCCCGAAAGTTCGCCGATAGGACTGTCGGCCCGGTCAGCGAGATTGACGAACGAGAGCGCACGGCTGATGGCGGTCGCTCGGTCATCGACGCCGTACAACCGCGCGAAGAAGGCGACGTTCTCTCGCACGGTCAGGCCGTCGTAGACGGCGGTGTGTTGTGGCATGTACCCGATCCGCCGCCGGTCGTCGGCGTCGAACGACGTCGGCGGCGTTCCCGCGATGCGGGCTTCGCCGGCGGTAGGCGAAACAAGGCCCAACAGGCAATGGATGAGCGTCGTCTTCCCGGATCCGTTCGGTCCCGCGATGCCGAGAATGCCTGCCCCGTCGATCGACAGATCGATGCCGTCGAGCGCTGTCGTCGCTCCGAACTCCTTCCGGAGTCCCTCCACGGCGAGCGAGGGTTCGGTGTTCGGCATAGCTGAAACAACGACTGGACGTTGGGAAACAGTTGTGCAGAGTATACTCGTATGGTTTAAGTTGAAATGCGGGCAACGTGCGTCTATGCGGTATCTCGAACTCGTGGGCGCGCCGCCGCCGGGCGCACCGCGGTTTTTCCGCCTCGTCGCGGATTCTCCCCACGTGGACGAGGCCCGCCTCTTAGAGTGGAACGCCTCCACCGAGGATGCGCTGACAGCGTTGTACGCCGTGGACGGGGATGCGGACGCGTTTGCCGGAGAGGTCGGCGATTCGTCCGTCGTCGTCGGGTTCGATATCACTCGCGTTGACGACGATCGCTTCTACATGCTCGTGGTCGGCCGGCCGTCCGAGGCACCACTCTTCCAGCAAGTCGTCGACTCGATCTCCCGGATGGGATTGATCGTCGCCACGCCGGTTGTCTACCGCGAGGGAACGGCGCAGTTCCGGATCGTCGGCGAATCGGAGGTACTGCAATCGATGATCGACGCCGTTCCGGCCGGATTCGAGGTTGACGTCCATTCGATAGGGACATTTCCCGACGAGGCGACTGCTCCAACGAGGACGCTCAGCGAGCGTCAGCGAGCGACCGTCACGGCGGCACTGGAGTTGGGGTACTACGAGAGTCCACGAAACGCCACCCATGCGGACATCGCCGAGCGTCTCGGCTGTGCTCCTAATACGGTAACAGAACACCTGCAGAAGGCCGAAGCGAAACTCGTTCGCGCCGCGATGCGCGGCCCGGTCACCTCTCGTGACTGAACATACACCCACGCACAACCACTAGTCGGCGTCGAGTTGGTTTGCGAGATCAAAGGCGTTGAAGCGGGAGAAGCCTGATTGTGCAGACCTTGATCTGCCGATTCACCGAGCGGTGTTCTGGATCGCTAAAAGCGCTGCCGATAGATGGGTAGGTGATCAGGAAGTATCACGACGGCACCGTAGAGGTGCTACTGTCGATCATCACCCTACTGAGACGGTTGTCTACTCGAATCTCGGATTCATAGGTGGGTCGTTCGAAATGCGGGAATGATAACGCCTCACACGTGGACGCGGAGGATATGACCGCCACAGTTGCACTGGCAGATGTATTCCCAGTCAATATTGTCACCGAACTCCTCGTGGAGGGCCGGGTAGAGATACTTCGACGGATGACCGTGTTCTTCGTG
>NZ_JBNTJX010000058.1:0-3333 GCF_051195075.1 Halobaculum sp. EA56
AGCCCGGAACGGGCGCGGGCGGTGCGGAGAGCGCCCGCACGCCCGGAATGGTCGGTCGCGAGCGACGCGGAGGGCGGAACGCGGCGAGCGGGGCGGGCCATAACGGACACACCTGTCTAGCCGGCCACATCGCTCGGTGAGCCATCTACCGTCCTGGTGGACTCAGAAAGGGCGAGGCCGTCTCGGCCGTCCCCCGGCCCCGCAAGCACCGCAGGCACGAGGCGCGCAGCGGCGGTCGTGGGACGTCGAGCGGCCGAGGGCTTTCGTATCCGTCGCCTCACGCTCTCAATATTGAACTGGATCAGGTGCCTGAAACCTCGAACCGGGCCCCGCCGTCAGTGCCCTCGGTGACCTCAATCTCCCACCCGTGAGCTTCGACGACGCGTTTGACGATCGCGAGACCGAACCCGGTGCCGTCTTGGTTGGTCGTGTAGCCGCTCTCGAAGATATCGTCTCGTTCAGCCGCCGGAATACCGGGACCGGTATCTTCGACGAAGAAGCCGCCGTCGAGGGCACCGACGCGAATTGTGACCCCCTCGCCGCCGTGTTCGATTGCGTTCCGGTACAGGTTTTCGAACACCTGGATGAGTCGACTACGATCCGCGTCGATCTGGACGCTCGACTCGATCTCGAGCGAAACGGATTCGGTTGTGACGTTGGTCCAGGCTTGATTAGCGATCGTGCGCAGTGCAACCGGTTCCGTCTCACCAACGGCATCGCCTTCGCGGGCGAGTGTCAACATATCCTTGATGAGCCGTTCCATCCGATCGAGCGCGCGATCGATGGCCTCGACGTGGTCTATCTCGCCAGTCATCTGTATGAGCTCCAGGCGACCCTGGGCGACATTCAGGGGATTTCGGAGGTCGTGCGAGAGGATGCTGGCGAACTCTTCGAGGCGGTCGCGTTCGCGTCGGATGGTCGACTCCGCCTCGATGCGCTGGAGGGCCGTCGTGACGTGCGTTGCGAGCATCTCGGCGACCTCTTCATCACGTTCGGAGAACGCTGCTGGCTCGTGGGCAAACGCCTGCACGACCCCGTATTCCCCGAGAGGGATACTTAACAGCGCTTGTGGCTCCGCTAGGTCCGCGTCCGGAAGTGACTCTCTGTCCTGAACCGGGGACTGTGCTGCTGAGCGCGTATCCGTTAGATCGTCGAGTCGGAGGACTTCCCCGGACTGGTAGCTCTGCCCCGCGTATCCGAGAGTTGCGGATATGGGCTGACACTCCTCGAGGGACTCGTGGTCAGAACTGGCGGCCGGCACGAGCTGGTCCCCGTCCGCAATCGCCACGCGGGCAACAGCGGCCGGGAAGACGTCAACGACCCCGTCTGCAGTGCGTTGGTACACCTCTTCTTTGGATGCTGCCCTGGTGATCTCGGTCGCGACCTCGTGTAGCTGCGTGACTTTCGACGTGTGGTCACGAAGCTGCTCCTCGGCTGCTTTTCGGTCGGAAATGTCCTGAATAACGCCCGTAAAGAGGTGGTCGTCGCCTACGACGTATTCGCCAAAACTGACTTCGACGGGGAATTCCTCGCCGTCGGCGCGCAGGCCGGCCAATTCGAGGCCATCCCAGTCGACAGTTCGCCTACCGTCAGAGAGGTACTGAGACAGCCCCTCGAGATGCGCCTCACGGAATCGGGCCGGAATCAGCTTCGTCAGCGGTTCGCCGACGAGATCCGTTGTGGGATAGCCGAAGAGGGCTTCGGTCGCGTCGTTCGCGTAGCGGATTGTACTCGTTTCGTCGATCGAGATGACCGCAAACGGCGAGTTCTCCGTGAGCGCCCGGAAGCGATGTTCTGAAAGTTCGAGTTGGTGTTCCCGTGCTTGGAGCCCCGTCGCATAGTAGCCGAGAAGCACACCGGCGGCCATGAAGATGCCAGCGCCATTGAGGTTCAACACGATCGGTTCCCCGGACGGAACCTGTTCCAGCGAGATGATGAAAACGAACCAGAGGTTGACAGCTACGCCGACGATGGCGCCGCCCAGCGTCCACTTTGAAAGCTGTCTGACACGGGCTGTTGGAGTCGTTCTGGCGAGCCATATCCCGCCGACGATGAGCCCGATGCCGACGACGAATGGTAGCGCTACCTCAGTGAGGTCGATAATGGGATCGTCGGTGTCAGTCGCGGTTCGGGCGAGTGTGAGCAGAAGGAGTACAGCTCCAAGGATGGTGACCGACCATTGACTCACCGCCCGAGACCAATCCCTCATCTGAAAGGTATAGCAGGTTCTAGGTTCATAATTTGCCTGATTGGAGAACGTACGTGATTGCACGCCTCACACCAGCTACACCCGGAATTGGAACGTTCGGAAGTCGATATTCCACGGATGGCATGCTATTGGTCCTCCGCGTGTCCGCCTTGGGGATCGACGATTTCGACAGCATCGCCTGTAACTGCGAGCTGAATCCCCTCGACAGTGACACGAACCTCGACTGATCCACTGGATCCGGCTACCAGCTGCTCAACTGCTTCGACATCGATATAGTCGTGTAATTGGTACTGGTCGCGGTCCACTCCACACGATTCCAAGGCCTCGATAATCTCCACGGTGAGGGTTTGTGGTGAGGACTGGTCCATCACAATGCTCGTAGACTAGGGTGGGGAGCCGTTAAAACATTGGGAGTCAACTACAGGAGCGTATCGCTTTTCTAATCGACTTAGCGCGTTCGGGATAGCGTCGGCGCAACCAGAAGCGATTATGCGCTTTGACGCCGACTGGATGTCTCGCGCCGATGACCGCATTCTAGAGCATCTTGCTGAAGCCGGCCCCGATACACCCAAGGAAATGGCTGACAGCGATCGCGTTCGATTCTCCCGGCAACACATCAACGCCCGATGCAAGACACTGGTCGAATACGGCCTCCTCGTCCACCTCGGCAACGGCGTCTACGACATCACGCGAACGGGAGAGCAGTATCTCGCCGGCGACCTCGACGCTCGTGACCTCGAAGCTGACTGAACCTACCCTTCCAGAAGCGTGACTAACTGGGCGACGTACGGGCTGTTGTCCCAGCTCCGGTGGGGGCTGATCACGCGAAGTAGCGTTCGCGTCTCCTCGTGGTTCATGTGGCCGTTCCGGGCGTAGTCGCAGATAAGCCGCGGTGTCGGGACGATACGCGGCCCTTCGAGCACCGCGTGGATGAGCGGGAAGTTCGTGCCGCCAAATTCGTCGGTGAGAAAGCCGTCGACGTCGAGCGCGTTCGCGAGGACGATGCCATCAGTTTCGCCGTCATCGAGCCCGAACGTCGGTCGCGCATCCGGGGTATCCTCGCGCGCATACGGATCTTCGACCGTATAGTGGCCACGGGCCGCGAGGACGTTACTCGCCGCAGC
>NZ_JBNTJX010000059.1:0-3270 GCF_051195075.1 Halobaculum sp. EA56
CCGCCGCTGTCGGGCGGTGTTCGTGGGCGACGCGCGACTGCGTCGCCCTGTGTATATGAAAACAGCCCACCGGCGTGGAGCCGGTGGGCTGAGAGTGTGTGTGTGTATGAGTGGTGGGCGGCGAACCGGTGTTTCCAGAGGCTCGCGCACTCCAGGACTTGCCGGAACGCTGGCGGGCTTAACTGCCGTGTTCGGGATGGGTACGGGTGGTGCCCCGCCGCTGTGGCCGCCCTAATACCGACCATCGGGAACGATCCGATGTCACGCCTACGTCGGGTGGTCTCGCGACCGATATGTACGTGCAATCCAGGTAACACCTGAACCCGATTCATAGGGCATCGGGTTCCAGCATATGAGTGTGGCTCGATTTGTTAGTGCTCGCGGGCTGAACGTCTCGTTGCCTCGACGCGTACACCCCGAGTCTATCGAACTCGTCTTCTACGAGTAATCTCGGCGGTACTTCTTTTCCAGGTGGGTTTCGAGCTTAGATGCGTTCAGCTCTTACCCCGTGTCGCGTAGCTTCTCGGCAGCTGCCCTCTCGGACAACCGATACACCAGTGGCGACCAGTCGTAGTTCCTCTCGTACTATACGACCGTTCCCGTCAAGTACCGTAACACCCCCAATAGATAGCAGCCGACCTGTCTCACGACGGTCTAAACCCAGCTCACGACCTCCTTTAATAGGCGAACAACCTCACCCTTGCCCGCTTCTGCACGGGCAGGATGGAGGGAACCGACATCGAGGTAGCAAGCCACGCGGTCGATATGTGCTCTTGCGCGTGACGACTCTGTTATCCCTAAGGTAGCTTTTCTGTCGTAAACCCGGGCCATTGAGGCCCGTGGTCCGTTCGCTAGACCACGCTTTCGCGTCAGCGTCGCTCGCTTGGAACGACACTGTCAGACTTCCTTGTGCTCTTGCGCTCTTCCGCGGGTTCCTGTCCCGCGTGAGGAAATCTTGGGGCGCGCTCGATATCTTTTCGAGCGCGTACCGCCCCAGTCAAACTGCCCGGCTACCGGTGTCCTCCTCCCGGAGTGAGAGTCGCAGCCACTGACGGGTAGTATTTCAGTGCTGTCTGGGCGACCCGCTGGCGCGGGCACCTCTGTAGCGACTCCTACCTATCCTGCACGTCAGCGGCCACGTCTCAGCGACAGCCTGCAGTAAAGCTCTATAGGGTCTTCGCTTCCCCTTGGGGGTCTCCAGACTCCGCACTGGAACGTACAGTTCACCGGGCCCAACGTTGGGACAGTGTGGCTCTCGTTGATCCATTCATGCGAGTCGCTACTGAAGCGACAAGGTACTACGCTACCTTAAGAGGGTCATAGTTACCCCCGCCGTTGACAGGTCCTTCGTCCTCTTGTACGAGGTGTTCAGATACCTGCACTGGGCAGGATTCAGTGACCGTACGAGTCCTTGCGGATTTGCGGTCACCTGTGTTGTTACTAGACAGTCGGAGCCACCGAGTCACTGCGACCTGCCCCGTCGAGGGCAGGCATCCCTTATTGCGAACGTACGGGACTAACTTGCCGAATTCCCTAACGTCGGTTGCTCCCGTCGGCCTTGGCTTGCGCTGCCAGGGTACCTGTGTCGGATCTCGATACGAGTACCACGCTCGTCTTTTCACGGACCCCTGCTAACGTCTACTTTCGCTGTCTCAGGCTTCTCTCGCTTCGTGCCGTTACGGCTTCCACGGGATTCCCTGATTCGGCCGGGCGAGTGCCCGGCTAGACGGTTGCGGAGGTGTCGACTTTGAGCGCGTGGTAGCACTGGAATATTAACCAGTTGCCCGTTCGTCCGGGTCGAATTGCGGCCGGACTTAGGATCGGCTAACCCTCGGCTGATCAGCAGTGCCGAGGAACTCTTACCCTTCAGGCCTTCGGGGTTCGCACCCGAATATCGCTGCTACTGTGACCAGGATTGTCGTTACTGCGCGGTCCACGCGAGTTCTCACCCGTGCTTCCATCCGCACAGTACGCCGACCTACACGATCCCCCCGGTCAGGGGGGCGGCTAGGTATCAGAGGTGGATTTGAGTCCCGTTCATTTTGGGCGCCTCGAACCTCGGCCGGTAAGCTGTTACGCTTTTCTTAGCGGGTAGCTGCTTCTAAGCTCACCTCCCGGCTGTTTAGGGCTCGAGACTACCTTCAGAGGATTACACTTAATCCACACTTTGGGTCATTAACCTAGCTCTGGGTTGTTCCCCTCACGGTGCCCAAGCTTACCCCGGGACACCGGACTCCCTCCGTCGACGGCGTTCGCACGTTCGGAGTTCGACAGGGAGGCCGACTCCTCTCGGAGGCGGGTCTCCCAATCGGTGGCTCTACCGCGCGAACTACCTCGGGAGAGGTCATGCTTCGACATGTTTCGGTCGGAACCAGCTGTTGCCGAGTTCGATGGGCCTTTCACCCCTACTCCAAGGTCACGCGAGGGTATTGTAGGACACCAACGCTAACAGGCCTCCACGTGCCTTTCGGCACGCTTCACCTTGCCTCGGAGTAGATCACTCGGTTTCGGGTCGTACCGCTTCGACTCCCCGCGCTTGAACACGGCGGGCCTCACACATAGTGCTGCGCCCATGTCGGTTTCCCTATGCCTTCCGCGATGAACGCGTTAGACTCGCCAAAGCAGTACACTCCCTGGTTCGTTTTTCAAAACGCACGACGCGACATCGGCTCCTCACTCGTCTTACTGGAGACTCGCGTCTCGGTCATTCTGAGTGAGGCCTTTTATGCCCCGTCGCTCGATCGCCAGCTGATTTCAGGCCCTGTTGCACCGCCCTTCTCGGGGTGCTTTTCAGCGTTCGCTCACGCTACTTGTTCGCTATCGGTCTCGAGGAGTGTTTAGCTTTCTCAGTCGATGCCTGAGATGTTCACGAGGGATATCCAACCCCCGCTACTCTGGGAACTGATCCGCAGGCCGCGTTCGTGATACGGGACTGTCGCCCTGTATCGTGCTCCGTTCCAGGAGACTTCTCACGAACCCGAACTGCTTGGTATCAGCCCGAACACCACATTGCCCGTGAGGGCTTCGGTTTGGACTGCGTCGCGTTCACTCGCCGTTAGTAACGACATCTCGGATTGATTTCTCTTCCTGCTCCTACTGAGATGTTTCAATTCGGAGCGTTCCCCATTGCGCAAGGCAATTGTAGAGGGATTCCCATTCGGAGATCCGTAGTTCTTCGCCTCCATGCGGCTCCCTACGGCTTATCGCAGCTTGGCACGTCCGTCGTCGGCTCTCGAGCCGAGCCATTCACCAGCTGGCACAGTAGCCAAT
>NZ_JBNTJX010000060.1:0-2774 GCF_051195075.1 Halobaculum sp. EA56
CATGGTCCAGCCGCTCCTCAAGTGGGCCGGGGGCAAGCGCCAGCTCCTGCCCGAGATCACGGCGCGGTTCCCCGTCGCGTCCGTGTGTTATTCCCTGTCGATGTGGGGTTTCGGAGCAAGGATCTTTATAGGGTAAGGTTTTAGTATAGAACATAGATGGTGGAGCCGATACTCAAGTGGGCAGGAGGGAAGAGGCAAATCCTGGACGCCATTAAAGAATCCCTCCCGCCCAAAGAAGACGTCAACCGCTACCACGAGCCATTCGTTGGTGGCGGTGCACTCTTCTTCGACACGGCCCCGCATCCGCCGGGCTCAACAATTAATGACATTAATACTCGTCTCATCTCGTTTTACAAAGTAGTCGATGAGCGGCCTAAAGAACTCATTCAGAAACTTCGGGATTTTAAGCCACCGAACGCTACTCCCGACCCCAATAGAGAATACAGCGACGAAGATTGGAATGGTGGTGAGGTAGATAATTACTACTACCAGCAACGAGAGTTGTTCAATAGAAGGCCTCGAGGGGAAGATTTCGACAAAGTTGAGGAGGCCGCACTACTTCTGTATTTGAACAGAACTTGCTACAATGGGCTATACCGTGAGAACAACAGCGGTGAGTTCAATGTCCCGATTGGTCGCCACTCGTCAGCCAATTGGGTGATGGCTGATCGAATTCGTCAAGCAAGCAAAGTCCTTTCTGACATCGAGATGTTCAATGAGGACTTCAATTACATAAAAAAGAACGCGAAATCCGGCGATCTCGTGTACTTTGACCCGCCATACGAGCCCGTGAGCCGTTCCTCAAGTTTTGTAGAATATCATCACAGTGCTTTCGGAACGGAACAACAGGAGCGACTTCGAGATACAGCATTGGAACTAGCTCGTAACGATGTGTGGGTAGTCATTTCAAATTCTCCGCCAATGGAAGAACTCTATGATGTATTTGATGAATTCATTATTCACGACATTGGCGCAAAGCGTCAGATAAACTCCGTCGCTTCGGACCGCGATGAAGTACAAGAGATCATCGTGACAAACGTACCGGAGAATAATCGGCGTGAGAAGTTGAAGAAGTTAGATTCGTGGATGGAACCGGAGGCCTAGTGATGCTAAAGCAAACGTTCCTTTTCAGTTAAATATTCGTACTTAACCGTGTTTTTCGTGTGTTTGCGGTTGATCTCGGGGAGCATCTGGAGCCACTGACCTACCGTAGAGACACGTCGGTCTGATGTCGTTCGATTTAGAGCGACTTCTTTGAAGAATAGGTCTTTGAGTTCGTCATTCGAAACTTCGTCCTGTTCCTGAATTTCTGGAAGAAGTCGTCTCATAATCTCCATTTCTCGGATATGTTTGATTAGGTGGGTTTCTGCCTCCTCAGCACGATCTTCTTGCAGTAACTTTACGTATTCTTGACCATCGCGGGTGAGGCCCCACCGACGCATCTTTTCTCCCCGGTACTCTCCCATCGTATCCTTGTGGACGTAGTTCAACGCCCAACCTGCCATAGCGTAGTAGTCCGCCTGCCGTGAACGCCATTCTTTGTTCGTGTGAGTCTTCATATAGTCCCGAATCTCAGGTTTATATCGATACCCTTGATCTATCGCCTGTAAGACAATATTGAGATACGGAATTTTGTTCGCCTGTGGTACCTTATCACTCGGAATGAGTTCATCGCCTGTTGTTTCGTCGAATATTTCCCAGAACTCTGGGTCGAGTTTCAAATCCTCTCGGTCGTCGGGATTGGGATAAATAACGCCTAGTTGGTATTCCAACATGATATTAAGAATATCATCTCCATCGATGAGTGTAATCGGTATGTTCGAATCTGATACTTCTTCATGGGCGTTATCCCTAAATGAGCTACTGGTAATGTAGCTACCCACGTTACATTTATTTGTAGTTAAAGAACCAACAAATGTTCTAATCGAAGGACCTCCGATATTATCGGAGTACTGCTTTACTTGGCCACCGAATTTCACGTCAACAAATTCGTGTCCGATGTACCCTTGGAGGTCAAGTCCGCGGTCGCCTTGGAAAGGCGTTAGTTGGATGTATGCAGGACCCTCAACCTCCTCTGTTAATATCTTGCAGAACTGTTCGAACTGCTCCGGCGTGAGGCCCATGTACCGTTCCCGGATTTCGACACGGGCCTCCTGCACATCCATCATTAGTTCGGGATTGTCGTTGCTGTGTCAAAAGCGTAGGCATTATTATATCTCTATTTTCAGAGAAAATATTTGAAAGATAAGTATAACATTAAATATTATTTCACAACTGCTTCCCTCTACAAGCGCCAGAACAATGCTTTCGTGACGCTCGTTTTTTCTCGTGAATATTTATAGGCAAAAAATCGGTCTCGGTACCACGAGCCGTTCGTCGGCGGCGGCGGGGTCTTCTTCTACCTGGAGCCGGACGGCGGGTCGATCAACAGCGACGGCGACGAGCAGCGCCGGACGACGCTGTCGGAGTACAGCCAACGTCGCCAGAACGGGCCGAGGGGGGACCCGAGGGACCGCGCTCGCGGCGACCTACTCCTCGCTCGCCCCGTCCGCGCCGTCCCCCGCCTCGTCGGCGTCTCCGACGCCCTCCTCCTCGACCGGCGCGTTCGGCGCGTGTCGCTTCACCCGGTTGACGGCGTCGATGGCGCCCGAGCGGGAGGCGTACCCCTCCCCCGAGGTGCCCAGGATCGTCCCGTTCCGGTGGCGCAGGCGCCAGCGGTAGTCACCGCCGGCGTCCTCGTACACCTCGACGGCGGCCGTGGCCATCGTGAGCCG
>NZ_JBNTJX010000061.1:0-2761 GCF_051195075.1 Halobaculum sp. EA56
GCACGCCGAGCGGGCCGGGCTCCCCGTGACGCGTCTCGACCGACGCGGCCGACCGTTAGCGGGCGAGTAGGACCGCCGGCCCGACCGGGCGGCCGTCCGCCGAGGGCGTCGCCACCCCGGGTTCCGACCCCAGTCTCCGGCGGTTCAACCCCCCGGTCGCGGGGGTCTCGACGGTGCCGCGGACGCTCCGTGTCACGCGGCCAGCGCGACGTCCAGGTACAGCATCACGACCACGCCCACCATCGTTCCCAGCGTCGCGACGCGCTCGTGGCCTCGCGAGTGCGTCTCGGGCAGGATCTCGTCGGAGATGACGAACAGCATGCCGCCGGCGGCGAAGCCCATCGCGTACGGGAGCACCGGCGCGGCGAGCGCGACGGCGACCGCGCCGATCACGGTGAGCGGGATCTCGACGAGCCCCGACCGGATCCCGGTGAGGACGGCGTACGTTCGCCGGTCGAAGCCGGCGTTGATCGCGGCGACCGACACCGCGAGCCCCTCGGGGACGTTCTGGAGGCCGATCGCGAGCATGAGCGAGAGGCCGTTCGCGACGTTCCCCGAGCCGAAGCCGACGCCGACGGCGAGCCCCTCCGGCATGTTGTGGATGGTGATCGCGACGATGAACAGGATCACCGAGGCGACCTTCGCGTCGACGACGGTCTGGTCGGGCCGCTCCCGGCCGGTGATCAGGACGTGGACGTGGGGGACCCAGTGGTCGGCCTGGTCGAGCACGAGCACGCCGAGGACGATGCCCGCGAGCACCGGGACCGGCGAGAGCAGGCCGGTCGCGGGGACGCCGGGGACGACGATCTCCGTCAGGTCGATCCCGGGGACGATGAGCGACGTGAACGACGCCGCGAGCATCACGCCCGCGGCGAAGCCGAGGGCGCCGTCGAGCGCCCGCTCCGACGGGTTTCGGACGACGAGCACCAGCAGGGCGCCGACCATGTTCATCACGGCGATGATGACTCCCCCGGCCAGCGCCTGCACGACGGGTTCCGTCCCCACCAGATCGACGAAGAGTCCCTCGAACACGTCAGCCACACCGCCCGGCGGTCATCAAAAGATACCGGTCGGGACGGGCGGCGACCGTCGCGTCCGACCGCCGCGGCCCGCCCGGCGACGTCGACACGCGGGTCAGTTCTCGGTTCCCGGCGCGGCGGCGCCGGGCGGCTCCCCGCGCCCCTCGGCGACGCGGAAGCCCCCGGTCTCCTCGCGGCCCGTGACCTCCCGCTGCGGGTACGGGATCTTGATACCGGCGTCGTCGAGCGCGACCTTCACCGCGCGGACGACCGCCGCCGTCGCGAGCGCCCGCTTGGGGGCGCTGGGGCGGTCGATCCAGAAGCGACACTCCAGGACGACCGCCGAGTCGCCCAGCGACTTCGGCACCACCTGCGGCGGGGGGTTGTCCTCGATCTCGCTCACGTCCGCCAGCGCGTCGCTCACGACCGCCTCCGCGGTCGCGAGGTCGGCGTCGTAGTCGACGCCCACGTCCGTCGACAGCCGGAGCTGGCCGAGCCGCGTCCGGTTCGAGACGGTGGCGTTGGCCACGCGCTCGTTCGGGATGACGACCACCTCGCCGCCGGCGGTGCGGATGCGCGTGTTGATCACGGTGACGTCGGCGACGATCCCCTCCTCGCCGTCGATCTCGACCCAGTCGCCCAGCTCGAACGGCCGGGAGAACATGAGCACGAAGCCGGCGATGAGCGAGCCGATCGTCGAGCGCGCGGCGGTACCGACGACGATGCCGAGGAAGCCGGCGCCCACGAGGAGGCCCCCGAGGTTCACGCCCCACACCGTGAGCCCCCCGACGAGCGCCGCCACGAGCACGGTCACCTGGAGCACGCGGAAGACGATCCCCTTCTGGTGTTGGTTGATCGCGTCCGACTCGGCGGCGTAGTCGTCGAGGCGGGACTCCAGCACGTCGATGGCGACGACCGCGGCGCCGACGAGCCCGACCGACACGAGCAGCCGGAGGATCCGCGGCACCGCCGCCGCCATCGCGTCCACCGCCGCCAGGGCCACGGAAACGTAGCCCCACACGACGAGGGTCGCCAGCCCGGCGGCGAGCAGCACCGCGAACTGGAGCGTCCGCACGACGGCCGTGACCGGCAGCCGCCAGTCGGACTCGGACACCTCGACGGGCACCCGCTCGTCGCCGAGCACCCGGTCGCGGACGACCCGGTGGACGACGCGGACCGTCCGCGGCGCCAGGAGGAGGGCGGTGACCGCCGCGGCCGTCAGCAGGACGACGGTCGCCGCCACGCGCGCCTCGACGGTGACGAACCCCTCAAGGGTCTCTCGGAGCGTGGCGAGGAAGGCGGTCTGCATACGTCTGACAACGAAGGCGAACGCAAAAACGCGGCGGTGTGGCTATCGAACCCGATTCTCTCGGCCCGCCCCGCCGGCCCGGGACCCCTTCGGTCCTCGCCCCGACGCCTCACAGCCGCGTGCTCACGTACGGGCCGTCCTGGTAGTACCCGAGCTTGTCGCGGTAGTAGCCGCGGACGCCGACCCCGGAGATGACCGACAGCTTCGGGAAGCCCGCGTCGGCCGCGATGTCCTCGGCCTCACGCAGCAGCCGACGACCGTACCCACGGTGCTGCCAGTCGCCGTCGTCGCCGTCGAACGTCGCCGGCGACCCGTACACGTGAAGCTCGCGCACGAGCGCGGCGTCCGCCAGCTCGCGGCGGACGGGGTCGCCGTCGGCGGCGGGGCCCGCGCCGGGGGCGGCGTGCGAGTAGGAGGGGAACCGGAGGCGACA
>NZ_JBNTJX010000062.1:0-2680 GCF_051195075.1 Halobaculum sp. EA56
GACACGGACGGTACCGGATTGAACAACGAGGCCGTGACCACGTTCAGAGCGGTGAACGTAGTCAACAACGGCGAGGATTATGCGAGACTGACAAATCTCCAAACCGATCTGTCGAACGCCGTCAGCGCGACCCTCGTGGATAACTTCGAAATTGGTCCTGGAAACGAGGCAAACGACGTCATTGAGTTCACTGTCGACACCCGTGGGAACATTTCTTCCAACGGAGGCTCGGTGACGTTGGTGGCTGAAGACTCTGACGGCTCACAGTCCTGACATACAAACTTCAGACTTTCCAATATTGTTACTCCGAACCGACAGACAATCTCAAATCGAATAGACGCAGGGTTCTTGGCTATCGCCAATAAACTTCAAATAATAACTAATCGGAATAATACAAGGTCCACATTTGGCTATATTGGACTGACTTGGTCACTCAGATTCACATCGAGAACTATGTTGAGACTACCAATCAAGAAGACTCCTTTTTCAGACTGTTTAGGAACTCTACAGCGCTGAATTCGTCGTTTTTGGACGAACCGGAGTATATACCAAAGATAGTCCGAACCGAGGTGGAGAATGAGCACGCCACCGTGGAGCCCGATACGGGTCGGCTCGCTGCTCGGCGGCGTGCACGAGGTACGAAACCATGGAACGACGGAAATTCGTGATCGGAGTCGGATCGATCGCCGCCGGAGGGGCGGCCGCAATGGGAACTGGTGCGTTCACCAGTGCACAAGCTTCCCGTGACGTTGACATCCAAGTCGAAGGTGACGGGAGTGCGTACGTCGGGGTCGGAAGAACCGGACACCCCAATGGGCGCTACCTAGATTACAATAATGGTGAGGCGGCGCTCAACGTTGACGATAGCGGAAACGGCGGGTCTGGTGTCAACAGTGATGCACACACCCGTCTTAATAACGTTTTTCGGATTAGGAATCAAGGTACCCAGACTGTCTACGCTACCATCGCGCTTCGTGGAAATGGTGACAGAGACAACATCTATTTCTACGATTCCGACAACGAGACGAAGGCCCTGAGTCCCGATGTCGGTAATCCGGGAGCATACTCGGATCAGTTTGAACCTGACAGTGTGGGCCCAGACCCGTCTAATATCGTCTTCAGTGCTGCAGAACTCAGCCCGGGAGAGTCTGTGTACGTTGGAATTGACATCGAAAAAGGGAAAAACCTCCAAACTGCACTCGCAGGTGCTGAAAATCTCCAGATCCAGGCGTTCGCTGACCTGGGAGACTCTCCGGCATCGAACTCACACTAATCGAATAAAGCCGTCAATTTAATATTTCCTGATAATTCTACTTGGTTAGTGGAAGATATCTGTATATATTATCTTAATAACTATAATATATTGGCCAATCGCACTTGTATGGCCGTGCGCACAATAGTTGAAAAATTGTTTTTGTTGGTAGTGCTAACTGCTGTTTTATCACTTGTTTTGGGGGCAGCTTTGGGTCAACCAATCTTATTAAGTTACGTTGAAACAGGAAGCATGCAACCAACCCTAGAGGCAGGTGATGGGTTCATAGCTGTCCCAAAACCGTTAGCCGCACCTGTTGAAGAAGGAGATGTGATTGTTTTCGAAGCAGAGCGGATACAGGGTGGTGGGCTAACTACCCACCGGGTTGTTGATATCACCGATCAAGGATATATAACAAAGGGAGACAACAATCCATTTACAGATCAAAGCAACGGAGAACCCCCAGTAAAACCAGCTCAAGTAGTAGCCATTGCGTGGAGTTTAAATGGAAAAGTGGTTGTCATACCATATCTTGGCATTGTATTTGATTCTGTACAGTCCGTTTTGGGAACGTTCCAAGGATTTCTAGCAACGGTATTGGGAACCGGGATCTTCCTCGGAACTAAGGGACTTGCGTATCTATTTTTTGTCTGTTCACTGATTTGGTACGTTATTGCAGAATGGCGTGACAAGGGAAGACGTGACGTGAGCCGAACCAGAGAACAGCAAAATGGAATTGATATACGGATTATTATCGCTATCTTCGCACTACTGATCGTAGTCGGAGCAAATACAGCGATGATTGGTCCCTCTGGGACGGATAAATTCAGCGTCGTCAGTGCGGAATTCGAATCCGAGCGACCATTAGTGATCCCTGCAGGTGAGTCTACGCAGATACGCTATCCTGTGGGAAGTGGTGGGGTGATTCCTCACATCGTATTTCTTGAACCGGGTAGCGAAGGTGTGACTATCGAACCTCAAGAACTCCAAGTCCGATCTCGTAGTGTCGCCAACGCTACGGTCAAACTCCAAGCACCCCCGGAGATTGGCTACTATCCACGCTACGTCGTCAAGCATCACTACCTCGCCCTACTCCCGCTCCCAATCATCCGCGCGCTCTATCAGCTCCACCCCTGGGCACCGATCATCGTCATCGACGCGATGCTCGGTATACCCTTCTACCTGCTCGGAATCAAACTCGCCGGCACTGGCCGCGTGCGGAATCGTACACGTGACAGAGACCGTTCAGTCGTCGAGTCCGTCCGTCGCAAACTCCAGAACCTTTACCGGTAATTCGACCCAACCGGGAATACGACCGTCATAACAATTGGATGACACCCACGCGAAGGGTGCATGGCCGACAGGGGGTTGCGCGCGCGAGCACTACTCGACACACAGTTCGAGACGATCGTAATCCTCCTCGTCGTC
>NZ_JBNTJX010000063.1:0-2561 GCF_051195075.1 Halobaculum sp. EA56
ACCGATGCTGCCTCGTCGACGAGCAAGTTCACGACGTAGTCGTCCGAGTGCTGGGAGAGCGCCTGTTTGCGGTCCTTGAGGGCTGCATCGAGATTGGTCAGGATCACACCGGTCATGATCCGGGCGGCATCGTCGCGGAGGTCACCGAGGTCGAAGAGGATGACCGTATCCTCGTCGAGGACATCCCGAAAGTCGAACTGGTTCTCGGTATTGTTGAAGATCTGCCGCAGGTGCGTATCCTGAGAAATGTACGCAAGGCGGTTTCCGACACCACCCATCACGTTCGCGAAGGTGTTCGGATCTAACTGGAGTTGCCGTCGAATCGTCCGCGTGACCTCCTCGTCGCTCGACCGTGGGGCCTCGCCGATGTTCTCGTTCGGTGGCCCGGCCTCCCAGAGTTGGTCGACGACGTGTTCGAGCTGTCGGTGGGCGAAGTAGTCCGTCGACGCTCGGTATAGCCCGTTCTCACGCCCGTATTCCTCGTCGAACAGGGCCTTGATGAGTGTCTTGATGAGAGTCGGGGCCACAGTCGCCCGCTCGTAGCGGTCGGTTCCCATCACGAGCTTCAAAATCTCTTCGTAGTGGTCGGCCTTCCGTTGGACGGCGTCTTCGCGGCGCCGTCCGCTCTCCATCGACGGTTCGAGATCGAAAAACGAGAACCCGGGGAGGACGTCCGGGATTGGGAAGTGGACGACGTTCTCTTCGAGGTCGGTCATTCCGAACCGACGCGCGTGAGCTCGCATATAATTCTGGGCCATATCGTCGTTCTTCGGGATGATGAGGATCGTCGGCCCCTCGGTGTTGTCGTACAGCGACAGCATATCGTTGATGAGGGCTTTCGATTTCCCAGAGCCGGTTGTTCCGAACCGGCCGTAATGAGTGGGCAACAGTCCGGGTGGAATGTGTGTCGGCACGTCTTCGGCCTCGCCGGTGTCGTCGAGGGCATACCCGATTGCCATCCCGTCTCGGAACTCACCCATAAGGTCCTGGTGCGGACGGGGCAACGGATTCCGACTCTGCTGTTCCGCACGCGTCCCCCGTGTCCCCTCGACAGTAAGCTGCTCCGAGGAGGGGACGAGTACGAAGTTCGCGAGTTCTCGACCACTCAGGACGAACTCCTGTCGGGTCTTCCCCCGGCCAGTCGTGATCTCACGATCCAAGAGCCGCTGCAGCGCCGCTCGTGCGTTCCGTTCTTTTGTGGCTGCCCGCAAGCCGCTGTCACGTATTCGTTCGGCTGCAACTTGGTAGTACGGCCCGTCAAGCGGGTCGAATACTGGGACAAGTGACTGTATCCGCTCATCGAGATCATCGCGACCGTTACCACCGGATGGAATCCCGACTGCTCGGATGTTCGCGGTGAACGACCGCTTCGGATTTTTCGCCTCGATTGCCGCGACACGTTTTGCAACCGCGTCGCTCAGCTGGTTTCTATCCCGACTCTCCGGTTGATCATCGAGTTCGAAGAGGGAGCCAATAATCTCCTGGGCGAGTGTATCCCGTCCGTCGATGACGTCCTCCTTGCGAAGGTCGGCATCGGACTGCCAGCTCTCGCGTCGCTGGAAGACGACTTGGAACGCTACTGGTGCTGTCGCCTCCATTAGGTGGTCGACGAGCGACGCGAGCGCACCTCCTGGCTGATCGACGGCTGGGAGTTCCGCTTCGTCGTCGGCAGTAAATGGTGAGAGTGAGGTCATCCAGTCTTGCTTCCGAGTTGCCGACCCTTGCCACCGCACGCCGAGTGGGGAGACGGATTCGGTCGCTGGCCGCGCGAGTATCGTCCCCTCCGATGTTACCGTTGGTTTGGCAAGTGTCGTGAGTGGCTCATCCTCGGGAATCGCATCTGGTGGGGCGAGTTCGAGGGCAGTATCGCCGATCTCGATGAAGTGGTCGGGAGACTGGTTGCCGACTGTTCCTCCATCCGCGACTGATTCGGCGTCTGCTGGCCCCGCTTGACTGTTGTCGTCAGTGCCACGTTCGTATTGCTCGTCAGGGCCGAATTCGTACTGGAGGTCGCCCGACTCATAGTGCTCGACGAATGTCTCGCGGTCGAATTCGACAGGCTGTACGAGTCGGGATGCGATGTCGACCTCGGTACGCTCGATGTCGAACGTCTCGGGATAGATCGACCGAAGCCGTTTCTCAAGGGTATCCAGATGGTCGTCGGCACCGTAGTAGAATTCGACGGGGTCATCTTTCCCCTCGCTGAGTGCGAGGAATTCGAAGCGTAGCGGTGTGTCGCTATGTAGCGGATTGAGTTTGTCAGCTAGCCCTGTCGAGTCCGTTGAGGTCAGTTTGTGGAGGCTCTCCAGTGCCTGCGGCAGACGCTCCGGATTGAGGCGTTCGGAGGTTGGCGTCACGCGAAGGTACTCACGCATCGTCGTCACCTCCCGTTTCGCCGCCATCAGTCTCTGCTGGCGTCTGCTCAGGCGGGCGTTGTCCGTTGTCGGTCGCTCGGCTTTCAATATCGTCCTGGAACGCCTGCACCTCCGCGTCCACAGCATTCTCACCAGTCCCGGGGAGTGAGTCTCGCCGTTGCTCGGTTGGCTCGAAGTCGATGACCT
>NZ_JBNTJX010000064.1:0-2441 GCF_051195075.1 Halobaculum sp. EA56
TCGGACTGGAACGATCTCGGATTCTGGTGGTTGAGTGCCTCGTATGACCCGTACCAGAAGTGGTTCAAACTCACCGAGACGCCTGACGGGCGGACGATGCTTCAACTCGGGAAGCAGGTCCGCGGTACTGAACACGTGCTCGCTCCAGTTCAGACTGGACACTCTCGGAATCGGGGAAAGGTTCACAGCTTGGCTTACGAGGTGGATTCAGCAGATACCTCCACTGGCGAATGGGCAGATATCGAAAAGGCGTGGCTGGAAACCGGCTTACAGAGTACTTCAGTTATCTTCAAGCTCGTCGCAACCCCGAGCGGGGAGCTCGCCCTTTCGCTGGGAAAGTACAAGGAACACAGCGACGATGGCGAGTTCATCACTGTATCAACCGAATTCAACCGCACCCTCAAAGAGAACCTCCACGAATTCGCCAACCTGCTGGGTTAAAGTTACTTGTCCCATGGTACTGACCACTAGAAGCTTAATGGTCGAGATCCCCAGCCCCCTTTGTTCCCTGTTTAGTGCTCTGATCGAAGAAGAGGATGGAAGATACGTAGTAGAAGTCCCCTCGAGTGAAGTCGATCATGAAGCGTTGTCAGCAAACGAAACGTATCGAGTGGCCATTCTAGAGTCCCAAGTCTCGACAGCGTCGTCGATACAACAGGAATCACAACAGTCCGGTTCTCGGGAGACTGAGGGCCGTTCACCCTCGGAACCTCCCGTTGATAAAGGCGAAGTACGTGACGTGACAATCGAAACCGTCGGCGATCAGGGCGACGGTATTGCAAAAGTCGAGCGGGGGTACGTCGTGATCGTTCCCGGCGCTCAGCCCGGCGACGAGCCAACAGTCGAAATCGAACAAGTTCAGGAGAACGTCGCGTTTGCGAGCATCGTCGATAGCGATCCGCGAGCACTCTAACCCATTGTCCCTTCTGTGGATCGGTCTTCTTCTCGGTAAACCATCGGTGTGAGAAGGCTCCGTTCGCGTTTGTCTGATGGAGGTGGTTCTGAAAGTCACGTCACGTTTCCTTCACGCGTTCGCGATGGCACAACCTTCCAAGGCCGATATCCAATCTATGACAAAGGAACCGATTGAGGTACTCGACGACCTGGCCGACCAGGTCGCCGATGAGTTCGAGGCGTATAGACAGCCGGACGAATTCAAGGATGTCTCGCTCGTGATCGAGAACAGCGACGAGGAGCGTCCGACGCTGATCGTCCACGTCGATAGGGAGGATGCGGAGTCCCTTGCCGACCGTATTGATGAGTTCCTCCGCGAGCACGGTGCTCGTACTGAACGGGAACGACACTCAGCTACGGATGTCCGCGTGTTAGCGACGGTCGACTGACACCGCCCCTCCAATTTTTCGACTGACTGCAAGCACCGCTGAAGGGCCCCTATCTTCACTTCCGAGCAAGGGGGTCCCGACCGCTTCAGCTCAGGTAGTCAATCTGTGCAGACAGATACTCTTGGAGAGCGGTGACCGTTTCTTCTGAGACAGCTGAGGCCCCGAAGTCACTCCGAAATCCGTGTTTGAGTTCGTCACTCTCCAAGATCTCCAGACCACGCTCAAGTTGCTCCCGGAGCTCATCGTCGTCCCCTCGCCGCAGGTGGGGTGTGACAGCGTTGAGGTCGCTCTCTTCTGCGACCGCCAGGACGTCCCGAAGGTCCGTTTCTCTGCCGCTGTGGAGCTTTGCCGCCACGAGGACGGCCCCATCGATCACTCTGGCTGTCGTCGTCACTGTGCCTCCGCTCACCTCCTGTTGGTGGCTGTGGTCGTACAGGTAGTCGAACGACCACTGTGCCTCCGTCTGGCGACACGCGAGTCCGTTCACCAGGAGATCGAAGCCGATCGGCTGCTACGGCGTGAGCCGCTTCTCGTACTCGATTACTTCGGTGTCGTAGAACCATTCTTTGGCGTGGCTGTCCGTTTTCTCGAATCCCCGCTGTTCGAGGAACTCGACGAAGTCAGCTTTGGAATCCGGCGCGACGACGATATCGAGGTCCGTGGAGAAGCGAGCATTGAATGCTGAGACAGCGTAGCCGCCAACAAGAACGTACTCGTGGCCCTCTTTGGTGAGCTCCTCGAGCAGTTCGATGAGCGCGTCACTTCGGTTGTTGAAGCTCATGGCTGCGCCCGTTCGGTCTCTCGATACGTGACGCCGAGGTCAAGGTCCTCGTACATCCGGTCGAGCATCGCCAGCGCCGACTGGAACTGGGCGTAGTTCTCGCGCATGTACTCGATCGTCTCTGCTCTCGGTATCACCGGGTACCCTTCGACGTGCTCGATATCGAGTGACGCGCGTGGCTCGAGGACCATTTGTAGCGGTCCGCTAAGCTCGTCTCGGGGCTGTCGTTCGAATGCGGTCGGGAGGTCGAAGGACTCGAAGAACCCCTCCCAGGCGTCGACGTCCTGCTCACGAACAGCCAGGAACAGTGGATAGTC
>NZ_JBNTJX010000065.1:0-2414 GCF_051195075.1 Halobaculum sp. EA56
GTCGACGAGTACTTCCAGACGACGAATCCCGACATCTACGCGGCGGGCGACGTGATCGGCGAGCCCGAACTGGAGACCGTCGCCGCCAAGGAGGGCAATCACGCCGTCAAGAACGCGTTCGGCAACGAGGGCGTCAGCATCGACTACGACGCGGTGCCAGCAGTCGTGTTCACCAGCCCGGAAGTCGCCGCAGTCGGGACGACAGAACGCGAGTATATGGACGAGCACGGCACCTGCTCGTGCCGAACCGTCCAGATGGCGGATGTCCCGCGAGCGAAGGCCGTCGAGAACACGGATGGCCTCGTCCAAGTCGTCAAACACCACGAGACTGACGAGATCGTCGGCGTCCACATGGTCGGCCCCCGTGCCGCCGACATAATTATGGAAGCCACGCTTGCGGTGACGTTCGGCCTCACGGTCGACGACATCATCGACACCGTCCACCCGTTCCCGACGTTCTCCGAGGCGTTCAAACAGGCCTGTCAGGCGTTCCGACGGGACATATCGACGATGAGCTGCTGTATCGAGTGAATCTCACTCCGGGTCGGCCGGCGCAGTACTGCGGAGGAGCATCGTCTTCACACGACCAACCCCATCGAAATCACGGAGCCGATACACGAGTTCCCGCACCCGCGCCGCATCGCCATGACAGAAGACGGTCTCTAAACACCACTCGCCCTGGTGGGTATGGCTCATCGTTTCGATGACGTCCTGAAACTGGTGCTGGGCCGAATGGAGATCGTGAATCACCTCGTGGTGCTGGTAATCGAATGCCAGTACAGCGACGACCTCGCCTGAAACCTCCTCGAGTTGTGAATGTCCCTCGATGTATTCCTGCATCGCTTCACGAATCGCCCGCGAGCGGGAGTCCAACCCCTCAGCCTGCCATGTCTCGTCGAACTCCTCGAGAATGTCCTCAGACACGTTCAAGCTCGTGCGCATACTCCCCAATTGATCCCCTACTGTCTTGACCCCTCGATTATTACGGAATTCACGTTTCAGTCTTAACAACCGCTATACAGCGCAGGGATAGAGGAATATATGAATGCTCCACGGCGAGGCGTTTCCACTGTTGGTCGGCGCGATTGCGCTCGGATTCGTGCACGGCATCGAGCCCGGACACGGATGGCCGGTCGCCGCGAGTTATGCACTCGATCAATCCAATAAGTGGCTCTACGGACTCGCCGCCAGCTCGCTGATCGGCATCGGCCACCTCATTAGCAGTCTGGCGATGGTCGGCGTGTTCTTCTACGCGAAATCCTACTTTCAGCTGACCCAAGTGAACGAGCCGATCTCGATTCTTGGCGGCGTTTCCATCGGCGGTCCAGTCAGCATCGTCGCAGGCGTCTTACTCATCGGACTCGGGATTCGAGAGTACACGCACGGCCATTCTCACCAGCACGAGGACAGCCACGGACACGACCACGATGAGCATACGGAGGAGCAGTCGAGCCACCACAGTCACGGCACGCCACCCACGCACGAACACTCCCCGGATGGGCTCCTTACACGGGTGAAAATTCGGCTTGGAAAAATCGGAGGGCACTCCCACGAGCACGGGACCGATCCGGCTCCTGACGCCGACCGCGGACTCCTCGGAATCGCCTGGTTCGCATTCGTCCTCGGGTTCGCTCACGAAGAAGAATTCGAGATTATCGGCCTCTGTGCCGGTTCGACGTACTGTCTGGAGCTGATGACTGCGTATGCGCTGACGGTCATCGTCGGCATTGTCGGGTTAACGATGCTCCTCATCGCCGGCTATCAGGAGTACGAAGAAACAGTCGAGCGGTATACACCGTACCTGCCGCTGTTCTCAGCGACCGTCCTCATCGTCATGGGACTCGGCTTCATCGCCGGCGTCTTCTGAATCACGCCGAACACTCTCCAGCGTCCCATTCTCAGTAAGGTCAATAAGCGCGCGATTTAGCAGTTCACGGAGGACGAACTCCTCGTAATGCTGTGTTGCACAGTACTCGCACGGCTTCATTTCTCGTGCCACCGCTTCGATGTCGTCGCCGTGCTCCCCATAGAGCGTCTCAACGAGCCCTGCTAATTCGGCTGCCGCGGTTTCCTGCGCCCCAGCGAGCGTCTGCTCAGCGTCCTCTGGTAGGTCATACGAAAAAATCCGCGTGTTCGACTTGTAGTACTTCCGCGTCCCCCCACCAGCTTCTTCGAGCCGGGCAATCTCGACCATCCCCGCATCCTTCAGGACGTTCACGTGGTGGCGCACCGTCGTCTCCGCCTTTTCTTCGCCACGACGATGCAGTTCGTCGTGGATCTCCTCGATCGTCATTTCCTCGGTTGCGAGCATGTCGAGGATCTTCACCCGGACATCGTTCTCCAGTGCCTTCGCTTTCTCCGGGTCCGTCGTCACGACTTCGCGGATCGGCACGTCAGATTCGAGGAGCGCCATT
>NZ_JBNTJX010000066.1:0-2300 GCF_051195075.1 Halobaculum sp. EA56
CTCTCGGACAACAACGTCTCGGCAGATTTCTACGACACGCTCAACGAGGAGGTCGCCGAACTGCTCGACGACGCCGCCGAGCGTGCCGAGGCCAACGACCGGAAGACGGTCCAGCCCCGCGACCTCTAATTCGGAAGGTACCACACCGACGCTCGAAGTCACTCCCCGTTTTAAGGGGGTTGTGACTGGAAGGTACTCCTATGAGTGTCACAGCCGAATCAATTCAAGTCGAGAATGTGGTCGCGTCGTCCGATATCGGTCAAGAACTCGATCTGGAAACGCTTTCTGAGGATTTAGGAGCCACCGACTACGATCCCGATAACTTCCCTGGACTCGTATATCGGATGCACGATCCTAAAGCCGCAGCGCTCATTTTCCGCTCGGGGAAAGTCGTCTGTACGGGTGCAAAAAGCGTCGACGATGTGACGACTGCGTTGGAATACGTCTTCGACGAGCTCCGTGAATTGGGTGTCGATGTCGCTACCTCCCCAGATATCGAAATCCAGAATATTGTCTCAAGTGGGGACCTCGACCACACACTCAATTTGAATGCGATTGCGATCGGCCTCGGTCTCGAACACATCGAATACGAACCAGAGCAGTTCCCGGGGCTCGTCTACCGGCTTGACGACCCGGACGTCGTCGCACTCCTCTTCGGGAGTGGAAAGCTCGTCATCACGGGCGGAAAACAGCTTGACGATGCTGAACAAGCGCTTACAGTGATCGAAAACCGGCTCACTGACCTCGGGTTACTGGAGTAATTCAACGACACAGAACAGTTGGCAGGGTACACTGGCACTGGTGAGTACATTTTTGAATCTGCTCTCCCCGTGTTAAGTTAGTGCGATGGCTGATGCCGAACGGGAGGTAGATGATGTCCTGTCCGGGAATGTTCTTTCAGTCCAAGAGCTGAACGACCGAATTGCATCGGTCGTCCAGGACACGCCTGCCCTCAACGGCGTCCGCTGTATTGGCGAGGTCACGGATCTCCATCAAAACAGTACCGCCCTCTATTTCACCCTGACTGACGGCGACGCCGAGCTTCCCTGTATGCTCTGGGCGAACCGCTATCAGAAGATGGACGCTGACCTTGAGGACGGGGCGGAGGTCATCCTCGAAGGCGATATCGATTACTGGATAGAGGGCGGGAAAATCGACCTCAAGCCGTGGGAGGTGATCGTCGTCGGCGACGGCGATCAGGCAGCTGCCGTCGAGCGACTGCGAAGTGAACTCGAAGAGCGTGGCTGGTTCGACGACGAGCAGAAACAGCAACCGCCGGCGTTCTCAGAGCGGGTTGGGGTCGTGACCTCCCTCCGTGGCGATGCCCGCTATGACATCCAGAACGCGATTCACGAACAGGACCCTACCGTCGACATCCTGGTGAAGGACGCCACCGTCCAAGGATCGGAGGCGCCCACGTCCATCGCGAACGGCATTCACCATCTGGACCGCTCCGAGGACGTCGACGCCATCATCGTCGGTCGCGGTGGCGGGAGCGATTCGAACCTCCAGGCGTTCAACACCGAACGGGTCGCAGAGGCGATATTCACCGCGAACACCCCGATCGTCACGGCGATCGGCCATACTGACGACCGGTTAATCGCCGATCAGGTCGCGGATGTAGCGACGATCACGCCGACGGCCGCTGGCGAGTATATCGTGAATTCCCGCGAGGAGTTCTTCGCGGGCGAGGTCAAGCCGCTGGCACAGCAACTCGATGCCGCGTACGAAACCTTCCAGCAGGAGCACAAGCATGAACGGGAGATAGCCGAAGCAGTTGACGAGGCGGCCGTACCCGAGGGCCTCCCGCCGGTCTACTACAAGGCCGCAATCGCTGTGCTGTTGTTGCTGTTGTTGGCTATCACTGGGCTTTGGTTGGGGGTGATCTAAGCGTGGCAAACGACCAAGAGATCCACGACCGGCTGACCCGTGTCGAAGAAATCATTGAGCAGCTCGATGCGGACGAGTGTGACCTCGATGAAGGGACAAGGCTCCACGAGGAAGGTCAGGAACTCTTGGCCGAGGTGCGAGAAATCCTCGACAACGGGCGTGGAGAGGTCGTGGAACTCGAGTAGAGCGCCATTCCAACCTTAACCAACAGACAACGGCATCTAACCCCGTTGTTGGTTAACGGTACCTTTGCAAGGTGAACGAACTCTCCGGTTATAATTTACTTTAGATTTTTGCGCCAGTTGGTGGCCAGAAAGCATATACCGATCTTCTAGCTATCGCACCACCATGGACCGGGGCTCAACCGGTGCATACCCACCCCGCACATATGATCACACGGGCAGTCACCA
>NZ_JBNTJX010000067.1:0-2290 GCF_051195075.1 Halobaculum sp. EA56
ACGCACGTCGCAGGACGGTCAGAAGAACGTACGTCTCGTACTTCTGGGTCTGGCAGTGCTCGCAGGGCTGCATATCCTCGACGATCTCCTCAATAGCGTCGTCGTACTCGTCGGTGAGCGTAGTGAGCGCGTCCGTGATCTGGGGCTGGGCAGCGTCGATCATCTCCTCGACGGCGGCGTCGGCCGAATCTGGTAGTGAGTACGAGAGGACGATCGTGTTCGCGTGGTAGTACTTCGTCGTCCCACCACGCCCCTCCTCGAAGCGAACGACGTCGACGAGGCCCGCATCCCGGAGCTCGTTGATGTGATGGCGGACCGTGTTCTCCGTCCGGTCGATGCCGCGATCGTCGAGGCGTTCGTGGACCTCGGTCGCAGTTAGGGCTTCCTCGGACAGAATGTCGAGGACCATCGCCCGCATCGGCTCGTCGATGGCGTCCGAAATCCGAGTGTCTCGCACCGCGATGTCGTCGAGACGGTGGTCGGTATCGGAATCACTCATACGAGAACTGAGCGCGAGCACGCGGGAAAAGGTAGCGGGGCAGGAGTCGGGTAGGTGTCTGTCGAGGTATCCAGTACAGGATGGACCCGCGATAGCGAAAGCCCTAGACGACCCGTTTGACTGTTCCAACGACTCGTATCCGAATTCAAACATATCATATAAAAAATACTTATTGAGGTACGGGCACTATCTCAAACTGTAATGAGCGACACAACCCAATTCCGCGTCCTCGACTTCGACTGCCCGACCTGCGCGAGTACCGTCGAACGCGCCCTGTCGAACGTCGACGGCGTCCAGCACGTCGAAGTCCACTACGCGACCGGCCGCGTCGAGATCGAGTACGACGACAGCGTCGCTGACCCCGACGCCTTCGCAGAGACCATCGAAAACCAGGGGTACACTCCCCAGCCCGCCTAACACTATGAACAAACAATCGATCACGCAGTACTACCGGAACCACCGGAAGGCCATCGTCACGGCGACAAGCGGCCTGCTGTACGGCGGTGGCTGGAGTCTCGGCTACCTCACGAGTTTCGAGATGGCAAGCGCCGCCATCCTCGTCCTCGCGACGGTCGTGGGTGGCTACGACATCGCCAAGACCGCTTACCACGAGGTCACCAACCGGACGCTCGGCATCAAGACGCTGGTGACGCTGGCCGCCATCGGTGCTATCGTCATCGGGGAGTACTGGGAAGCCGCCGCCGTCGTCTTCCTGTTCAGCCTTGGCAGCTACCTCGAAGGCCGGACGATGCGGAAGACCCGGACGGCACTTCAGGAGCTACTGGAGATGACGCCCGACACGGCGACCGTCCGTCGCGACGGGACACTCCAAAAGGTCTCCGCCCGCGATGTCGAAGAGGGCGAAGTCGTCGTCGTAAAGCCGGGCGGGAAGATCCCGGTCGACGGAACCGTCGTCGACGGCGAGAGCGCAGTCAACCAGGCGCCGGTCACCGGCGAGAGCGCGCCCGTCCACAAGGCCGACAGCGACGAGGTGTACGCCGGGACGGTCAACCAGGAGGGCGCGCTAGAAATCCGGACGACGGGAGCGGGATCGGATACGACTCTCGAACGGATCATCCGTCGCGTCGAGGAGGCCCAGGAGGCTCAGTCGCCCACGGAGAGTCTCATCGACCGGTTCGCGAAGTACTACACGCCGGCCGTCATTGCCCTGGCTATCGGCGCGTACGCGGTCACGCAGAACGCGATCCTGTCGCTGACGCTGCTGGTCATCGGCTGTCCGGGCGCGCTGGTCATCGGGCCACCGGTCAGCATCGTCTCGGCCATCGGTAACGCCGCCCGGTCGGGCGTGCTGATGAAGGGCGGCGAACACCTCGAACGCGCCGGCAAGATCGATCTCGTCGCCTTCGACAAGACGGGGACGCTCACGAAGGGCGAGACCACCGTCTCCGGTATCGAGGGGTTCGGCGTCGCCGCCGCCGACGTCCTCTCGCTCGCAGCGACCGCCGAGAAGAAGAGCGAACACCACCTCGCGGACGCCATCGTCGACATGGCCCGCGAACGCCAGACGGCTGCGACGGACGGTGGAGCGACGGTCGCCCAAGCGGACGATACGGACGTGGGGCGCAGGTCGGTCCCCGATCCCGACGACTTCGACGTGGTCGCCGGCAAGGGCGTCATCGCCCATGCCGATGGCCAGGAAGTCGTCGTCGGCAACCGCGCGCTGCTGGACGACCGCGACGTCGATGTCCCCGATCGGGTCGCCGACTACGTCCGCGAGCGTGAGGGGCGCGGCGAGACAGTCGTCCACGTCGTTCGGGACGGGGACATCAT
>NZ_JBNTJX010000068.1:0-2290 GCF_051195075.1 Halobaculum sp. EA56
ACGCACGTCGCAGGACGGTCAGAAGAACGTACGTCTCGTACTTCTGGGTCTGGCAGTGCTCGCAGGGCTGCATATCCGCGACGATCTCCTTAATAGCGTCGTCGTACTCGTCGGTGAGCGTGGTGAGCGCGTCCGTGATCTGGGGCTGGACAGCGTCGATCATCTCTTCGAGGGCGGCGTCGGCCGAATCTGGTAGTGAGTACGAGAGAACGATCGTGTTTGCGTGGTAGTACTTCGTCGTCCCACCACGACCCTCCTCGAACCGAACGACGTCGACGAGGCCGGCGTCCCGGAGCTCGTTGATGTGATGGCGAACCGTGTTCTCCGTCCGGTCGACGCCGCGATCGTCGAGGCGTTCGTGGACCTCGGTCGCGGTCAGGGCCTCCTCGGCCAGAATATCGAGGATCATCGCCCGCATCGGCTCGTCGATGGCATCCGAAACCCGAGTGTCTCGCACCGCGATGTCGTCGAGACGGTGGTCAGTATCGAAATCACTCATACGAGAACTGAGCGCGAGCACGCGGGAAAAGGTAGCGGGGCAGGAGTCGGGTAGGTGTCTGTCGAGGAATCGAGTACAGAATAGACCCACGATAGCAAAAGCCCTAGACGACCTGTTTGACTGTTCCAACGACCCGTCTCCGAAGTCAAACATATCATCTAAAAAATACTTATTGGGGTATGGGCACTACCTCAAACTGTAATGAGCGACACAACCCAATTCCGCGTCCTCGACTTCGATTGCCCGACCTGCGCGAGCACCGTCGAACGCGCCCTGTCGAACGTCGACGGCGTCCAGCACGTCGAAGTCCACTACGCGACCGGCCGCGTCGAAATCGAGTACGACGACAACGTCGCGGACCCCGACGTCTTCGCAGAGACCATCGAAAACCAGGGGTACACGCCCCAGCCCGCCTAACACCATGAACAAACAATCGATCACGCAGTACTACCGGAAACACCGGAAGGCCATCGTCACGGCAACGAGCGGCCTGCTCTACGGCGGTGGCTGGAGTCTGGGCTACCTCACGAGTTTTAATACGGCCAGCGCCGCCATCCTCGTCCTGGCGACGCTCGTGGGTGGCTACGACATCGCCAAAACCGCCTACCACGAGGTCACCAACCGGACGCTCGGCATCAAGACGCTGGTGACGCTAGCCGCCATCGGGGCCATCATCATCGGGGAGTACTGGGAGGCCGCCGCCGTCGTCTTCCTGTTCAGCCTCGGCAGCTACCTCGAGGGACGGACGATGCGGAAGACCCGGACTGCCCTCCAGGAGCTGCTGGAGATGACGCCCGACACGGCGACCGTCCGTCGCGACGGGGAACTCCAAGAAGTCCCCGCCCGCGAGGTCGAAGAGGGCGAAGTCGTCGTCGTAAAGCCGGGCGGGAAGATTCCGGTTGACGGCACCGTCGTCGACGGCGAGAGCGCCGTCAACCAAGCACCAGTCACCGGCGAGAGCGCGCCCGTCCACAAGGCCGACGGCGACGAGGTCTACGCCGGGACGGTCAATCAAGAAGGCGCACTGGAGATCCGAACGACGGGTGCGGGCTCGGATACGACGCTCGAACGGATCATCCGCCGTGTCGAGGAGGCCCAAGAGGCTCAGTCGCCGACCGAGAGTCTCATCGACCGGTTCGCGAAGTATTACACGCCGGCCGTCATCGTGCTGGCCATCGGCGCGTATGCAGTCACGCAGAACGCGATCCTGTCGCTGACCCTGTTGGTCATCGGCTGTCCCGGCGCGCTGGTCATCGGGCCACCGGTCAGCATCGTCTCGGCCATCGGCAACGCCGCTCGGTCTGGCGTGCTGATGAAGGGCGGCGAACACCTCGAACGCGCCGGCAAGATCGACCTTGTCGCCTTCGACAAGACCGGCACCCTCACGAAGGGCGAGACCACCGTCGCCGATGTTGAGGGGTTCGGCGTTGCTGATGACGAGGTCCTCTCACTCGCGGCGACCGCCGAGAAGAAGAGCGAACACCACCTCGCTGACGCCATCGTCGACGCGGCCCGCGAGGATCCGACCGCCGCGACGGACGGCGGAACGACGGTCGCCCAAGCGGACGATACGGACGCGGGGCGCCAGTCGGTCCCCGATCCGGATGACTTCGACGTAGTCGCTGGCAAGGGCGTCATCGCCCACGCCGATGGCCAGGAAGTTGTTGTCGGCAACCGCGCACTGCTGGCCGACCGCGACATTGACGTCCCCAGCCGGGTCGCCGACTACGTCCGCGAGCGTGAGGGGCGCGGCGAGACAGTCGTCCACGTCGTTCGGGACGGGGACATCAT
>NZ_JBNTJX010000069.1:0-2269 GCF_051195075.1 Halobaculum sp. EA56
CGACGAGCCGAGCGAGTTGCCCATGTGTCCGTGACCCCGTCACGAGCGGATCTGAACCGGGGAGTGGAGCGAAACGCGGTGAGCGGGACGACTTGGCGCATCCCGGTCCCGGCACCCTCTGACCACCGAAACCGAGGAACGTAGCGGGTGGCGTCGTCGTGCGTTGCGACAAGCACGGATCGATCGTGACGAGATCGGTCTACGAGTCGCTCTCGGTTAGGATTTCAAATACGATCACGGTCAAGGATCCGTATGGTCCCGACAGACGGTCTCACAAATTCGAAGGACACCGGTGACGTGACCGAGGCGCGCTCCATCCTCGAACTGACTTCCGCCGGATACAGCGTCTCCGTACCCTTCGGCGACAACGACAGCTACGATCTACTGGTCGAGGTTGATGACGGCTTCATCCGAGTGCAGTGTAAAACCGCATGGTCGGTCGGTTCTCGTGTGATCCGATTCAACACCCACTCCCAGACGACAGCCGACGGTGAGTACTACGAACGGACCTACGACGGGGAGGTGGACGCGTTCTTTGTCAGGTACCCGGAAACGGATACGTGTTACTGGGTAGACATAGACGCTGTCTCCGGACACCGAATGGACCTCCGTGAGGAGGCGGAGATCGACCACCCCGCGATCAACTGGGCCGAGGACTACGAGTTCGACGGCACCATTCCCCAGTGACGGCCCGAAGGTACCGTACCGGCCGCACGACCGTCGTCCGTCACTGGCGTCTTCGGCGGGCTCTCGCTCCTACAGTCGATAGACGAGCACCGCCTGTCCTCCGTCGACGGGCTCCCGTCGGTCCCGGTCGGCGTCGGCGTGGAGCAGGCGTCGCGGCTGACCCGTCGCCGGCGGATCTGAATCGAGAAGTGGCACGAACGGAGCGAGCGGCACGACCGCGGTTCGAATGAATCGACTCGATCCGGTCCCGGGAGTCGAGCCGGATGGGTCCAGGCGCATCGACGACGACGGTTCGACGACGAGCACGGCACCCATGTTTAATGCCCCACTCGGGGAAGCGGGGTCCACGATGGTCCAAGGCGGCCCGGCAGTCCAGGTCGGCGTCATCGTCGTCTCGGTGTTGGGGCTGTGGATCGGTGCTCGGGCGCTCGTCGATGCCGTCGTGCGGCTGTCCAGACGCTTCGGCCTCTCGGAGCTCACCATCGGGCTCACGGTCGTCGCGATGGGCACGTCCATGCCGGAACTCATCGTCTCGGTGGACGCCGCGCTCACGGGACTCGGCGACATCGCGGTCGCCAACGTCCTCGGGTCGAACATCTACAACCTGGCGTTCATCCTCGGCTTCATCTCGGTGGTCAGGGTGATCCCGATCGCCGACTCGCTCCTGCACAGGGACGGGATCGCTCTCCTCGCGAGCACGCTCGTCGGCGGACTCGCCGTCCTCGACCTCCGGGTCACCCGGTTCGAGGGGATCCTCCTGGCCGGAGCCTTCGTCGTCTACACCGCGTACCTGCTCAGGGCGAACCGGAGCACGCCCGGGGACACCGGCGAGCACGGGGGTGCCGAGGACGCGGTCGTGCGGACGGCAACCGAGCGCGTCTCGTTTCGCGGGCGCGACGTCGCGCTCCTCGTCGGCGGGCTGGCGCTCGTGCTCGTGAGCGGGGATTACATGGTCGTCGCGGCGACCCAGTTGGCCCGGGGAGTCGGTATCTCGGAGTGGGTCATCGGCGGCACGATAGTCGCGGCGGGGACGTCGACCCCGGAGTTCGCGGTCTCGCTGATTGCCATCAGGCGGGAGAGCCTCGGCGTCTCGGTGGGCAACGTCATCGGCAGCAACGTGTACAACATCACGGGGATCTTGGGCGTCGGAGCGCTCGTCCGGCCGCTCGCGATGACCGGCTCGGCCGCGACGACGGTCCTGTGGCTCGCGGGCGTTTCCCTGGTGATGGTCGCGGCGTTGTGGACGGGACGGGTGCTCACCCGGGTCGAGGGAGCGCTGTTCGTCCTCTCGGAGGTCGTCCGTTGGGTGTTAGGTATCCTCAGAGTGATCTGAGCGGGCGCGTCTCTGGGTCGAGCGAACAGGGGCGGGTCGTGCTCGTGATCCGACCCGAGTCCGTCAGCGGCCAGGCGCCGCCGTCACGGACCTACCGACCGCGAACGACCCGGACCGGCGACGGCGCGACGGCTTCGACGCCCCGCCCCTCGGCGACTCGTGGACCGGTGCCGTCTCGGCCACCAACGTCTTATCGCGGGCTTTCGCTCGTACGGGCGATGGACGAGCACCGCCTGCTCCACGTCGACG
>NZ_JBNTJX010000070.1:0-2235 GCF_051195075.1 Halobaculum sp. EA56
GCGATAACTGAACTAATCTTCTCCGGGGACGTTCCCAATCCAATTGAGAACCCCAGAGGCAGTGGAATGCACGAAACAGACCGGGTAGTAGTCTCCCCTGGCGAGACAGCCGACCTGTTCAGTAATTCGTTCCCGTTCGGTTCAGAGAGTGAGGACGGAATGGGGTGTTCTCCGGATGGTAACAGCGGGCAGTTCACGGTTATCGTCGAGACTCAAGTCAGTAGCAATCGGGTCACGAATACCTACGATGTCCAGTATTCCGGGTCTGACGAGATGACTGACTGTGAGGTCACGATCACGGAGGCCTGACGATGGTTGATCTCATTGACGTCGTCCTTGAGGGTATCAAAGGCGTCGTTGATTGGTTCATCGGGCTGTTTATGGACGGTCTCAGGTCGGGGTATGAGACTCTGTCGGAGGGGATGTTCGGAACCCCGACCCCAGAGACGAACGGAGCATTTGTCTTCGGTGAACCAACCAACGCACCCTGGCCAGCGATTCACGATGCTCTCATCGGCGGCGAAATCATGCTGGTCGCTCTTTTGCTCCTCGTGATGAGCGTCCAGGGGCGTCACACGGTTCGAATCTTCAATATTGGAAGTACCTACGAAGCCCGAAAAACGAAGAAGACGGCCTGGGTCGGTGCCTTTCTAATCATTACGTGGTATTGGGTTGGAACTCTTGCGCTCTACCTCGTCGACGGGTTCACCATTGCACTGATGCCGGAGCTTTCCTCCGTAGCCTCGGCAATGCTTCAGTTCTTGGGTGCAGCCATCACAAACCCAGGACTGGGGCTATTGTTCGCCGTGATTGGTGGAATCTCGATGTGGGCGCTGGAGGCGCTGTTCTACATCCGGATGATCCTGCTCTATGTCTACCTGTACGGAATGCCGATTGCATTTGCACTGGCCTACGGAAACATTCCGGTCGTATCCGATATCGCGATGGGATTCTGCAAACGGTTTGTCCCGTTGGCTGTCCTCCCGCTCCCAGCTGCGATGGTCCTCAAGGGATACGATTTGATCTACAGCGGTGGAACGCTCACACCAGGAACAGCATTCCTCAAATATCTCGTCGCTGCGTCTCTTCCGCTGGTCGCCCTCTACATCACGTGGAAGACGTTCAAATACGCGACCCCGTTGACGGCCAAAGTCGTCGGCGGTGCGACGAAAGGCGTAGCACTCGTTGGCGGTGTCGCCGCTGGAGCCTACGTCGGTGGCGCCGGCGTCGCGACGACCGCCGCTCGGTGGGGGCCGAAAGCCGCTGCCGGTCATGCCGTCGCGCAAAAAGCGGCTGCCCGCGGTGGGCATGGAGGAAACGATGGCGGCACGCCGTCGTACCGTCGAACAGAGAACGACCCAGGTGGAGCGACAGCGGAATCGGCGAGTGACGACCGTGGGATGGAGTTTGATCGAGGAATCCACTAACAATGTCAGCAGATCAAGACGCGGCCGCACGGCGCATCATGGATCAGTTCGGCGAGGAGAGCCGCATCCCGTATCTCAATATCGAGGAAGGGGACGTCGGCATGCTCATCGCCTTCCCCATTATTGGGCTGTTTATCGCTGGCCTCACCGGGATCGAGTCGCTTGCCCTCCCGTTCGTCGCTGGCGGGCTTGGCTTTGGCGTCGCCGTCATCTACGTCTCACCAACCCACCTGAATGCCTGGACGTGGACCAAAGACGTCTATCGATACCTCAAACGGCCTCAGGTCACGTTCAGTGCGCCCGCCGAAGCCGACACGAGTACCAACGAGACAGAGCGCAACCAAGGCGGACTCGCGAACTACACGCCGTTCAAGCCGGACGAGCGAACGCAGGACCTCACGAACATCAAGCGAGCGTGGCCGGGCGCTGGTGCTATCCAGCGTGAAGACGGCGCGATGGAGGCGTTCATCGAGATCGATCCGGCCAATATGGACTTCGCGATGTCCGACGACTGGGCGCAGCTCCAGGACGCTGGCGAAGAGTTCGCTAACAAAGAGCTGGACTCGAAGCTCAAACTCCACGCCACAACCCGCTCTTTCCCAGTCGAGCAGATCACTGAGACCATCGAGGATCGACTCACTGACGAAGACGTCACGGAGAACCCGATTTTCCGGGAACTCCTCGAAGAATATCGGGAGACACGGCCGAAAGAGATGCGTGACCGGGGCATTCAGCAGGTCCGGTACTACATCGGCGTTGAAGTCAGCCCGATAGAAGTGTACGACCGCTTCCGCGACGAGGGCACCCC
>NZ_JBNTJX010000071.1:0-2220 GCF_051195075.1 Halobaculum sp. EA56
TCACACCGCCGGTACGCCCCTCGGCGTGTTGAACCCGCGCGGCCTGTGCGGCGGCGGCGCACTCGTGGGGGGCGCTTATGTGGCCGCGTTCGGCCGGGACCGGCCGCTCCCGGCGCCCTCGGCTCCGCCGGACGAGGACGGTCGCGTCACTCGGTCACGACGGGCCGCTCGCCCCCGTGGTACGCGCAGTGGAAGCCCGCGAAGCGCCGGTAGAAGCGCGGGAGCAACTGGTCGCGGACTCGAAGCGTCCGGTCGCCGTCCTCCCTGCGCGTCCACGCGACCGCGTCCGCCAGCGCCGCCTCGACCTCCGCGGGCGGGACGCGCCCGGCCTCCACGCGGAACGCCTCGCGGTAGGCGGCGGCCACGACGCCGAGCACGCCCTCCTCGACGGTGACCTCGGTGGTCCCCGGGACGTCCAGCGCCCGCGCGGCCGCTCGGACGAGCGCGGCCCCGTCGTCGACGCCGTGGGCCGCGAACGAATCTGTGCTCGAACAGGTCGATCCGCGTCCGGGATCGCTCATGGACGAACGGAGGACGGGAGCGCGCTTGAACGGTCCCCGGACGTGTGAACGAGGCGCACGGTCGGGTCCGTAGGAGGACTGTCCCGGCCCGGAGAAGCGAGCGCGGCCGCGGCCGGGAGAGGCCGCGAGGAGGGAGCGCCCGCGGCCTCCCCGGGCGTAGGCGCCGCCGCGAGATATGCTCACGGCGAGCGGGCGGTTACCCGGTTACCGTGAGCTCACCGGGGGAGGCCGGTCACGCGAGCGCGCTCTCCTCGTCCTCGGCGGGACCGAGGTGGCGCTCGCCCCAGTCGGCCATCGCCGCGATCACCGACTCGAGGGCCGCGCCGCGGTCGGTGAGGTCGTACTCGACGCGGAACGGCTTGTCGCTGATCACCTCCCGGGTGACGAGCCGCTTCTCCTGGAGGTCCTCCAGCGTGCTCGAGAGCACCTTGCTGGAGATGCCGTCGACGTGCTCCTGGAGTTCGCTGAACCCGCAGGGGCCGTGCTCCAGCAGCCGGTGGACGATGACCGGGTGCCACTTCCGGCCGATGAGCGTCGCCGTCGCCGTCACCGGACACCACTCCTCGCCCGCGCACCACACGTCGATCGGCTCCGCCTCCTCGGACATACCCGCCCGGACGGGACGCTCGCACTTCGGGGTTACGTTCGGAAACCGGATGTCGATCGGTCGCTCCCGTCCGGGCCGCCAACCGAACTGAGCGACCGGTAACCGGGTTACCGGTGCCTTCGCGCGCCTTTTTTGATTACCAACCGTAACCCAATAACTGGAGGAAACCGAAATGAGCGACGTCACGATCGACCCCGAACGCACCGCCCTGCTGATCACCGACCCCCAGATCGACTTCCTGAAGCCGGAGAGCGTCGTCTGGGACAAGGTCGGCGAGACGGTCGAGGAGAACGCCGTCGTCGACAAGCTCGCCCGGCTCCGCGAAGCCGCCCGCGCGGGCGGCGTCCCCGTGATTTACTCCCCGCACGAGTACGGGGACGGCGAGTACGAGGAGTGGCAGCACCTGAACACGATCGACGAGATCATGTTCGACACGCGGATGTTCGACGTCGCCGGCGACGGCGCCGACTTCGTCCCCGAACTCGAACCGGACGACAACACGTTCGTGCTCTCGCCGCACAAGCAGCTCTCGGGGTTCTGGAGCAACGACGCCGGGATCCAACTCCGTCAGCGCGGCATCGACACCATCGTGCTGGCGGGGATGAGCGCGAACCTCTGCGTCGAGTCGCACCTGCGGGACGCCGTCGAGAACGGTTTCGAGGTGTTGACCGTCACCGACGCCACCGCGGCCGCCGGCGAGGAGGCGCTCCAGGCCGCGCTCACCAACTACGGCTTCATCGCCCACGAGACCGCCACCACCGACGAGGTGATCCCGCGGTTGGAGGCCGCCGCCGACGCCGACGCCGAGGGGGTCTCCGCCGACGGGGGGGAGCGCGACGAGCGGGACGACGACAGCGGCGGGTTTCTGACCGGGCTGTTCGGCTAGGCCGGGACAGCGGACGCCGTCCCGGCGGGCGGACCGTCGGTCAGCCCTCCCGTCCCGTCTCGGTCCACCCCGCCGCCCCGCTCCCGAAGCGCTTTCCGCCGCCCCCGCCGACGGCGACGTATGAGCCTGAAGCAGGCGGTCGTCGTCCGCACGGACCTGGGGATGGGGACCGGGAAGCTGGCCGCGCAGGTCGCGCACGCGTCGCT
>NZ_JBNTJX010000072.1:0-2120 GCF_051195075.1 Halobaculum sp. EA56
GACTCGTTGACGTCGGAGTCTCCCTCTTCGACGACGCCGTCAGCAGGGACACTCGCACCCGGCCGGACGAGTACGAGGTCGCCCTCGGAGAGTTCACTCACCGGGACCTCCTCAGTGTCGCCGCCGTCGGTAATCCGCTCGGCGGTGTCCGGCATCAGCTTCGCCAGTTCGTCGACCGCACTCGAGGCCCGTCGCACCGACCGCATCTCGATCCAGTGCCCCAGCAGCATAATGTCGATCAGGGTGACGAGTTCCCAGAAGAACGCCGACTGCGTCGGGAAGACCACGCTCGCGAGGCTGTAGACGAACGCGACGGTGATCGCCATCGAGATGAGCGTCATCATCCCCGGCGACCGATCTTTCAGTTCCGGTACCGCCATCTGGAGGAACGGCATCCCACCGTACGCGAAGACGATGACCGCGAAGACGGGGTTGATCCACTCGCTGCCCGGGAACGCGGGGACGGAGAACCCGAGCCACTCCTGCAGCATTTCGCTGTATAGCAGGACTGGGATCGACAGGAGCGTCGAGACGAAGAAGCGCCGGCGGAACATCTGCTCGTGGCCCTCGTGCATCCCGCCATGCCCCTCACCGTGGCTCTCATGGGAACCGTGGTCGTGTCCTTCGCCCTCGTGTCCAGCGTGCTCGTGCTGCTCGTCGAGCACTGTCTCACTCTCCGCAGCAGGGTGTGCCTCTTCTTCCAGTAGCTCCTGTTCTACCCGCTGCTCGTCCGACTCGGCGTCCGATTCATCCTGCTCGCCGTGTTCGTGCTGGTGACTGCTGTCGTCCTGCTGGTGTTCCCCTCCAGGGGGATTCTCATTTGTATCTTTGTGGTCGTCCATAGCCCATATTCTCTGTAGAGGTGGATCCGCTGGCCCCCTGAATCTTCCCCACTGAACTGTACAGCAGGACCAGCGTAGCGAAGCTTCAAAGACAACGGTTGGCCGTTGTCTCGGAGTGGTCCGCGCGATTCTCAGGCGTAAGCGGTGTACCCGGCGTCTTCGACGGCCTCCACGAGAGCTGTGACATTTGCCTCACCATCGACGCTCGCCTGTTCGCTCTCCCTGTCGACGGTCACGTCAGTCACGCCGGATACCTCTTCGAGGGCCTCTTCGACCGTCTGCTCACAGTGACCGCACGTCATGCCTTCCACGATGATCGTCGTCGTCATACAGGGATACACACGGCCTCCTCTCTTTAGCGGATTTCCCCTTCGATCATACTGATATCGTGGGGCTCAAACTTTAGATTCAAAGTGATACCTGCGGCCGTAACGAACTAGACATCGGATGCGCCAGGTGTCAATAGCGAGGTGGCTCAAGTATCGTTGTGACGCTCTCTGTACGTCTTCGCCGCTAAAAAGACATAGAGTGCGCCGATAGCCCGAATGCCCAAGCGGAATCGCTCGTTCCATTCTATCGACTCTGGACGCTCGTACAGGAACGCGGTGGCAAATCTCTGATACAGGTCGGGAAATAAGAGGACTATCGCACCGAACACGCCGGTAAGATTCATCAGCAATGCGTATGCTCGCCCGTTAAAGAGTGAAAGCGCAGCTATCAGAACACCCTCCGACCGGACTGCTGGACGTATCCACCCTCTCACTGTTCCCTCGTCTGGATTCGAAATGGCGAGTTTCTCGAAGAGCTCGACGATTTCGTCCGGGAACAGCGCTGAGATAGCGCCGAGGACACCGACGAGTGTTCGAATCATACGATATGGTACGACCGATATGGATATAACTCCCACTGCGACGCTACACTATCGAGAACGAGGGGAGTCCGAACAGTAGCGGCTTCGAACCGGGCACGACGCGCAGAGGCCGCTTGTCGAATGGGCGTCCTGAATCCTTATGGATTCGGGGCATACAGGGCGTAGAGGATAGACAGCATCCCGGCTGCGGTGACGAGTGCTGCGACGAATCCTGCTTCGAAGATCGACACCTGGAGGAGTTCGAAGAGGACGCCTTCAAGGAGGCCGCCAAGCCCGACCAATGCGAAGCCGGCGGCGACGTACAGGAGTAACTGCGTGTGATGTCGTTGGTACCCGCGATAGGCCTGATATGCGATGACCAGTGCTAACGCGGTCGTGAACAGTTTGCCGATGACGAATAGCGTGTG
>NZ_JBNTJX010000073.1:0-1915 GCF_051195075.1 Halobaculum sp. EA56
TCCGGGGTATCCTCGCGCGCATACGGATCTTCGACCGTATAGTGGCCACGGGCCGCGAGGACGTTACTCGCCGCAGCGGCGTGGATATCCTGATACTGCGTGATGTCGCGGAGTTCTTCGACTACTTCCAGAGGGACGACCACGTCACAGGAGATGAGCAGGTACTGGAACGGGTCCGGAACGTCGGACCCGACCGCTGCATCCGCACGGGGCACCGCGAGACTGACGAGCGCACTCGTATCGGCGACGACTGTTCGCAGCCGTGGACCGCTCATCGATCGTCGTCGACCGCGGTGTCGACCGTCGTCACATCCCCATCGTAGACGTCGACGTCGTCGGGCGCAGCAAGATCGAGAGGTTCGTCCTCGAGATCCGCTTTGAGGAGACGGAGTCGCTGGGCGGTCTCGGCGCCGACCAGTTGCTTGACCGTCTCGAACTCGAGCTGGTTGTCGTAGTACTTCGTCGCGACCAGCTCTTGGAACGTCTCGCTGTCGGCCGTGTCTTCGATGTACTCGCGGATGGCCTCGACGAGGAGATCTGTCCGGTCCTTGTCGAAGAGATCGGCGATGGCATCCAGCCGGTCGACGAGGTACTCCGGCGACTGGAAGTGAACCCGCCGGGGATCGTCACTTGCGCTCATTCTATGTGCAAGTTCTGCACATAGACGCATAACCGTTTCGGCGTTTGCACAGAGCTTGCACATCGGTGCTCGGGAGACGAGACTCGCTCACGTCGGGTTCAATCGTCGTGCTGCGCGTTCAATTCTGTAAGGAACTGGCCAGCGGTCGTCCCGATACGAACACCGTTGACGTTGGACATTTCGAGGCCGTGAGTAGCGGTCCGGAAAGGCGTGCCGTCGACGAGGACGCGGTGAACGACGGTGCGGATGGGATCGGTCCCGTACCTGTCGACGACAGTCGCCATCATCTCGTCGAGATGTGCATCCCGGTGCTCCGTCCGGGGATGCTGTGCGCGCTCGAGGATGAGTTCGACCACGTCATCAACTGATGCGTGCTCGGGATTCTTCGTTCGTTCACGAACGTCGTAGAGAGCGTCGTTATCGGACATTTCTGTTCACTTCGAAGTATCCTCTACGGTGTCAGGGCTCCTTGAGCAATGAGCGAGCTCGCTGCACGTAACTGTTCACGCCCCAGCTACGGGCGTCGCTAATCGCATCGAGGAGCAGCCGCGCATCGGCAGCTGATAGGTGTTCAGTTCGAACCAAAACCGAGAGCAGCGTTGGTGTCGTGACGAGTCGGGTATCAGCGAGTGAGGCGTGGATCAAGCCAAGTTGGTTGAACTCGTCACAGAGGAAGAGCGCAGCATCGAGATCGTTCGCGAGCGTGACCGCCGCGTTCTCACCGTCATCGAGGGGGAACTCGGCATCGAGGTCCACCGACTGTGTCGTGAATGACTCTGCTTGGTCGAGTACGGCAGACGCGGCGTGTCCATGGACGTCATCGTAGGAGGCGATCTCTTGGAGTTCATCGATGACCGCCGTTGGGACGACGACCTCGTACCGGGAGAGACAGAGTGCGAGTGGATCGGGATCGTCGTCAGTAACGATTCCGAGACTCACGAGGGCGGAGGCGTCTGCGATAAGTCGCGACATCTATGCGTCGGCGACCTCGTCGATGAAGTCCTCGTCCAGCTGCTGTTTCAACACTCGGAGGTTTGCCGCCTCCTCGGCGCCGACGAGTGCTTTGAGTTGCTCGAAGGTGATCTCGTCGTCGTAATAGGCGGCGGCGATCTCTTGGGTGAGTGCGTCGTCGTGAGCGGCGTCTTGGAGGTACTCCCGAAGCGCGGTCACGAGGACGTCTGTTCGGTCTTCCCCGAGGACTGCGGCCAGTGCGTCGGCCCGGTCGATGAGCCGATCGGGGGCCCGAAACTGCACGCGCTTCTTATCGGTGCTCAT
>NZ_JBNTJX010000074.1:0-1903 GCF_051195075.1 Halobaculum sp. EA56
GTGAGTGGGCCGTTGCCATCTGGAGAGGTCGTTCCGTCACCAGGCGTCCCAGAACCGCCATTGTCGTTCAGACAGCCAGCGACGCTCATGAGGGCAGCACCTGCGACTGTTCGGAGGGCGGTTCGCCGACTGATGTGTGGGTGGTTTCTAGTCATGACTACGGGTTCCGTTGGAAGATGTCTTCTGGACCGAGCATTCGGAGGAGCCGCTTGCCAGCGTAGAACATCACAATAAACGGGATGAGCTGCCAGCCAACCTCGAAAATGAACGCGAACCAACCGTCGATGGTGCCGAGCGGGTGCCAGCGAGCAGTTGCCGTCGCACTCACATACGCGGGGTCGTGCCCGAGCCACGAACCCGGATGGTACCGAGCCGTGTAGATACCCGGCTCGTCGATCGTCACGAACGCCACTCCGGACGCGTTGGTCTCGACGCGCTGCTCCGCGATGGTGATGTAGCCGTTGCGAGTGTTCCCACCGATTGGATATCGTCGGTCGGGATCGCTGAGCACGATTGGTGCGCCGGTCTCGTTGTCCCGGAGTTCGATGCGGAGTGTGGCCTGGCTTTCGTTCTGCCGGAGGACCTCAACAGTCAGATTACTGCGCCGGAGCTGCCGCTCAGAGCCAGCGTCAGGTGCCACAATCGAGGCGTTCACGCCCCGTACGATCCCCGCTACCTGGAGCGCGTTGCGGTCGACGTTCTCCGCGCGAACTGCGACGCCGTACGTCGTCGTGTACGACTGGTTGACGATGTCGATGTTGATGTTCTCGCCGAGCGTGCCGACCGGAGACGGTCGGTCAGTGCCCCAGGTGTCGATGATCTCTGGGCCATCGCGAACTGGTTCAGCTCTCGGGCCGATCCGCGACGGGTACGCGTGAACATAGACCGGAATCGCATTCGACTCGACGGTAGCGCTGTCGGTCCGGTTCGACCTGACGAGCGTGTCCCAGTTGGTGTTCCGAGCGGTGTAGAACCGCCAGACGCCACGCACTCGTGCGCTTCCATTCTCCGTGAGCGTGTACCCCTGCCACGGTCTGGACTGGAAGATAGCCACACCGGCGTCACCATTGGGATACTCGGCGTAGTAGGGGTACGCCGAGAGGTCGTAGATCTCGACGGCGATCGAGTCCGAGACGTTGAGCGACTCGGTACGATACGTGACCTCGACATCAGTCTCGTCGCCTCGGTCGATTCGCGTGGTCTTCTTCAACCGGACGCTGATTTCGGCTTCAAGCGTGAGGTTTGCACTCCAGTCATCCTCGATCTGGTAGTCGAGGGCCGGCGTGTGCGAGCCGTCGCGGTCGACGATGGTTTCACCGTCCTTCTTCAATCGAACCTCCTCGACCTCGTTGCTCGCGAGCGACCACTCGACTGTCGTGTTCCCTGAAGAGCTTCCGTTCGGGACGCGAACACGATAGTCAACGAACCCCCGCATCGTGCCGTTCGGTGCGATATAGAGCGGGGTTTCACCCGACTCCAAGTGACCTCGCGTCGACGGCTGCACTGCGAACACCGTGGCGTGGGCGTCCTCGATAAACACGCCATCTTCGAGCGACGCGTGGCGTGGATGCACGGACGTATCCGACCCACCGGCTTCGAGATCAGCGAAATCATTTCGCGTCCACGTTGCAGCTGTCGCCGGCGGGCGCGTGAACGTGATGTCTGTCCCGTTTGCGAGTTGGTGCATCGCGGTCCGGCTCTCGCCGTAGCGCTGCTGGTACTCCTCCTGGCTGATGTAGTTGTCCGCGTCGCGAGACCACAGCGTCGCTGATTCATTCTCAGTGAGCCCATTCCCCTCCGTGCCTGGCCGTGGCGGGCTTGCAGTAACGAGACCCGTGACTAGGCTCGTCACGAACAGGGCGGCCATTAGCACGGAGAGCTCTCGTTGTTTCATGGGGGCTCG
>NZ_JBNTJX010000075.1:0-1903 GCF_051195075.1 Halobaculum sp. EA56
GTGAGTGGGCCGTTGCCATCTGGAGAGGTCGTTCCGTCACCAGGCGTCCCAGAACCGCCATTGTCGTTCAGACAGCCCGCGACGCTCACGAGGGCAGCACCTGCGACTGTTCGGAGGGCGGTTCGCCGACTGATCTGTGGGTGGTTTCTAGTCATGACTATGGGTTCCGTTGGAAGATGTCGTCTGGACCGAGCATTCGGAGGAGCCGCTTGCCTGCGTAGAACATCACAAGAAACGGGATGAGCTGCCAGCCGACCTCGAAAATGAAGGCGAACCAACCGTCGATGGTGCCGAGCGGGTGCCAGCGAGCAGTTGCCGTCGCACTCACATATGCGGGGTCGTGCCCGAGCCACGAGCCTGGGTGGTACCGAGCCGTGTAGATGCCCGGCTCGTCGATCGTCACGATCGCCACCCCGGAGGCGTTGGTCTCGACGCGTTGCTCCGCGATGGTGATGTACCCGTTGCGAGTGTTCCCACCGATTGGATATCGTCGGTCGGGATCGCTGAGCACGATTGGGGCGCCGGTCTCGTTGTCTCGGAGTTCGATGCGGAGTGTGGCCTGACTTTCGTTCTGCTGGAGAACCTCAACAGTCAGATTACTGCGCCGGAGCTGCCGCTCTGAGCCAGCGTCAGGTGCCACAATCGAGGCGTTCACGCCCCGCACGATCCCCGCTACCTGGAGCGCGTCGCGGTCGACGTTCTCCGCGCGAACCGCAACACCGTACGTCGTCGTGTACGACTGGTTGACGATGTCGATGTTGATGTTCTCACCGAGAGTGCCGTCCGGAGACGGTCGGTCAGTTCCCCAGGTGTCGATGATCTCTGGGCCATCGCGAACTGGTTCGGCACGCGGGCCGATTCGCGACGGGTACGCGTGAACATAGACAGGAATCGCATCCGACTCGACGGTGGCGCTGTCGGTCCGGTTCGACCTGACGAGCGTATCCCAGTTGGTGTTCCGAGCGGTGTAGAACCGCCAGACGCCACGCACTCGTGCGCTTCCATTCTCCGTCAGCGTGTACCCCTGCCACGGTCGAGACTGGAAAATAGCCACACCGGCGTCACCATTGGGATACTCGGCGTAGTAGGGGTACGCCGAGAGGTCGTAGATCTCGACAGCGATCGAATCCGAGACGTTGAGCGACTCGGTTCGGTACGTGACCTCAACATCGGTCTCGTCGCCTCGGTCGATTCGCGTGGTCTTCTTCAGCCGGACGCTGATCTCGGCTTCGAGTGTGAGGTTTGCACTCCAGTCGTCCTCGATCTGGTAGTCGAGGGCCGGCGTGTGCGAGCCGTCGCGCTCGACAATGGTTTCGCCGTCCTTCTGCAATCGAACCTCCTCGACCTCGTTGCTCGCGAGCGACCACTCGATCGTCCTGTTCCCCGAGGAGCTTCCGTTCGGGACGCGAACGCGATAGTCGACGAACCCCCGCATCGTGCCGTTCGGCGCGATATAGAGCGGGGTCTCACCCGACTCCAAGTGACCTCGCGTCGACGGCTGCACTGCGAACACTGTGGCGTGGGCGTCCTCGATAAACACGCCATCTTCGAGCGACGCGTGGCGCGGATGCACGGACGTATCCGACCCACCGGCTTCGAGATCAGCGAAATCGTTTCGCGTCCACGTTGCAGCTGTCGCCGGCGGGCGCGTGAACGTGATGTCCGTCCCGTTTGCGAGTTGGTGCATCGCGGTCCGGCTCTCGCCGTATCGCTGCTGGTACTCCTCCTGGGTGATGTAGTTGTCCGCGTCACGAGACCAAAGCGTCGCTGATTCATTCCCAGTGAGCCCATTCCCCTCCGTGCCTGGCCGTGGCGGGCTTGCAGTGACGAGACCCGTGACTAGGCTCGTCACGAACAGGGCGGCCATTAGCACGGAGAGCTCTCGTTGTTTCATGGGGGCTCG
>NZ_JBNTJX010000076.1:0-1892 GCF_051195075.1 Halobaculum sp. EA56
GTCTGGGTCGGCCCGGCCGAGCGCGAGCGCTACGAGGGGCGGGGCCTGATCGACTTCGGGTCGATCCGGGGGATCGAGCGCGTCGAGGCCGCGTCGACGCAGACGGTGACGGTGTACCGGGTGACTGAGTCCGAACTGCCGTCGGCGTCGGAACTACGCGACGCCGACGGGGGAACCGGGAGCGGGAACGGGAACGAGAGCGGCGACGGGAGCTGAGCGGGGGCGGGACCGGGGCGGAGCGCCGGGCGGCCCAGCGTATTCGAGGCGGAGCCTCGGGCCTCAAGGAGCGAGCGAAGTCGTTCGAAAGACCGGAGGTCTTTCGTGATGACGAAAATCGGATGTTTTCGAACCACGAACGAGTAGGCCGGAGAGGAAGCCGACACCTCCGGCACATTCCACGAATTGTTGCCGCCTTTTCTCCTCAATATTAATAAACGATCAAGGGCGCATCTGACGTATGGAGGTGCGGCGCACTGTCCCGGTCAAACTCGATGTGGACAGCGACGACGCCGCACTCTTCCGCGAAACAGTCGATGAGTTTCTGTGGGCCGCCAACTACGTCGTTGACCACGCTTGGCAGGGCGAATACAAGACGACCAGCAAGGCACAGTTGCAGGAAGAAACCTACGACGACGTGCGTGACCAGACGCGGTTGCACGCCAACCTCGTCCAGAACGCTCGCAACAAGGCCGCCGACGCCGTTCAGGGCGTCGTCGCCAGGTGGAAACAGGGCGAGTACGCTGGCAAACCACACTTCTCGCAACCAACTGCCGTCTACGACAAGCGGTGTGCGACCTTCCACGACGAGTACGTGTCGCTGGCGACCGTTGACGGACGCATCGAAGTCGAGTACGTCCTGCCCGACGAGGACCGCGACACGCCACACAGTCGGTATCTTGACAACGACGACTACGAGGTGACGGGTGCGGAACTACACCACAAGGACGGCGAGTGGTTCCTTCATCTTCGCACAAAGGCGGAGGTGGAGTCCGACACGCCGGAACAGGCAACGACCGGGCACAGCACAGTCCTCGGCGTTGACCTCGGCGTGAACCAACTCGCTGCCACTTCGACAGGGACGTTCTGGAGCGGGAACGAGTTCGACCACTGGCGACGGGAATACGAACAACGACGTGCATCGCTCCAGCAGTGTGGGTCGCGTCACGCCCACGAGAATATACAGGCAGTCGGACGGAAAGAGACGGGACGGTTCAAACTGATGCTCCACCGGATTGCGAACGGCATCATCGAAGAAGCCGCCGAAAACGGTTGTACGGTCATCGCATTCGAGGAGTTGACCGGCATCCGCGACCGCCTCTCGGGAGCCTCGTGGGGGCACAAGTGGGCCTTCGAGCGGTTGTACGAGTACGTCGAATACAAGGCCGAACTCCACGGCATCGACGTGGAGCAAGTGGACCCGGAGAACACGTCACGCCGTTGCTCACACTGCGGGTACACCCACCCGGACAACCGCGACGGCGAGGCGTTCGCGTGTCTGAAATGCGGCTACGAGAACCACGCCGACTACAACGCGGCGAAAAACATCGGACTGCGGTATCTCCGCCGGAACCAGACTGGGGACGGCGGAGGCGCACCCGTAGGCGTGCGCTTGAATCGCGGGATGGTGAACGTGAACGGGGGATATGAGCCTCCTGCCGGGGATTCCGGCCAGAGCGGGAGTCCACGCGAAAGCCCCACCCGCAACGAAGCGAGGTCCTCAGACCGAGCGAAGTAGGGTGGGGTAGTTTACACGGTGAGGTCGCCGCCGGCCTTCACGACGTCGAGCGCCTCTGCCTCGATGGTGTCGACCTCCAACCAGTGGGGGACGTACTCCTTCTTCTCGAAGCGCTCCTGCTCGTCGTCGGTGCCGATGGTGCACCACAACTGCGGCT
>NZ_JBNTJX010000077.1:0-1841 GCF_051195075.1 Halobaculum sp. EA56
CCGGACGCCTACTACCTCCCCGGCTACCTCGCCACCGTCGTGCTGTTCACGCCGCTGTCGCGGGTCGGCTCGGAGATCGCCCGCCACCGCGACGGCCACCGCTTCGAGAAGCTGGCGACGACGCCGCTGACGCGCGGGGAGTGGCTGTTCGCGCACACGCTGGTCAACGTCGGGGTGATCGGCCTCGCGTCGCTGCTCGTGTTCGCGCTCGTCACCCTCGTCACCGGCGCGCGCATCCCCGTCTCCGCGGACCTGCTCCTGCTCGTCCCGTTCGTCGTCCTCGGGGTCGTGCTCTTCTGCGGGGTCGGCTCGGTGCTCGGCCGGGTGTCGGACACCCAGGACGGCGTCATCGCCGCCTCGAACTCGGTCGCGCTGCCGCTGCTGTTCCTCTCGGACACGTTCGTCCCGCCGGACCTCCTGCCGGCGTGGTTCCTCCCGGCCGTGAACCTCTCGCCGCTGACGTACTTCTCGCGGGGGGTACGCGCGCTCACGTTCGCGGCGCCCGAGGGCGGCGGGCTTGCGGGGCTGAGCGCGGGCGCGAACCTCGCGATCCTGTCGGCGCTGGCGGTCGTCGCGTTCGGCGTCGGCGCGGTCGCGGTGCCGCGCGGGGAGTGAGCGGAGTGTGATTCAATCTCCTCTGGCAACTCTCTTTACCAGATCCATTTTACCGTTTGTAATATTATTTTACCACAAGATATTTATTATGCGCGAGATAGGATGAAATATGGGTGAAGAAACGAACCCACGAATCCATCGTCGAAGCGTTCTAAAATCGATACAGCTGGGGATCGCTGGAGGTGGTGCAGCGGCGCTGTTCTCCACAAACGGACAGGCACTGAGCGATGAGTCGCTCCTCAGCGAGCTCGAAGTCGATCCTGGCAGACCTACACCCCCCGGATACCAGCTTCGTCTCAAACTAAAGGCGCGCCGCTCGATGTTCCAGAATATGCGCGAGTCCGCCTCTCAGAACGGAGGTGCTTGAGATGGGATTCGGAACTAAATCTGTCTATCTTGGATCTGACACGACGATCAGTCAAATGAAGTATGGTGACAAGTATACAGAAATAAACGGAACTCTGGCTGAGCCGAATGCGTCCGCCGATTTCAGTACCTCTGAAAACGACATCTATACTGGTGTCGGGTGTGCTGGTGGCGCAGGGACCTGCACCGCGTGGGCGTACTTAGGACGAGCGATTCAGGTCGAAGATTCGAGTGGAGAGGAACTCGCAACGTTCACCGCGCGTGGCTATCTTCAGGGGTCGATGGAATACAATGAGGGAGCTATTTTCGAACAGGTGGAACTGATCGTCGAGGACGAGACCGACAACGAGCGCTACGACGAAACCATCTTCAAGAAGTCGGACTACAACGACGCTGGGATACAGTACTCCTACAACGATTCGCTGTTGGTCGAACTCGAAGCCGGCCACACGTACGGGGTACATATCAAGTCCACTTCTGAATTGTCCCATAGCTACGACATCGGAGCCGCCTCGGTAGTGGATTTCAATCCTCCTACCAACAACGGGTATGTCTCGGTTGACGAGGTGGATATCTCCTTCTAAATTAGCTCCACTAACCAGAGCGTAACCACCACCAGCGTGTACAGCAGTGCCACATACAGGACGACCCTGACTATCGCGGGTGGTTTGTTCATACTTTTCTTTCTGCTTTCATCGACTTAGTACGGCCGGAATCGATGGCAAATCGATCTCTCGGTGAGAACCGTCGCGCGCGCCGGACTACCGCACCGATACGGTGCCTGCGGTCCCGGGCCGCTCGGCGAGGTCCACCTCGACCGCGCGTTCGCCGGCCTCCCCCTCCCGGTGGACGGTCAGTTC
>NZ_JBNTJX010000078.1:0-1626 GCF_051195075.1 Halobaculum sp. EA56
CTACGGCACCGAACTCGGCGACCAGATCCCCGACGACGTGACCTCGGAGATCCAGTCGTCGCGCGAGGCCATCGTCGCCGGCGAGATCTCGGTCCCCCAGGACCCGAGCAACGTCTGAGGCCGCGCGGCGGGATCTCCGCTCGACGGCCCCGGGCCACGAACGATAGCCTGTGGCGGTCGGTCCCGATCGCGCGCCGCGGTCCCGTCCCGGAACGGCGGGGTCGAAGCGACCTCCGCGGGCCTGAGTACCCCGCTCAGTCGATTCGGCGCCGACGCGAGATCAGTAGCGCAACCGACCCGCCACCGACGCCGAGGAGTTGCACCCCCGGCGTCCACGCGATCGATTCGCTGGTCGTCGAAGGCTGCGGGATCGACACGGTCAGACTGGCGGTCTCGCCGCCCTCGATGGTGATGCTCTCGACGTCGAACAGCTCCTGCTCGTCGATCTCGTCCTCGTCGAACGGTCCCGGCAGGACGAACGAGGCGAGGTGCAGCGTCCGTGTGTCGGCACCCTCGGGGAGTCTGAACTCGACGGTCACCGACGTCGGGTCGTTCTCGTCGTCGAACTGGAACGACTTGTCGACGATGACGACGGCCCCCAACTGGCTCTCGTTTTCCTGTCTCAGTACCGATGGGTTGTTCGTGACACCCTCCCTGGAGTTGCCTAACGCCGCCATGAGGTCGTTCGGCCAGTAGGACGGCGGGTCCGGCGGACGCTCGCCCGCCCCGAAGTCGACCTGCCAGTAGACGACATCGGGCTCTTCGGTCGTAGCCGTTGTCGTCGTCTCGGTCGGGGTGTCTGTTGGTGTCTCGGTCGGGGTGTCTGTTGGTGTCTCGGTCGGGGTGTCGGTCGGCGTCTCGGTCGAGACGCAGAAAATTACGTTGCTGATCGCCGGGCTGGTCCCGAAGTCGACGAAGCCGCTCGTCCCGCCGGGGTACTGATCGACGGTCAGTCCGCCCTTCACCTGGACGACCTCGACCTCCTGATCCGAAGTCCAGTTGAACGATGTCGGTTCGCCGTCATCGTCCGTGCTCACATTGGATATCGCTACCCCGTTCGGGCTACCCTCGGGGACGAAACTACCGTTATCCACGCTCTTGTTCCACTCGTACTTGGCGAGCAACTCGGTCCCGTCCGGGCAGGTGTTCGGCGGACCCGGTTGCGCCTGCTGTTCCTGTTGCGCCTGTGCGCCCGGGCCGGGGACGGCGATGGGTGTTCCGGTCGTCGCCACGACCGCCCCGCTGACGGCGGTGAGAACGACTAGCAGGGCGAGCGCGGATCCTGCGAGGTTAGACTCCACGAACGGTCCCTCCGTCGGCCGCCCGTGCCGGCTCGCCGGTCGATGCTCCCGCAGTCCGTCGTCGAGGCGGATCCGTGCTCAGCACGCTGACGTGCAAGAGATACCCGAGTAAAGCTATTCACAGCCAAGAAATAGCTATCCAGTCCATATTTCGCCGTAGTGGGACACTAGCGGTAACCGCGGCGGCCGATAGAACGGAGAAACCGCCCGACATACCGGCTGTCGGGGAGGGACGGCCGTCTCCGTGTGAAACGCGCCGTTTATCCCGTCCCCGCCGAAACGCCCGGTGACATGACGGAGGCCGTCCGCCTCGACGGGATAACGA
>NZ_JBNTJX010000079.1:0-1530 GCF_051195075.1 Halobaculum sp. EA56
CTCTATCCCGAAGGACTGCTCGATCGCCTGCTCGGTGGAGATGTCGCTCCCGAGCGCGAGCATGATGCTGTCGGTGTTGTGAAGCACGATACCACCGACACCATCGACGAAGTTCTCGTTCTTCGCGACACTGAGGTCGTAGACGTACCCGTCATAGTCGACCTCTGTGAGCTGTGGTTCACGTCCGCCCCGGTAGTAGTCACACGTCCGGACGGTGTACGAGCCCTTGCTGTCGCGATACTTCAGCGAGTGTTTGCGGCCCCGCTGGGTCAGCAGCGTCGAGAGGCCGGCCGCGAGTTCGCGACTCGTCGTCTCGAAGTCGAAGTTCCGTTCGCAGTACTCTTCCGAGTAACGGGGGAACTCTCGTGAACCGTCTCCCTCGATGAGTACGTCGAGGAACAGTTCCTGAAGGCCATCCGACAAGTGGAAGACGAACGAGGGGATCTGTTTACCCCGGGAGGTCTGTCCCGCGAACTCCCGGAAAAAGACCGCCGAGAGTTCGTTCATCATTTGGAGCTTCTTCGTTCGATCGTCGTAGGTCACCGCTGTATCGCCGGCAGCAGTTTCGTAGTTGATAGTCCGCTCGTCGGAGCTGTTTGCTTCGATAATCGATGTGGTCGCGTTATCGAACAGCCGTTGGTAGTCGCGCTTGAGCCCTTCGAGCCACTCACGTCGGGATTCCGAGATACTCACACCGAACTTCGAATCGGTCGTCTCGACTGTGGACGCACTTCCCTCGGTGACGTATGCGGCGAGCAGGCGGACGAGCGCCCGCCCGTCATCCCCGTCGACATCGATGTACCGCTGGACCTTCACCGTGGAGTCGAGTTGGCCGTGGTTCTCGTGGCCGAACCAGACGTGCTCGTCGTCCGCGTGGATCGATTTCGTCTTTGTGACGGCGTTGTCGGCGCCGACACTTCGACCGTCCTGATACTCCCGAGTGTACCCGTCGAGTACGTCGTACACATCGATCGTGTCCACCGAGTCGACGTCCGGGATCCCGGGAATCCGAAGCGGCTCTCCTACCTCCTCGGGTGTCGCTTCGACGTACGAGCCGTCCCTGTTCGTGATGTACGAATGATCGCGAGTCGTCGTCGATTCCCCGAACTTGTGCTGGAGTCTGACGACCGACTCGTCGACCTCGTGTCTGACCACCTCGTCTATCGTCTGCCATTCCGGCTCGCCGTTCTCCGCGAGCGAGAGCGCCTCCCACCCGGCGAGCGTACCGCGGTCTTTCCCGACGGAGGTACCCCCGACTGGACCACCGTCTGCCGTGATGAGGAGGTCGTCCTTCCGCTCGGAGCGCGCGAACAGGTCTTCGATCGGCGTGATCCGAACTCGGCCATCCGGATCCCGAACGACGACGGGCCGGTTACCGGTTACGCTGTCCCCGTACGTCACCTCGTGGTCGATCTCGCGGGCCGCTTCCTCGGTGAACTCGATCACGCGCCGCCCCATCGCCGTGATCGCGGCGGCGTTGTCCTTGTCGTACAGGCGGAATCGATCCCACCCCGACACCCCGTAGAGGCT
>NZ_JBNTJX010000080.1:0-1503 GCF_051195075.1 Halobaculum sp. EA56
TCTCCAGTGCCTTCGCTTTCTCCGGGTCCGTCGTCACGACTTCGCGGATCGGCACGTCAGATTCGAGGAGCGCCATTCTTGTGACGACATAGACGGACAACGACAGTAAGAGTAACGCCATTCCAACGACAGTGGTAGTATGATATCGAGACCGCTATAACTCTCGTCATAATGGTTATCCGCGTCGCACGATAACCAACAGGTACGATGGGAACGACACACGACCAATTCAACGTCGGGGGGATGTCCTGCTCGTTCTGTGCCGAGAGCATCAAGAAGGCCTACAGTCGAACCGACGGCGTTGAGGACGTCGACGTGAGTCTCGCCCACGAGGAAGTTCTCGTCGAATACGACGACGACCTGCTGAGCGAGGTCGAGGTAAAGGACACGCTCCGAGACCTCGGGTACACCATCCGCGACCCTGACAAAGCGAAGCGGTACGAGCAACAGCAGGCCGAACTCTCCGACGGCAAGCGTCGCCTCCTCATCACCGGTGGCGCATCCATCGTTATCGCTGCCCTGATGGGATGGATGATTTTCGTGATGGGGCGCTTCGAGTCAACATCTCTCGGGATGGATCTGGTGACTCTGGGGCTGGCACTCGGGACGATGTTCGGGGCCGGCCGCTATATCAAAGAGAAAGCCTTCCAGAGCGTGCGCCGGGGTATCTTCAACCAGCACGTCCTCCTGGAAGCGGGCGCGTTCGCCGGACTCGTGGGTGGACTGCTTGGCCTGTTCGTCTTCCCGAGCTTCCCGACCGTTCACTTCTTCGCCGTCTCCGTGTTCATCACCACCTATCACATCCTTTCGGAGTACACCAGCCTCATCGTCCGCACGCGAGCTTCCCGAGCCGTCCAAGGCCTTCTCGACCTCCAGCCCGACACGGCACGCCGCGTCAGTGATGACGGTGATGTCGAGGAGGTCCCTGTCGACGACCTCGACGTTGGCAATCGCGTCCGCGTCAAGCCCGGCGAAAACATCCCCGTCGACGGCACGGTCGTCGAGGGCGAATCGATGGTCGACGAGTCGGTCGCTACCGGCGAGTCCATTCCCGAAGAGAAGGCCGCCGGCGACGCGGTGATCGGTGGCAGCGTCAACGAGACCGGGACGCTGCTCATCGAAGTAACTGCAACCGGGGAGGACGCGTTCCTAAACCAGGTCGCCCGCGAGATCGAGGAGGCGCGGGCGATGAAGCCCGGCATCATCCAGCTCGCCGACCGCGTGCTCAAGTATTTCGTCCCCGGCGTCTTGACGATCGCCGCGCTCTCGTTCCTCTTTTGGGTGGTCGCACCACTCGCGTGGGGGGCAGCCCCCAACGTCCAGCGCGGGGCGTTCGCAGCCTTGGCGGTTCTCGTCCTCGGCTATCCGTGTGCGCTTGGGATGGCGACACCGCTCGCCCTAATTCGGGGTGGCGGGAAGGCGGCGAACCGCGGCATCCTGATGCGCTCCGGTGACGCCTTCCAGATATTTCCCGACGTCGACCACATCGTGTTGGACAAGACC
>NZ_JBNTJX010000081.1:0-1501 GCF_051195075.1 Halobaculum sp. EA56
GGTGGCTAGTCCGTCTTCACCGACAGTGGTTCCGCAATTTGCACATTTGAGTGCGGATTCAGTCCCCTCGGCATACGTTGAGTGAGCAGCGCTCGACAGCAGTTGGACGTCGTATCGCCGCACGTCAGTCAGTGGTAGATATTGCTGCGCCCAGTTTCCGACTCTAGTCCGCGGCGGCGTCGCAACAGCCACGATTTCGCCCTCCACAGTTGTGAATACGTGTTCTACGGATGGGCTCTCGAGGATCGATTCTCGAAGAGAATCCGTCTTTCCGAGCTCAGGCTGGAGGCGTACCATGACGTGTACCCGGTTTTCGTACTGTGTGAGGTCGAGATCAACGGTGAATCGACGAATGACATCTTCTTGCTCCAGCTGACGGACGCGTGCTGAAACGGACGGGGCTGAAAGATTTACTGCCTCAGCAATAGTGCTGTATGGTCGTCTCGCGTTCTCCGCTAAAAGACGGAGGATTTCGCGATCCGTGTCGTCAAGTTCTGGTTGGGTCATCGAAAGGCGGAATGGGGGTGAGGGGATCGGGTGAATGGGGGTGGGTGTGGGGGGAGCTACGACGCAGGTGAGGGGTGTGACGGTTAGACGTAATTCTCCGGTGTCGAGGTGAATGTCTCCTTGCAGCCCTCGGCACAGAAGTAGTACGTCTGACCGTCGTACTCAGCTGTGGCCGCCGCATCACTTTCATCGACGTCCATTCCACAGACTGGATCAGTTGCCATTCGGTTTCACCCCACATCATAGGTACGAGGGCCTGAACCAAGCAATTTGTTCTTAGTAATCCAAAGTCGGGATACATAGCGATTTGCGCCGTGCTGCACGGTTTTGCTTGTCCGACTCCGCAATCAATGATTAGTACCTCACAATCACGAACTATCCTTCGAGTATACCAACGGATTCCTATCTGTGTCCTATATAAATACTGGAGTCTGAACCAATTCTAAATCTATGGGTCACGATCCACCACACGACAATCACGGGCGGTGAAGATCCCACAGGTCCATCCAAATTCGTGGATGCTCAAGCGTCGACATGACGATTTGATTCGTTCTTGCGCCGTGCGAGTAGCAGTCAAGTGGCCTCTATTTCCGCAACGAAGATAGCGTGTTGCAAGAACGGCAGCGCGTGGTGAGCCTTCCTCACCTGCTCAGTAATCGCTGCGGGATCGAGATCATACGCTCCTAACAGTCGTTCAATGAGAGCCCGGAGGGGGCTCGTGAGTAGCTGGAGGTACAGCGTCGTCCACTTTTGGAAGCGTCCGACGCTGTGTTTCGTGATATCTTCGACCGCTTTGAGCTCAAAGCTCGTCTCGTCGAGAGCGGCATTGTATCCTTCAACAGTACCCAAGGACGGCATATCCCACGCATCCGCAAATGAATCGACCAATCTCCGTTCTGTTTCAGTCACGTCTGACCGCATCACGAGATCGGAGACTACGAGAACCCCCTCGGGTTCGAGGGTATCTGCGACTGTAGCGAAAACGCGATTCCGC
>NZ_JBNTJX010000082.1:0-1480 GCF_051195075.1 Halobaculum sp. EA56
GCCGACCGAACCGCCGACGAGGGTCGCGACGTTATTATGGAGGAGGTCGTCGACGGCACCCGGCGCGCGATCATCGTGGAGTGCAAGCACACGGGGACGGTCGGACGGCCGGTCGTCCAGAAGCTCCACTCAGCAATCGCGACCTTCGACTTCGACGGCCCCAAACGCGGGATGGTCGTCACGACCGGCCGGTTCACGAACCCGGCTCAGGAGTACGCCGACCGCCTCCAGCAGAACGACGACCCCCATCCAATCGAGCTGCTCGATGGCGAGGACCTCCGGGAGATCGCCGACGAGATCGGCCTCGACCTCTACAACGGTCGCATCGAGATTCTCTGCGACGAAACGCTACGTCCCTACGACCCGGCCGCCGACGTCGACGCGGCCGTCGAAGAGGCGTTCCGCGACGTCGAGAACATCGAGGCCGCCGACCTCCCAGACCCACACTCATCGGTGACGTTCCGGCCGGTGGTGGCGGTCACCGCGGACACGAACGTCGTCTTCGAGACGTCGGTGGGCGTCATCCACCGGATTAACGATCGGACGCGATTCGTTGCCCACGCCGAACGCGGGCAGCCGCAGGTCGTCGACGAGGACGTCGCGACGCTGGTCACCGAGAACCTCCACGCGACGGTCGATCTCGACGCCGAGCAGTTCGGAGAGGTGTTCGACGACGTCGAGGAGCGGCGGTTCGGCCAGACTCAGACGGAGTACAAGGAGTGGGCCGTCGAGCGCCTCCAGCAGCACCACACGAAAACGGTCACCTACACCGGCGACAACAACGTCACCTACAACAAGACCTGCGAGCCGAACCGCTCGGACATCTCCGTCCAGTCGATCGAGCCGGTGTACCTTCCCGAGGTTCGGCACACCACCGACCACCAGAAGTACACCTATCCCTATGAGTACTACGCGGCGGGCCCCTCACGAATGACCGCCGAGGACGGCATCCATCGGTGCGTCCACTGTGACACGAGCGGCATCGACGAAACGTACACGTACTGTCCGAACTGCGGGGCGATCGCCTGCACCAGCCACACGAAAACGGAGCGGCTGGAAGGTGAGTCGATCTGTACGGGCTGTGCGGTGACGGAACGGTTCGCGCTGAAGACGAAGTACTTCTACGACGAGGAGAATCTCGAGGCGTTCCGCGAGGAGTACGCCGAAATGCCGCTTCACGAAAAGGCGATGGAGAACAAGTGGCTGGCCGGGGGGAGCGTGGTCGCGACGCTGCTGCTCATCGTCGGACTACTCGTCATCGGCGGCATCATCTAAGCGGCCTCGGTGTTCACGCCGGCTCAGCGACCAGCTCTTCGAGCGCGTGCTCAAGCGGGCCGTGGAACTGCCAGCTAGCCCGCTCGAAGGCTTCCTCGGTCGGCCCATCCCAGCGCGGGAATGCGGAATGACCGCTCACTTTGACTGTCCACTCGGTCGGCTCGTCGAACGGGTTCTCCGTCGGGAGTTCGACGACGTAGAGGTA
>NZ_JBNTJX010000083.1:0-1477 GCF_051195075.1 Halobaculum sp. EA56
GGTGGCTAGTCCGTCTTCACCGACAGTGGTTCCGCAATTTGCACATTTGAGTGCGGATTCAGTCCCCTCGGCATACGCTGATTGAGCAGCGTTCGACAGCAGTTGTACGTCGTATCGCCGCACGTCAGTCAGTGGTAGATATTGCTGCGCCCAGTTTCCGACTGTATTCCGCGGCGGCGTCGCAACAGCTACGATTTCGCCCTCCGCAGTTGTGAATACGTGTTCTACGGCTGGGGTCTCGAGGATCGATTCTCGAAGAGAATCCGTCTTTCCGAGCTCAGGCTGGAGGCGTACCATGACGTGTATCCGGTTTTCGTACTGTGTGAGGTCGAGATCAACGGTGAATCGACGAATGACATCTTCTTGCTCCAACTGACGGACGCGTGCTGAAACGGACGGGGGTGAAAGATTTACAGCCTCAGCAATAGTGCTGTAGGGTCGTCTCGCGTTCTCCGCTAAAAGACGGAGGATTTCGCGATCCGTGTCGTCAAGTTCTGGTTGGGTCATCGAAAGGCGGAATGGGGGTGGGTGTGGGGGAGCTACGACGCAGGTGTGGGGTGTGACGGTTAGACGTACTCCTCCGGTGTCGAGGTGAACGTCTCCTTGCAGCCCTCGGCACAGAAGTAGTACGTCTGACCGTCGTACTCAGCTGTGGCCGCCGGATCACTTTCATCGACGTCCATTCCACAGACTGGATCAGTTGCCATTCGGTTTCACCCCACATCAATGGTACGAGGGCCTGAATCAAGCAATTTGTTCTTAGCAATCCAAAGTCGGGATACATAGCGATTTGAGCCGTGCTGCACGGTTTGGCTTTTCTGACTCCACAATCAACGGTTAGTACCTCACAATCCCGAACTATCGTTCGAGTATACCAACGGATTCCTATCTGTGTCCTATATAAATACTGGAGTCTGAACCAATTCTAAACCTATGGGTCACGATCCACCACACGACAATCACGAGCAGTGAAGACCCCACAGGTCCATCCAAATTCGTGGATGCTCAAGCGTCGACGTGACGATCCGATTCTTTCTTGCGCCGTGCAAGTAGCAGTCAAGTAGTCTCTAGTTCCGCAACGAAGATAACGTGTCGCAGGAACGGCAGCGCGTGGTGAGCCTTCCGTACCTGCTCAGTAATCGCTGGGGGATCGAGATCATACGCTCCTAACAGTCGTTCAATGAGAGCCCGGAGCGGGCTCGTGAGTAGCTGGAGGTACAGCGTCGTCCACTTTCGGAAGCGTCCGACGCTGTGTTTCGTGATATCTTCGACCGCTTTGAGCTCAAAGCTCGTCTCGTCGAGAGCAGCTTTGTATCCTTCAACAGTACCCAAGGACGGCATATCCCACGCATCCGCAAATGAATCGACCAATCTCCGTTCCGTTTCAGTCACGTCTGACTGCATCACGAGATCGGAGACTACGAGAACCCCCTCGGGTTCGAGGGTATCTGCGACTGTAGCGAAAACGCGATTCCGC
>NZ_JBNTJX010000084.1:0-1398 GCF_051195075.1 Halobaculum sp. EA56
TCCTGTCTCCACCGACCTATGACCGACCGATATCTAACGACCGTTCTCGACGAGGCAGAGCGAGTCGCAGAGCACCACGAGCAGGTCGCCCAATCTTCGGACCATCCGGAACACGAGTATCTCAGGTACGCCGTCCTTCGGCTACTCGAAGACGAGGCTGACGAAACATCGGTGGAGATACCGCAGATTGACGGCGTGACTGTCGGATACGGGGAGGACAAGGCGATGTACGAGAGCTGGGACAACGACGTCGAGTGGTGGGAGACGGTTCCGCCGCAGGCGGAATGTACTCGCTTTCGGATGTTCTACCCCGACAAGCACGAGGCTGTTCCGCGAGTCATCGTCGACGTGATGGCAGCACTCGGGGCGTGGCGTGTCTGGACTGGGAGCGCAGCCGCGTGCGGCTCCTACGACCATCGCGAGCGCCGTGAGGTCCATTACCTCTGGCCGGAAGACCAGCCGGTCGAGGAACTCCTCCACGAGCGGCTCAATGGCTCTGCGGAAGCCGTCGCTCCCGACGGGGGCCGAACGGGCGACGTTCGCGACCGGCTGGTCGTCGACGAGAACACACAGTCGCAGGACGATCTCGAGCCCCGCACGGCGCGTGCCGTCGCTGAAGCGATGGACGTCTCGCTCCTCTCGAAAGGTGGCCGCTACGAAGTACAGTCCGCGTCCGGAAACCGGTACGAAGTTGACGTCGTCGACGAGTCGTGTTCCTGTCCCGACTGGCAGCAGCGCTCACCCGAAGGCGGCTGTAAGCATCTGCGTCGCGTCGATCACGAGATCAAACAGGGTCGGGTTCCACGTCCGGATGGTCGGCTCCCAACGACCTCAGGGTAAATCGCCATCTTTCTCGTCGGAATCGCTCTTATGCGACTGAGTAGTGTGGCGGCACACTAGACTTTTCCCGGCTGGTCACCTACCGTGAGGTATGAGCAGCGACAGAATCGACGCCGAAAGCAAGGTATCTGGAAACCAGGCAAACATCCCCGCTCGGATTCGGCGTGAACTCAATATCGACGATGGCGATCAGCTCCGTTGGCATCTCGAGGACGACGGGAGCATCCGAGTCCACGTCATCCAACAGCAAACCGGCACGTTCGCCGACTTCGACGGCTACGCTGGTGAGGAGGCGGCCGATGTGACGAGCGAGCACGACGCCTGGGGCGTCGACGTCGAGTAAATGCCTCGTGCACTGATCGATACGACAGTCCTCTTTGCCGCCGCATACCGGCGGGATGGATCCCACGATGCCGCGCTTCCCGTGCTCCAAGGCATTGACAATGGAGAGCTACCGGAGGCAGTCGTCCTCGACTACGTGCTCGCGGAAACGCTCAACGGCCTCACGACCCACGCCGGCCACGACGCAGCCGTCGATCTCCTCGATCGAATCGAAGA
>NZ_JBNTJX010000085.1:0-1375 GCF_051195075.1 Halobaculum sp. EA56
CCGCGTTGCGGATGATCTCCACGTCGTCCTCGAATATCGAGCTCGACCCCATGTCGCACCCGCCTCTGGGGCGACCCGGGTGATAAGGCTGTGGAAGTGCGAGTGCTTTCGGGTGCTTTCGAGTGCTCCCCCGGGGGGCTTCGAGTGCTCTGCGAGTGGGTGCGGGTGACTGCGAGTGCTCCCCCTCGCGACCCGCGTTTCGACACCGGGTTTCGAGTGTCCCCGGGGGTCGACGCGGACCGCCCGCGACGGCGGGCGTGACACACACCGGTTTTCGAGTGCTTTCGTCGGCCCGCCGGTCGCCCGTGGCGGGGCGTCGCCGCGGCGGCGAGGCCGCACACCGGATTTCGAGTGCTTCGCTCGGCCGTCCGGCACGCCCCGGGGCCGGAGAGTGGAAACTAGGCGGGCGCCGTGCACACGGACCGGGATCTGCGGCGGAGTCCGACGACCAAGGCCGAGCGACGGTCCGTCCGCGGGCGGCGTCGCCGCCGACCCTCCCACACCGGATTTCGAGTGCTTTCGCCGCCCGGGAACGGGCGGACCGTCGCCGGGGCCGGCGCCCCCGACGCCGATGGTACATAAACGACGGCGTGAGCGTCGACCGCCGGACCGGCTCGACGGCCGAGCCCGGCACGCGGCGGCCGCTCGGGCGTTCGGCTTCGCTCCTCCTAGCTAGCGATCGAAATCGATATACTATACGCGAGCACTCCCCGCGGCGACCCCTCCCCCCGCCCCCGCGACGAGAGCACTCGCAAACCGGTGTCAGGGAGTCGCGGCCCGCGCCGGCGTCGCCCGGCCACGGGCGCCACACCGGTTTGCGAGTGCTTCACGGCCGACGGGCCGGGAGGGCCGGCCGGGAGCGACACCGGATTTCGAGTGCTTTCGGCCCCGAACGCGTTTTGCGCGTCCGCCGCCAACGGCGACGCATGCCGACGGGCGGGTACGCGGCGACGGCGTTCGACCTCGACGACACGCTGTGCCGCCGCGACGGCGACCCCGACGAACTGTACCGGCGGGCGTTCGAGCGCGCCGGGGTCGAGCCGTTCGGCGAGCCCGCGGACCTGTGGGCCGCGCTGACGGGGCCGCCGACGCCGAACGACGAGCGGTCGTACTTCGCGGCGGGGTTCAGGGTGGTCGCGGCCCGGTACGGGCGGGCCCCGGTCGACGCGGACGCGCTGGCGGACGGCCTGCTCGCGTCGATAGACCACGGGGCCGTCTCGTACGCGTCCGGGGCGCGAGAGGCGCTCGCGGCCGCCCGTCGGCGCGGGCCGGTGGGGGTCCTCACGAACGGCCCCGAGTGGCGGCAGGCGCCGAAGTTGGAGTCCCTGGGGCTGACCGACGCGCTCGACGCGACGGTGTACGCGGGGGACATGGC
>NZ_JBNTJX010000086.1:0-1366 GCF_051195075.1 Halobaculum sp. EA56
GCTCGTGCTGGAGACGCCCACCGAGGACGGCAAGTCCTTCGCCTGGAACATCCAGCGCGTGAAGGAACTGCGGGAGTAGTCGTCCCGCCGGATCGCCGCCCGGCGGGAACGAGCCGGGTACTTTTGTAAATAGGGTTAGGATTTCGGCCATGGACGCCCCGCCCCCCGGCGACCCCGAGAGCGTGCTCGCCGACCTCCAGCTGTCCCGGAGCCTCACGATCCAGTGGACGGTCGTCGGGACGATGGGGTTCGGCGTCGCGGCCGCCGCGTTCGCCGCACTGTACCAACTGTTCACCGGCGAGATGGTGACCTTCCGGTTCGCCTCGGCGGACGTCGCCTGGTGGGTGGGTCCGATGAACGTCCTGGCCGTCGCCGTTCTGGCCACCGTGATCATCGTTCCCCACGAGTGGCTCCACGGGGTGGCCATCCGACGCTACGGCGGGACGCCCCGGTACGGGGTGGGGCTCGCGCACTTCGTCCTCCCGTACGCGTACGCGACGACCGATCACCGCTTCACCAGGGATCAGTTCCTCGTCGTCCTGCTCGCGCCGCTGGTCGTTCTGACGGCGGTCGGCGTCCCGCTGATGATCGCCTTCGGGTGGAGCTGGCTCGTCGTCCCCCTCGCGGCGAACGCCGGGGGTGCGGTCGGCGACCTCTGGATGACGATGACGCTGCTGGGATACCCGTCACACGTCCACGTCGAGGACCACAGAACCGGGATCCGGATCCTCGGTCGCGAGAGTGACCGACCGCGGGAACTCTCGATGACCGACGCGGCGTGGGACGCGCTCGTCGGCGCGGCGGTCACGTCGGTCGGCATTCTGGTGGCGTTGAGCTTCGGCGGCCTGTTCCTCCTCGACGCGCTCGGAGTCGGCTCGTTCACCCTCGGCACGCCGGAGACGATCACCTTCGTGGTCGAGTACGTCAACAGTCCCGAGGAGATCTCCGTGAGCGTCGGTCTCGGCGTCCCGGTCCTGGGGGCGCTGATCGGACTGGTGTACTCGTTCCTCCGGAGCTACCGGCGACTCGGGCGACCCGCCGGCGACGGGGACGGCTAACCGATCGGGGGCAGTCCCCGTCCGAGGTCCCCGCGGCGACTCGGCGACGGCCCGCCTCGGCCACGGCGCCGACTATCGGCCATCCGCGCGGGCCACCCGGACCTTGATACCGTGCGACACACAGCGACGGGCATGGCGACACCCGCGACGGATCTCGACTCGACGATCACCGACGACGCCCCCGCCGCGTATCTCGACCTCATGGAGCGGTACGCCCGCGTCTCACACCTGGAGAGCGGCAGCGGCGTGCTCTACTGGGACCAGCAGGTGACGATGCCCGAGGGCGGCACGGCCGCCCGCGGGAAGCA
>NZ_JBNTJX010000087.1:0-1365 GCF_051195075.1 Halobaculum sp. EA56
TCGATGACTGCAAGCTAATCTACGATCTCGACGAGGAACCGGCCCCACAGCTTGTCGATCAGTGGCCCTCGCTCCCCACGGCGACACGGGTCACGTCTGAATGTGGTAATCAGCTGCTCGCGGCTGCTCGTGAGCGGACGGCGTGGACAGAGACGACGCAGTCCCGTCACGACGGCGAGCACGCGACGTTTCTCTACGACGAAACCGGGAGCGAGGTTCGCACCGAAGCTCGTCTTGCAAGCCTACGTGAGGACGCAGACAACGACCTCTGGCTGGTGCCAGCGATTGCGCTCCAGGAATCCGTTGACAAGACCGATACCGAACAGCCACGACGCGAGCGCCCAAACAGAACTCACCTCGAGTGTCGAGAGTGTGATCGGGAGACTAAGCATCGATTCCGCGAATTCGAGGCTGTCCCCGATGACGAGTGGACCGGGCAGCCAATGTGGGGCTGTCAGCGGTGCGGCACGCCACGCTATGGGCCCGAACCCGAAGCCGGTCAGTAAAGACGACGTCAAATTAACCAACAATCCTGGTGTCGGCTCGGAGTTGTTGGTTAACAGAAGCCAGCTCGCGACCACCCGACGATACCACACCTGCTGACTGCCCGCCGGTGTTTTTCGGCGCCGAGAATTGGCGGAGGCGCACACATGGACCCACGAGACACCCCTGGCTATCGACTCCACCGCGCGCTCAGTAGCCTCACCAGTATCGACAGCGACCAATTGGAGCCCGCCGATCAAGAGCGAATTAGCACCGCGACGACGCTCCTCGAGCAGGTGGATGTTCTCACCCAACCGAATACGACATCAGACGGTGACGTACACGGAGAATCCTGACAGCACGACGCGTCGACAGCGAATCGTCCTGTGGCCGTCACAGCGTGAGCGGTTGTTTGCCCCCTGAAGGGGTGCGGGGGCGCGAGACCGCTCCCGAGAACAACCCATGGCAACACTCCAAGCCGCAACAACATCGACCGGCGCGCTCGTATCGGATCCACAGGCCGTCCGCCAGCTCTGTGAGAACCACTGCTTCGGGACGCTCAACTGGGAAGTGGACGACGACGGCGAACTCGTTATCTGGGGCTACGACAGCTTCGAAGTGTACGAGGCCCGTGAGAACGGGCTTCCTGACTACGACGGTGGCATCGTCACCCACGAGTTCCTCCGGTCGCTCGCTGAGTATCTCGAACCGGACGAAGAATTCGACATCCAGACAGCCGGATTTACCAAGTGCCGATTTCCCGTGCTGGCGAAACGGTACGTGATCCGCGACGGTGAGGTGCTGTACGCGGACCTCAGTTCCCCCGACCCGATCGACGAGTAGCGTTGTTCGTCCCCCGGGAGGGGTGCGGGGCGATCCAGT
>NZ_JBNTJX010000088.1:0-1330 GCF_051195075.1 Halobaculum sp. EA56
CCCCACCGGCGAGCAGCTCGGAACGGTTGGCGGTCACATTAAGCGGAACGCCCTGTTTGAGGTCGACCGTTCCACGCCGTGCGACCGTGGTCGTATCGTTCTCCTCAGTCGCGATGTAGAGGTAGATGTACTCCCCGCTCTCCCACTTTTGGAGCGTCCCGACCTTGACGGTCGTATCCGCACCCGCGACCTTGCTCGTGACCGAGGTGTTGATCACGGAAGTCCCGTTGGTGACCTTGTCGGAGCCGATCGCGTTCTTGAGCAGCGATGTGAAGTCGGTACTGCCGGTGAAGTCGACTGTACCGGGCTCTACACCGAGGACGCTGGCTCCGCTCTCGATCCGAGTAACCCCGCGTGACTCGGCGATCGAGCTTTCGATCGATCCGATCGAGCCGTTGGAGATGGTGATGTCCTCGTTCTCCTCAACGAGTTTCGATTCAGTCCGGAACTCGTTATCGCTCGTCTCGATCACGAGGACCGTGTGGCTCACTTGGCTGTCTCCGAACGTCTCCGTGGCGTTCACATCGAACGTGACGTTCGCCCCCGTCCCACCGGCCTCGGTCGAGACGGTTGTCGTGTCCTCGTTTTCCCGGACGGGCATCGCGTCGAAGCCGACGACAGTCACGTTACTCCGGATCTCTAATTCGCCCAACTCGTCAGTCGGCCCCGCAATACCGGGAGCGCTGGTGTTCTCCTTCACCACAGAGACGAGCAGGTAGCGGCCGGTTCGCTGCGGCTGGAACACGACGCTGTCGGACCCCTGGAACGTTGCGTTCCGAAGGATCCGTGCCGACGTGTTCTCTTCGCCCGTCAGCAGCGGTTCGATTGCGTCCGGAGATGTCGGAGTCGCGACATCCTCTCCGAGATGGACGGCGACATACTGGACCTCCTCGCCGTCAAGGGTGATACCGCCGCCGGCATTCTGCTCGTCAAGTTCGGCAGTAATCGGCTTGCCTTGTTCGAAGAAGCTCACCTGACTTTTCGGATATGTGAGCCCTTGGGCTTCGTCTAGATTGAACGTAATCGTCGGGATCCCGAGGTACGTGTCGACACTTTCTCCAGTCGCGTACTCAGATTCGACAGTATCTAATGAGAGCGGCGAGCGCTGCCAGACTGATACGTTCTCCGAGACTTGTTGGACCCCCTCAGTAGAAGAGTTGATGTCTCCTCGTATCGGTTCCGTCGGTGAGATATCCGCTGACACATCGGGTGGAGGTACTTCCGTGGCGTCCTGCGTTTGTGCTCCTCCCGCACCGTCCGCAAGCGCAGCTGAGACGGGAGTAACGGCGGGAGACAGGACTGTTAGGAGTGTAATAACGACCACGATTCC
>NZ_JBNTJX010000089.1:0-1292 GCF_051195075.1 Halobaculum sp. EA56
CCCTCGCTCCATTACCGACGTGTTGTCACGGCAACAGGGTTAACTCCTACGTAACCGTCCTCGCTCCGTCCGACGCGCGGCCGCGGAGTTCCGCTACGTGGGCGGGTGGTTGCCGGGGCCACGACGACTGGAGCCGTCGACGTACCCTGCGAACTCGCCCGTCTACTGCTCCCACAGCGGTTCGATGCGCTCCTCGACGCGATCGAGGACGATGCGACAGACGTCGCGATGGTCGTCCGGCCACCGAGCGTTCTCGGCGTTGGTCCGGCTGGCGTCCGGCGGCGGGTGGACGTGCTCCCGCGAATTGTGCGAGTTCGGATGCTGCTCCCAGCGACAGGACCACACGCTGTCCGATCCCTCCGCTCGGTAGTGTTGCGGGCGTTTAAGCAGACGCTCCGACCCCGATCAGCAGTATGTTCTTGCGGGAGTAGCAGCAACAATTCGGTATGTCTGAGGGAGACGCTCGGCGGATCGCACGTGAACTGATGAGCGAGCCTCATATCCGTGGCCGCCGAATCAGCGTCCGCCAGGTGTACGCCCTCGTCGAAGAACGCGGTGAAGATCCAGAAGCTGTTGCCGATCGGTACGATCTCGATGTAGCTGACGTGTACCACGCACTGGCGTACTACCACGACCACCCACGAGAGATGCGTGAGGCCGGACACGGCCGCGAAGACGCGATAACGGACTTCCGCGAGTCGATCGATCGTCCCGAGGGCGTCGATCCGGACGCCGCCTGAGATGAGCGGGTGGCGCTTTCTACTGGACGAAAACATCGACCCGAAAACGGCGACGTATTTGGAGAAGGAAGGAATCTACGCCGAGCACGTCCGTGACGCGCTCTGGCAGGGAGCCGATGACGAAGCAGATGTTCTACCATATGCCCGAGATCACGAACTGATCGATGCCGGCGTACCAGGTTGCAGCCGGTCTTATCACAATGACCGACACGTATCAGCATCGAGATTCGTTTGGTGAGCGTGAGGAACTCGACCCGTGGGTTTGAGTAAATATATTGAACTAACGCGTCTGAATGCCTCAGAATGAAGAATACACTTTCACACGTCCACCATCGGATTGAGAGTACATATTTTCCCGAAGCAAACAAAATACATGGCTTAGATCGGTAGTCCATCTCCCCGATTCGCTTCGACACGGCCGCCCGTAGCCACTTCGGGGCCGCGCCCGGCAGGACAAGACGTATGCCGCGCTCGCGAAATGTCCACACCGAATGGTGCCCTCCACACCGCTCACGAGACGACGGACCCTCCTCGCCGTCGCGGGCGCGCTCG
>NZ_JBNTJX010000090.1:0-1285 GCF_051195075.1 Halobaculum sp. EA56
GCCGAGCAGGGCGACGTGGCGACCGCAGTCGAGCACGTCCTCGACGAACACGACTGGCTCGACGACGATCGCGTCGTGGTGTACGGCGGCTCCTACGGCGGGTACTCGGCCAATTGGCAGATGCTACAGTTCCCGGACCTGTACGCCGCGGGCGTCACCTGGGTCGGCGTCTCCGACCTGTTCGACATGGCCGAGAACACCATGCCGCACTTCCGCTCGGAGCTGATGGTGAAGTACCTCGGCGAGCCGGACGAACACGCCGACCTGTACGAGGAGCGCTCGCCCGTCACGCACGCCGCGAACCTCGACGCGCCGCTGCTCATCGTCCACGGCGTCAACGACCCCCGGGTGCCGGTGTCGCAGGCGCGGCTCCTCCGCGACGCCCTGGAGGACGCGGGGTTCGAGGAGGGCGAGGACTTCGAGTACGAAGAACTGGGGGAGGAGGGCCACGGCTCCTCGGACATCGCCGACAAGATCCGGAGCCTCGAACTGCTCGACGACTTCCTCGACCGGCGCGTCGGCACGACCGAGGCCGGCGTCGCCGCGGGCGACGACTGAGGCGGTCGACCCCGTCGATCCGAGAGCGGATCGTCCGCGGAGTCGCCGCCGTTACTCCGAGGCGTTCCCTCGGCAGACGTCGCCGGGGTTCCGGGCGGCTCGCCACGGGGGCCTCGCTGCCGCCGGCCGAGACCTCCCTTCGGTCGGCCTCGCCACCTCTCTTGGCGGAGCGGCACGAGGACCGCTCCGCCGTCGCTGGTCTCGCTCGGCCTCGCCTCGCTCGACCGCGCTAGTCGAACATCTTGTCGTCGAACTCGGGGACGTCGAAGCCGCCCTCGCCGCCCCACCCCTCCATCACCCGGCTCTGGTACAGCATCACCGCCACCTTCGGCACCGCCTGCGGGGGGACCGGCGAGGCGTCGTCGAAGGCGTCGTCCGCCCAGGTGTTGTACTCGTCGACGATGTCCATGGCGTCCTTGAAGCTCCGCAGCATGAGCGCCTTGTAGCGGTCTCTCATTGTCCGCGTTCGACGCCGACGACGGGTGGGTTTATCGGTTCCCAACGGTCACGACAGCGCCGACTCGAGCCGCTCGATCAGTCCGGCGTTCCCGACGTGCACCGGTACGCGCTGGTGGATCCCCGTCGCGGGCACGTCCAGCAGCGAGCGGTCGCCGTCCGAGGAGCGTCCGCCCGCACCCTCGACGAGGTAGGCGACGGGGTTCCCCTCGAACTGGAGGCGGAGCTTCCCGTCCGGTGCCGACTCCAGCGCGGGGTAGGCGAACACGCC
>NZ_JBNTJX010000091.1:0-1200 GCF_051195075.1 Halobaculum sp. EA56
CCGTCGCTGCTGCCGGCGTACCCCGGCGCGGAGGCGTACCGGCAGGCCGTCGAGGGCGGCGCGCGCGTCCACGGCGCGACGGCACACTACGTCACGACCGACCTCGATCAGGGGCCGATCATCGCCCAGCGGGCGTTCCCGGTCGACCCCGACGACGACCCCGCGGACCTGAAGGAACGGGGGCAGCCGCTGGAGGCCGAAGCGCTCGTCGCCGGCCTCCGGGCCCACCTCGACGACGCGATCGTCGTGCGCCGCGGGCGCACGCACTTCCGCGAGGGCGTCGATCCCGACGCCTACGACTTGGGCGGCGTCGCGGCGGGAGTGGAGTGAGGCGAGTCCCGGCCTCACGGCAACCGTTTTGCCCGCTCCGGCTCAACCTCCCGTGAACGATGGAGCCCGTCCGACGGATCGAGCAGGTCGGCCACGGCGGCTGGCTGACGTTGCTGCTCGTCCTCCTCTCGGCGATCATGCTCCTCGTGCTTCTGTACTACGTGACCGCCGTGATCGAGTCGCTCCCGCGGCTCCCTTGGCTGTCGGTCGGGCACTGAGGGGCGTCGCCGACCCGGCGCCGGCCGCGCCGACCGGCCCGGCGGCCCGCCCTCAGAGCTCGCGGACGGCGTCGACCGCGTCGGCGACGGGCGGCGCGTCGAACCAGTCGGCGCCGGTGTAGGCGTTCGTCCCCGCGGCGTACATGTCGGCGACCGTCTCGACGACGGCGGGGTCGAGCGACGGCGGCGACTGTTCACACAGCGGCCGCCAGTCGGCGACGCCCTCGGCGTCGGCGCGCGCCTTCGCGTCGCCGACGGCCTCGACCCACTCGGGCGCGACCCGCTTGTAGTGCTGGCGGACGACCTCCTTGGACACCTCCTGGCCGTCGTAGGCGAAGCGGTTCTCGTCGAACGTGCCGACCACGTCGGCGACGCGGACCTCGCCGTCGGCGTACACGCACTCGATCTTGCCGTCCTCGTGGACGAACCCCGCCTCGGCGGCGCGCCCGGTGACGAGGTCGTTCACCTCGCGGGCGACCGACTCCAGCTCCGACAGCGGCGCCGCGCCGGCGATCCGGTCGGCCTCCGCCGCGTCGAGGTAGCGGTCCTGCTCCTCGTACTTCGTGGAGAACTCCACGACCGGCTCCGGGAGCTCCACGGGCTCGGCGGGCCACCCGTCGCGGTCGAGCCCCACGTCGTGCGGGTCCGCGCG
>NZ_JBNTJX010000092.1:0-1198 GCF_051195075.1 Halobaculum sp. EA56
TACTACGAGGACAAGTACCGTTGGTTCCCGAGCAAGTTCCGACGCTCAGGATGGACGTACACCGGGGAGACTCGGACTGATCGCGTCGTGGTTGGGGACGGACACGACCACGACCGCGAACGTCACACGCGGACCACGAGGACGTGCACGAACTGGGACCTCGAACCCAGTCCCTTCGGCGGGTTCTCACGCCAGTGCGCCAGTTGGGATTACGATACCGATGTCTGGTACACCGGGCACGAGCACAGCGGCTACACGTACTACGACACCGACTATCGATACAAGACGGAGGTCGAACGGACACGGACAGCTCACTACCATCGGTACGCAAGCGACCGGAAGTTCACGGTAACGACAAAGACGTTCGCGGAGACGGATACTTGGATCGAGTGGCTGTGGGAGCGTGAGGGGAGTACGGTTCGTCAGGAGTATTCCCTCAAGAAGCCCGAGACCGGCTCGTACATCCAAGGTACTCTCCGGATGGTCGAAGTCCGGTGCGGGTCTGAAGAGAGCCACCACGACGCTGTCATGTGCTGACTGTTCAATACAAATTTATATATGCAACAAATTAGTAGATAGTGTATGATAATTACGTCCGTACGAACCGCTCTCCCCGGGGTGGAACAGTGACTAACAGGTCCGTAGTCGTGATCGTACTCGTCGCGATGGTGTCGCTGGCTGGATGTCTCTCTTCGGTCGGAGCGGATTCGGAGCCGGTCGTGCGCAGTCAGGAGCCGGCGGCGTGGGAAGGTGACACTCCAAAGCCACCAAAATTCGGTCATCACCAACCGGACAATGAAATTGAAATTCCAGCTCCATTACCGAGTAAGACACCACGTGATGATGTGAACGTCACAATTGCTGAAGAATTATTGTATCAAAAATTAAACTTACACAGAAAGAATAACAATATTAGTGTGTTAGTATTGGATCCTCGCCTTTCCCGTATCGCTCGTTATCACTCTCATGATATGGCGACGCGGAATTTCTTCAATCACACGAACCCAGATGGCGATACTTTCACTGACCGGGTTCGGGCGAGCAGTTACGCCTGCGGTGGCGGTGGCGAAAACATTAGAGCAGTCTTTTGGAACAAGAGTTACACACAAACCGAAGAAGAGCTCGCTGAGGTCATCCTCCGGGGGTTCATTCGATCCCCCGAACACAATACGGGAATGCTTCTCCCGAGTCACGACAC
>NZ_JBNTJX010000093.1:0-1182 GCF_051195075.1 Halobaculum sp. EA56
GTCTCGGCCACCAACGTCTTATCGCGGGCTTTCGCTCGTACGGGCGATGGACGAGCACCGCCTGCTCCACGTCGACGCCGACCGCGACCGACGGGAGGCGGTCGGCGCCGGCGTCGCAGCGGAGCGGCGGTTCGTCACGGACCCGGAGCCGTGCGGCGGGACGGCGGTCGACACGCTCGGGCACGAGTCGTACGACGCGGTGCTGGTGGGTCATCCGCTCCCGGACGGAACCGTCGAGTTCGTCGGGCGGGTGCGCGGCGGGTACCCCGACCTACCGATCGTCGCGTACGGCGACGACGCGGCCGGGGCGGGGGTCGTCCGCGCGCTGTTCCGCGCGGGCGTCACCGCCCACGTCCCGCTGACCGACGGGGAAGTCGGGACGCTCGTCGACCGACTGGACGACGCGATCGAAACGTATCACGACCGCCAGCGCACGCGCCGTGGCGCGGCCGCGTTCCGTCGGCTGGGCGAGGCCGTCGCCGGCGCGCCGACGGACGTCGACGGCGCCGTCGAGGGCGTGCTCCGGTCGGTCAGGGCGACCTACGAGGTCGACTTCGCGGGGCTGGCGCGCGTCGCCGACGGGGAGTTCCGCGTCGTCGCCGCCGACGCGAGCCGGGCGCTCCGGGACGAGTTTGCCGGACCGATCCCCCTCGAGGAGACGTACTGCGAGACGACGGTGAACGAGGGACGGACCGTCACCTCCGACCCGGGCGGGGGCGTCGACGGCGACGGCCGCCCCGCGGTCGCCCGACGGCTCGGGCTGTCGTGTTACCTCGGCACCCCCGTGACCGTCGACGGCCGGACGTACGGCACGCTGTGCGTCGTCGACCGGACGCGACGCCGGGGGTTCGCCGCCTGGGAGCGCCAGGGGATCGAACTCGCGGCCCGCTGGGTCGCCCGCGAACTCGAACACGACCGGGAGAAGTCGTCGCTCGCGCGCGGCGACGCCGACGAATAGCGGGGCCGGAGCCGGGTTCTGTCCGCCCCCACGACCGACCGGCCGCCGAGCCCGGGGTCACACCAGGAACACGAGGGCGGCGACGAGCGCGACGAGGAACCCGGCCGACAGCACCAGCAGCAGCGCGACGAAGGCGCCGAGCACCGGCTTCTCGACGGCGGCGTCGCGGAGCCGTTCGGCGACCGAGCGACCGTCGGCGCTCACGACCGGATCACGTCCATGTC
>NZ_JBNTJX010000094.1:0-1169 GCF_051195075.1 Halobaculum sp. EA56
CTCGTACTCGTCCGGCCGGGTGCGAGTGTCCCTGCTGACGGCGTCGTCGAAGAGGGAGACTCCGACGTCAACGAGTCCATGATCACGGGCGAATCGAAACCGGTCTCGAAAGACCCCGGCGACGAGGTCATCGGTGGGACGATCAACGGCGACGGCAGCCTCCGCGTGCGCGTCGGTGCGACGGGCGAGGAGACGACGCTCGCGGGAATCATGCGCCTCGTCGAGGAAGCCCAGCAGAGCAAATCCAAGACACAGGTACTGGCCGACAGAGCGGCAGGCTGGCTGTTCTACGTCGCCCTCGCGGCGGCAGTCGTGACAGCAATCGCGTGGACGCTCGCGGTCTCATTCGACGCAACGGTCATCGAGCGCGTCGTCACAGTGCTCGTCATCGCCTGCCCGCACGCACTCGGGCTCGCCATCCCCCTAGTGGTCGCAATCAACACGTCATTGGCGGCTCGCAACGGGATGCTGGTCCGGGACCGTATCGCGATGGAGGAGGCGCGGAACCTGGACGCCATCATCTTCGACAAGACGGGGACGCTCACCGAAGGCGAACACGGCGTCGTCGACATGGCGACCGTCGAGGGCGTGGAAGAGGACGACGCTCTCGCGCTGGCAGCAGCCGTCGAAAGCGATTCCGAACACATGATCGCGCGAGCCATACGCGAGGCCGCCGACGAGCAGGACCTCACCGCACCTGACGCGACCGACTTCGAGGCGATCAAAGGCCGGGGCGTCCGTGCGAACGTCGACGGAAATGAGGTGTACGTCGGCGGGCCAAACCTGTTAACCCAACTCGATAGCGAGATACCCGACCATCTCCGCCGCTTCGCTGACGAGGCGGGACAGAACGCTCAGACGGTGGTATACCTTGTTCGTGAAGGCGAGCTGATTGCCGCGTTCGCGATGGCTGACGTAATCCGTGAGGAGAGTTTTCGTGTCGTCGATACCCTCCACGATCTGGGCATCGAGGTGGCGATGTTGACTGGGGACTCCCAGGATGTCGCCAACGCTGTCGCCGACGAACTGGGCATCGACACGGTGTTCGCGGAGGTCCTCCCCGAAGACAAGGACGAGAAAGTTCAGGAGCTTCAGGACCAGGGCAAGCTCGTCGGGATGGTCGGCGACGGGGTGAACGACGCGCCGGCGCTGACGCGGGCCGACGTCGG
>NZ_JBNTJX010000095.1:0-1167 GCF_051195075.1 Halobaculum sp. EA56
GTAAATAGATTCTCATAGGGCGTATACTCCAACAAATATACGACTAATGATCGTCGGCTGAATGCAATCGAGACTCTTCCCCCCTCCTGTGTGGATCCTGATTTCCTATCCGGTTCTTCTATTTTATCAATATTTTATATTGAAAGTAAGGCACGCATCAAATCCATCCTCCGAAGTTGTGCAGCACTGTTCATAGTAAATTGACATCCTCCTCCGGCTTCAGCCGGAGGAATCCCGAGCGTTGGGATATTACGGTTTGCAGTCTCCCTGTTCTCTCGTGTTGAACGACCCGCTCTCGCGGTCGAACAGGAAGACTCCGGGCTGTGCCAACCAGCCGTTACTCATATCCCCCAACGGAGGACTTTGAGTTATCCTTCGGCGAATGTTCACCGCACCATTCACATCTGCATTCAGCGTCGTCTCGCACGACTCACAGACGTACAACCCGCGCTCCACACGGTTGCTGTCCCGAATCTGCCCGCAACACGAACACGTCTTCGAGGTGTTCCCCTCGTCTACACGATCAACGAGAATGCCGTGTTCCTCAGCCTTGTATTCAAGGAGGCGGGTGAACCGGTCAAATTCCCATCCGTGGAGTTTCTTGTTCCCCGACATACCCCAGTTCCGCGAATCGCCGTTCTGATCCTCGCGGATGTCGCTAAGGTCACCAACCGCTATCCTCCCCACGTCTTCTTCGACACACCGCTCAACGATGTGTTTCGAGAGCGTGTGGAGGAAGTGGTCTTTGCGTCGGGAGAGTTTCTGGCGAGCCTTCTGAGCACGCTTCGACGGCCCGTTCTCGCCTTCGGTCTGGTACTCTTCGCGGGTGAAGTAGTGCTTATCCTCTTTCAACACGTTCCCCGGATACAGTTCACTCTCCCCGTCTTCGTAGTCGATGGCGAGGTAGTTACGGAAAATCGAGGAGAAAGCCCCGTGCTTTAGCGCGGGGATGAATCCGACACACCCTCCACAGCCGGCATTATCAAGTAGCCCGGCGTCGTATCGTTCGTTAAGCCAATCGCGTAAACTCTCAATCGGAAGACACGGGGTCGCTTCCCGCTGATACGGACGGTTCCACGCCCACCACCGACAAACCCGGTGGGGAGTACGTGGTTCGGATTCGTTCGCCGTCCTCACAGTACCCCTACCCGTCACTGGAGACGGTCG
>NZ_JBNTJX010000096.1:0-1146 GCF_051195075.1 Halobaculum sp. EA56
GCGACTGACCTCAACACCGCCGAGTGGGACTGGTTCGACGCGAAGCGGGAGACCTCGCTGGCGGCGACCGACGGCGGCGAAGAGGTGACAGCTGACGGCGGGACCGACGACGAGTAACGACGCGGGAGGTCCCCGCGAGCGGATTCGAGGATCCCGTCCGTGTTTCCGACCGCTCCACAGGGGAGCGACCGCGAGCGGGGCGCTCCGTGGCGACCCGACAAGCTTCAAAACCGTCGCGCCGCTACGCCCGGACCATGAGCCCTCCACTACAGGACAGCTTCGCCCGCTTCACCCCGGACGGACGGCGCGCGCGGGTCGCGGTCGCGACCGTCGCCGCGGTCGCGGCGGGCGGACTGCTGTACGCGACCGCCAGGATGGCGAGCAGCCCCCTCAGCGGCGACCCCTACACGCTGTTCACCTGGGGACTCGGGGTCGCGACGGTGGTCGTCGCGGCCGTCGCGGGCGCGGTCCTCGCCGCGCCGGAGTCCGGGACGGAGCGGTCGACACCGGGCGCAGCCGCCGGCGAGGCGTCCGTCGAGGCGGCGAAGCGGCGGTACGCGGCGGGCGAGCTCACCGAGGAGGAGTTCGAGCGACGCGTCGAGACGCTGGTGGGCGTCGAGGCGGGGGAGTGGACGGCCTCCCGCGACGCCGACGACTCCCCGGAGGTCGAGTCGGCACGGAACTGACCCGTTCGACGCGTCCCGACCGACCCGGGTCCGGTCCGGGTCGGTTCCGCCCGGGCGGGAACGTCCGGCCTTACTGGAATACGAGGATCAGCCCGGTGGCGAACATGAGCAGTGCGATGCCGCCGAGCACGATCCCGAGGAGGTCCTTATCGCTCATACCCGAGCCTGGGGGACGCGGGGACAAAAGCCCCGTCGTCCGGGCCGCGCCCCGCCCCGGCGCGACCGCTTGAGACCCGCCTGCCCGGTCGCCGGCGGGCCCCGCGACCGCCGAGCGCAACCCCTATTCGCGGCCCGCCCGGATCGACGGCCGTGACCGCATCGACCGACGCCGACGGGGTATCCGGCGGGCAGGAGCGCCGCGACGGGCCCAGGATCGTCCTCGCGCTGTACGCCGTCCTCGTCGGCGTCGGCGCCGTCGCCGGCGTGCTCGTGGCGACGTTCGTCGACGGGCTGAGCGCCC
>NZ_JBNTJX010000097.1:0-1138 GCF_051195075.1 Halobaculum sp. EA56
CACTTCGACGGTCTCGTCCGTGTCGGTTCGCCGGAACCGGAACGTCGGGTCCGCCGTGTCCGGGTCGAACGCGTCGAAGACGAGGAGGTCGCGGCGGCCGCCATAGCCGCCGGCGAGCCCGGTGAATCCGTCATCGCCGGTCGCGCCAGTCACGTACGAGATGATGCGGCTCATCACGCCGTACGCGGCATCGTCCTGCGGGCCGGCCGTCTGGACCTCGATTTTGCTCCGGGCTGGATAGTCGTCGGGATACAGGGCGTCGAGCCCGAGCTGGACGATCCGGTAGGCGCCCGAGGCTGTTGGACAGGAGTGGCCCGCTTCTTTCACCGCGTCCCGGTAGGTGACGACGAACGGTTCGCCCGGTTCGAGGACGCCGAGGGCCTCCGCGACGGGGTCGCGGATTTCGATCGGGTCGACGTCGTAGTCGACCTGCCAATTGGTTCTCGTCTGGGTCGTGTCAGTCGCAGTCGAATTCGATGTCATGAGTTGTGGTTGTGATCGTGTCTCGTGGTCAGTAGCGGAGCAGTCGCATCCCGTTGAGGATGACGAGGAGGACGCTGGCCTCGTGGACCAGCATTCCCGACGCGAGGGTGACGTAGCTGGTGAGCACGCCCGCGAGGAGGACGGTCACGGTCAACACTGCCAGCCCGACGTTCTCGAGGACGTTCCAGCGCGTCGCCTTGCTGAGTTTGACCGCGTACGGGATTCGTTCGAGGTCGTCGGCCATCAACGCCATGTCAGCCGTCTCGATGGCGGTGTCCGTCCCCGCAGCACCCATCGCGATACCGACGTCGGCGGTCGCCAGCGATGGCGCGTCGTTGATGCCGTCGCCGACCATCGCGACGACGTGGCCGTCGGCCTGGTAGCTCTCGATGACGGACTGCTTGTCCTCGGGAAGGAGTTCGGCACGGTACTCGTCGATACCGACCTCCTCGGCAACGGCAGCGGCCGTCCGCTCGTTGTCGCCGGTGAGCATCACCGTCTCGATGCCAGCGTCTTGGAGCGCCGCGACGACCCCAGGAGCGGCCTCCCGGAGCTCGTCCCGCATCGCAATCGCGCCGATGATGTCCCCGTCCCGAACGACGTGGACGACTGTCTCGCCGCGCCCCTCACGCTCGCGGACGTAGTCGGCGACCCG
>NZ_JBNTJX010000098.1:0-1128 GCF_051195075.1 Halobaculum sp. EA56
ACCTCCTGGCCGACGCGCCCGAGGCCGACGATGCCGAGCGTCTTGTTGTTCACCTCCCGGCCGAGGTAGTCGCCCTTGGCCCACTCGCCGTCCCTGAGGCGGCCGTGCGCCTGCGGGATGGAGCGGGCGGCGGCGAACGTCATCGCGACCGTGTGCTCTGCGGCCGCGCGGACGTTCCCCTCCGGCGCGTTCGCGACGACGACGCCGTGGTCGGTCGCCGCCTCGATGTCGATGTTGTCGACGCCGATGCCCGCGCGCCCGACGATCACCAGCTCGGGTGCCGCCTCGAACACCTCGGCGGTCACCTCCGTCCCCGACCGCACGATCAGCGCGTTCGCGTCGGCGACGGCCTCCAGCAGCGCCTCCCCCTCCAGTTCGTAGCCCGTGACGACCTCGTGGCCGGCGTCTCGGAGCGTCTCGACCCCCGCGTCCGCGATGGGGTCCGTGACGAGTACCTTCATGCGCGACCGGAGTTCCGGCGCGTGGTAAAGGCTTTCCACCTCGGCGGAACTCGCCCGACGGAACTGTCCATAGGGATGGATATTCGACCCCACCGTTTCGGGTGGAAATCCCACGTGCGTGTATGATCCGACGGTCGCGACGGCGACGGCCGGAGCGGCGACGGTCGCGACGACCACGACCGCAACGCCGGCGCGCCGAGACCGCGGCGGCGACGCCGACAGGGCAGCGACCGGGGCGGACGCGACGCCCGCTCGGGCGGTGGGGGACCACCCGGAGAACTCGCCCGAGCCGGGGAGTTGAAGCCCCGGCCGCCGAACCGTGAGCCATGACGCGACTCGTGGCGTTCGACTTCGACGGGACGCTCTCTGACTCGGAGATGACGGTGCTTCTGGGCGAGCAGTGCGGCGTCGCCGGCGAGATGGCCGACATCACCGAGCGGGCGATGAACGACGAGCTCAGCTACGCCGAGAGCCTCCGGCGGCGCGCGGCGCTGCTGGAACACCTGGAGGAGGCGGACGCCGAGGCGGCGTACGGGGCGGTCGAACTCCGCGAGGGCGCCGCCGACGTGATCGAGCGCCTGCGCGGGCGCGGGCACTACGTCGCCATCTTCACCGGCGGCTTCGAGCGCGGCGTCGCCCGCGCGCTGGAGAGCGCCGGCGCCGAGGT
>NZ_JBNTJX010000099.1:0-1090 GCF_051195075.1 Halobaculum sp. EA56
CGCCGGATCAGTAGTGCACTCGAACTGTCCGAGACGCTTCGTGACCAGGCCTGCCAGCTCTTCCGGAGTGCCCAGAACGAGGACCTCCTGCAGGGCCGGTCGATCGAGGCGATGGCCGCCGCGAGCGTCTACGGCGCGTGTCGGTGTAACGGACGACCACGAACGCTCGACGACATCACCGAGTCGGCGCGCGTCGAGCAATCGCGGGTGACGAACGCATACACGACGCTGAATACGGAACTTGGCCTGCCGGCCCAGCCGGTGACGCCCAGTGCGTTCGTTCCGCAGTTGGCGTCTGAGCTCGACGTCTCCGATCAAATCCGGCAGCGGGCTCGGCAGCTGGCAGAAGCATCCGAATCGACCGGAGCAACCACGGGGGTTCGACCATCCGGGTTCGCCGCAGCCTGTCTGTACAAGGCCGGACGCGAAGACGGACAGTGGCTCACCCAGTCGGACGTCGCTGACGTTGCGAACGTCTCGGTGGTCACCGTACGGACCCACCGCGACACGCTGGACGAGCTGGCTGTGTAGAGCCCACACTGCTGATTTTCGGTTGTATGTCTGTAGGCTGATTGACGTGAGAGCCATTGTTTAAACCCGAAGACGAAGCATGATACGGCCAGATCACTCTATGACCGACCAGTACGCCGACTACGAAGCCCTCCGACCGCTCGGCGAAGCGACCCACGTTCCCGACGACCAACTCGCCAGTAGTAGTGGCGAGCCCCGGCGGCAACGCTCTGGCGGCGTCGACACGCACTATCCAGACGACCCGACAGCAGATGAGACCGAGTGCGCTTCCTGTGGAGCGTCAATCCCCGCTGGCCAGTCGAAGTGCCGGTTCTGTCTCACCAACCATCTCGAAGGAGCCGACGACCAGGACACATCGAATGTCGAACGGACTCTCCTCCACGCCATCCAGCTGCTCGTAGAGGCGTCGACGTTCTACGGCGCCGTCGGGAAGGGATCTGCCGCGGCCACCCTCCTCGCGAAGGGAGATGATGACCCAGTAGTCGATGACTGCAAGCTAATCTACGATCTCGACGAGGAACCGGCCCCACAGCTTGTCGATCAGTGGCCCTCGCTCCCC
>NZ_JBNTJX010000100.1:0-1080 GCF_051195075.1 Halobaculum sp. EA56
AGTGGTCGAAAGGACTGGTTGGATTCAAACCTACGGCAGTCTTCGATGTGTCTCAAACCGAGGGCGAACCGCTCCCCGAGCTGGAAACCGAGGCCACTGGTAACGCCGACGACCTGGTGCCAGCGCTCCTTGATGCGGCAGCTACTCTCGATGTCGACGTCCGTGTCGTCGACGCTGCTGAGTGGGAGCATGACGACGCGAAAGGCGTCTGCAAACACCGGAATCTCGACGAGTGCCAACCCGTCGTCGAAGCGAAAGATAGAGCGAATCAGGCCGACCTCGCGGTGACGCTGATTCACGAGTACGCCCACGCACTGCTCCATTTCGATGTCAACGACGAACCCGAGCGCGCAAAACGCGAGGTCGAAGCCGAAGCCGTTGCGTACATCGTCGGGCGGTATTTCAACCTGGATACGAGCGGGTCAGCGTTCTATCTTGCCGCGTGGCAGGACGACGATGCGGAGAGCATTCAGGAGCGTCTCGGCCGGATCAGTTCCACCGCGCAAGAGATAATCGGGACGGTCGCCGAGGACTGAACACGCCTTCTCCAGCTGTTAACCAACGGCTTGGGGTACTATCCCACTCTGTTGGTTAATTCGTTCGGCGTCCGACCCTGCGCGTTTCGATCGATTCCAAGACAAACCCCACCGACAGTCGATGTTATCGTTCAGAATCGATTCGGCGCTGCTGGTCACGAAGGAACTCAACGACGGCATCGATATCCTGTTCGGGAACCGTTTGCTGTTCGAAGACTCCTTTGAATGCATCTGCGAAATCCTCCGACGTGAGGCGGTTGAGGACAGTCTCGATGCGACCAGCGAGCTTCTCGGACTCTCCGCGATGCAGATGGGTCGCGATCCGGTCGAAATCCGCGCCAGCAGCCAGCACCACCAGATCCCGAGAGTCTGCCTTGCGGCCACTGTGGAGTTTCACCGCGAACAGCAACTCCCGTTCCGGAATCCTGGCTGTTACCGGGCGCCCGGTTCGCAGTTCCTCGGTGACAGAGTGCTGGGCCAGATAGCGATACGACCATTCAGCTTCCGTCTGGCGACAGCCCAGCGCGTCCACCATCGCGTCGAA
>NZ_JBNTJX010000101.1:0-1072 GCF_051195075.1 Halobaculum sp. EA56
CGCGTCGGACGGAGCGAGGACGGTTACGTAGGAGTTAACCCTGTTGCCGTGACAACACGTCGGTAATGGAGCGAGGGTGGCGCTATCGCATCGCCAGCGTCGCGGGAGTGGCACTCCTGTCGGCGCTGGCGGTCGGCATCGCGAACCACGGCGCGGTCCAGTCGGCCGCGGCGACGCTGCCGCTGCTGCGGCGGCTCCCGGCCGACACGCCCGCGGCCCCGGAGTTCGCGATCGAGGTCCTGCTGACCGTCGCGGTGTTCACGGGGGCGTTCTTCCCCCTGTACCGCCCGCGGCCGCGGCGCGTCCTCGACACGGTCGCGCTCGCGCACAAGCGCGTGGTCGTCGCCGTGTTCGCCGTCGCGACGATCGGCTACTTCGACTACACGTACGCCCTCCCCCGGCTCACGGTGCTGTTGGTCGCGCCGGTGCTGTTCGTCGCCCTGCCCGCGTGGTTCGTCTGGATCCGCCGGCGGCCGACCGGCGACGGGGAGCGCACGATCGTCGTCGGCGACGACCCCGACGTGATCGAGGACGTGATCGGCGAGGTGGACGAGGAGCTGCTGGGTTACGTGTGCCCGACGAACACCCTCGGGTCGCGGGCGGAGGTCGGCGCGCAGGCCATGGCCGACGGCGGCGTGCACGTGGCGGGGCTGGACCGGCTCGGCGGATTGTCCCGAATCGAGGACGTGCTCGTGGAGTACGACGTGGACACGGTCGTGCTCGCATTCGAGCACGCTGACCGGGCGGAGTTCTTCGGCGCGCTGGATGCCTGTTACGAGCATGGTGTGGACGCGAAGGTGCATCGGGACCACTCGGACACGGTGTTGACCTCCGGCGACGACGTGGGCCCGCTGCTGGACGTGGTGATCGAACCCTGGGACGTGCAGGACTACATGCTCAAGCGGGCGTTCGACGTGGCGTTCTCGGTTGTGGGGTTGGTGGTTCTAAGTCCGGTGATTCTGGGGATCTGTGTGGCGATCAAGTTGGATGACGGCGGGTCGGTGCTGTACAAGCAGGAGCGGACGGCCGTGTTCGGGGAGACGTTCGACGTGTACAAGTTCCGGTCGATGGT
>NZ_JBNTJX010000102.1:0-1058 GCF_051195075.1 Halobaculum sp. EA56
CTGCTGTCGACGCTGCCCTCCTGCTGAGCGAGGTCGAGGTAGATGACCTTCTCGTCCCGAATGTCGAAGTCGGACTCTTGGCCGAGGTTGGCGTGCCGACCGTCGTCCTCGAAGGGGCGAAGCTGATCGAGCAACCACGTTGCGTCCTCTTTGATTTTCCCCGCCTCTTCGTCGGACCGGACGACGAACTCCTCGGGGCCGTCGACCATGTCCTCGAACACGTCCATCATATCCTGAATCGTCGGACTCGAATTGTCGTGCGTCGAGATGTCGTCGGTGATCCCGTTGCGCTGGTAGGCACGTTTGAGGGCGAGTTCGAGCGTGGTGCGCCGATCTCCCAGTGAGATACCCCGGAGGGCGAAGAAGTTCGTGAGGAAGCTCATCGCGTCGTCGAGTTTCTCGTTGAACGGGCTCGCGTCCTCACCCATCGCCCGCTGGACGTGTTCGGGCGTCTCGCGGATTTCCAGCGGATTCAGACCGAGCGTCCCACCAACCGTGATCCGCTTGGCGTCGAGCGCCTCTGAGACGCCGGCCCAGTTGTTCAATGGTTCGAGGATGATGCCGATGCGGTCCTTGCTCTGCTCAATCGACCGGATGAAGTTCTGCTTCGAACTGAACGACTTTCCCGACCCGGTGTCGCCGACGGTGAACATCGCGTACCCGTTGTCTCGGGAGAAGGGATCGATGACGACCGGGCTCTGGTTGTCCTTGTGGATCCCGAATTCGACGCCGCCCTCCTCGAGAATCGTCGCGTTGTGCGGGGAGGAGAGTAACGCGCCGACGGCGCCGCCGAGTGCGATTGATGTCCGGCCGAACTCGTTGTCGCCGATGGGCGCGGCGGACTGGAGGGCGAGATCCTGCCGGCAGATGGCGGTCTTCGGCGTGAGGTTCGCCGGGTCGTCCCGGAGCGCACTCTTGACCGTCTGGACGGCGTCTCTGAGGTCGTCTTTCTCGTCGGCCCGCACGGTGATGAACATCCCTTGGTCGAAGACGTTCGCGCCGTTCTCGACGGCCTTGTACGTCGCTGCGGCCTCGTTGGCGCGTTCCTGCAGGTAGGC
>NZ_JBNTJX010000103.1:0-1054 GCF_051195075.1 Halobaculum sp. EA56
TTTCGTCGCGGGCGTTCGGGCCGGGACCCCGCGGTCAGCTCGGCGGCTCGGTCCGCGTCGTCTCCCGCTCCCACCCCCCCGGCGGCCACCGCTCGCTGAGGCGCCCGCTCACGGCGTACTCCAGCGCGCTCCAGACCTCCCCCTCCCGCCGCAGCTCCTCGACCCGACCGACCCGGTCCTCCGAGACGACCCCCCGGTCCAACAGCTCCGCGAGAAGCGTCTCGGCGCTGTGCTCGTTCATGTTTGCTGTATTAGTACAACATTCGTTGTATGTACTTCGCCGAACAGATTTGGTGTGACATGTGCTGGCGTCGTCCCCGAACTCGCCGGTGGGAACGGTCGAAACCGGGAGAACGGGAACGCCCCCGACACGCCGAGTCGACCCGTCGTCGCCCGGATCGTTTCCAACTTGACGAAAGTTTAACTAGTATCCCGCGTGGACGGAAACCGTGGCCGTAGTCGCGCGCCTGTCCGTGCCGGCCGCGGAGTTCGAACTCGGCGCCGCCCTCGTCGGCGTCGAGTACGTCGAGGTCGAACTGGAGCGGGTGATCCCGACAGGGCCGGAGTTCGTGCCGTTCTTCTGGGTTCGGGGAGCGTCCGTCGAGGCGGTGGACGCGGCCCTCGCGGAGGCGGACGCGATCGAGGACGCGGAGTTCGTCGACCGCGCGGGCGACTCGCTGTTGTACCGGTGTCGCTGCGGCAGGGACGACGCGAGCGTGGTGACGGGGATGGAGCGCGCGGGGCTGACGCTCCTGTCCGCGTCAGGGCGGGGCGGGCGGTGGACGTTCGACGTCCGCGGCGACGGGTGGGAGACGGTCGGCGCGTTCCGCGAGTTCTGCGCGGCCAACGGGATCGACGTCCGACTGGAGTCGATGGGCCCGCTGGAGTCCGTCGGCGACGACGCGGACGACCGGCTGACCGACGCACAGGCGGAGGCGCTCGTCGCCGCCTACGAGGCCGGCTACTACGACAGCCCACGGCGGGCGACGCTGGCGGAGATCGCGGACGACCTCGGTATCTCCAGGCAGTCGCTCGCGGAGCGGCTCAAGCGCGG
>NZ_JBNTJX010000104.1:0-1048 GCF_051195075.1 Halobaculum sp. EA56
GCTGTCGGGCGTGCCGTCGTCGTACCACTGCTCGGGGAGGTAGCCCGTCTCCGTCGTCAGCGGGCCGCCGTCCTCGATGAGGGCGTACAGCTCGGAGGCGCTGTCGAGCAACTCGTCGGCCGCCGCCTCGCGTCCCCGGTCGGCCAGGAACGCGCCGAGCGTCGCCGCCGCGTGCGCGCCCATGGCGGTCGCGAGCGTCCACACCTTCTCGTCGTCCTGGCCGGCGGTGCGCCACTCGTCGCCCTCGTAGCGGATCAGCCCCTCGACCGGGGAGCCGTCCGGGTCCCGGTACAGCCCGTCGAGCGTCGCGCGCACGTGGTCGACGATCCGGTCGACGTCGGCGCCGTCCGGGTCGACCCCGTCGACGGCCGCGAGCGCCGCGAGCGCGTCCGCGAGCGCGAACGTCGACGCGTCGAGCCGGTCGTCGACGTCGCCCTCGGACAGCCGCGACCCGTAGGTCCCGCTCGCCTCGTCCCACAGGGCGTCGAGGGCGTCGAACGTCTCCGCGGCGCCGTCCCGCCCGCGCGCACGCAGGTCGTCGCTGACGGGCGCGCGGGCGACGGCGGCGTACGCCTCGACGAACGTCGCCGCGGTGTGCGTGAACCGTCCGGACCGGTCCTCCCAGAGGTTCTGACACCGCTCGGGGAGGCCGTCGTCGGCGCGCGCGTCGTCCAGCGCGTCGACGCCGGCGGCGACGCTCTCGCGGACCCGTCGCTCGTCGGCCCGGGTCAGGTCGTCGCCGCGCTCGCGCAGGAGCGTCGCGAGGAAGGAGACGACGGTCGCCGTCTGGTCGGCCTGGTACTCCGCGGAGTCCTCGCGCCCCTCGACGCGCGCGTTCGCCCACCCGGGCGCCAGCGAGCCGTCGACGGCCCACACCCGGTGGGGCCACGAGCCGTCGGCCCCCTGGGTGTCGCAGTAGAAGCGGGCGCTGCGCGCGAGCGTCTCCGTGTCGAGGTCGAGGCTCAGCGGGTCGTCCGACTCCAGCAGGTGCCGGGCGATCTGTGCGTCGTCGCGGAACCACGTGTAGCCGTAGCCGCCGGAGTTCCGG
>NZ_JBNTJX010000105.1:0-1032 GCF_051195075.1 Halobaculum sp. EA56
GTGTCCTCGGAGGCGTTGAACGTCTCCGAGCCGTTGTTCACGTGCGCCTCGGCGACGAGGACCTGGCTGCGCGAGAGCGCCGGCGAGATCGAGACCGTGACGTTCTCGTGGGTGCCGGTGCCGAGGTACTCGGAGTGGCCGATCACGCCGCCGGAGGAGTTGTAGACGACGACGAAGCCGCCCTCGGGGAGCGTCACGGACGAGACGGTGACCTCCTCGGTGGCGACCTGGTCGTCGAACGTGACGTCGGCGGTCGCGTTGGCCGTCTGTGCGGTCGCGGTGCCGGCGGCGAGGCCGCCCGCGAGGGCGACCGCGCCGACCAGCACGGAGAGCAGTACGAGCGCGGGGATCGTGGTTCGTGTGTTCATCGTAGAGCCGCTCGCGGCGGGTCGACGCCGGAGCTATCCGTCGGTTCCGTAGTCTCGCTGAAGAATCCGTCGCTCCCGAATGTGGGGGGATTCCACGCGGCGCGGGGACCGGTCACACGACCCGGCGGAGGCGCGCGGGGCGACTCGCCGGACGGCGGACTTTTCACCGCGGCCCGGCCCCCTCCGGTATGCTCGTCTGCTACGCCTGCGGCCGACGCCGCGAATCGGGTCAGCGGTGCGAGTGCGGGGAGCCGCTGTGGGTCGAGACGGACCCCGCCGGCGTCGAGTGGCCCGACCGCGACGGCGTGTGGGCGTTCGCCGACCTCCTCCCGGTCGACCCGCCGCGGGCGGGCCTCGCGGCCGCCGCCGGGGCGACGCCGCTCGTCAGGGCGCCGGGGCTCGACGTCGACGGCGCCCGCGTCCACGTGAAACTGGAGGGGACGAACCCCACGGGCTCGTTCAAGGACCGCGGGAGCGCCGTCGGCGTCGCCGCGGCGGCCGCGGACGGCGCCGACGCCGTCGGCACGGTCTCCCACGGCAACATGGCCGCCTCGATGGCCGCCCACGCCGCGAGCGCGGGCCTCGAGTGCGTCGTGCTCGTGCCCGCCGACATCTCCGACTCCCGGCTCGACCGCATCGCGTCGTACGGCCCGCGGATCGTCCG
>NZ_JBNTJX010000106.1:0-1029 GCF_051195075.1 Halobaculum sp. EA56
CCCGCACTACCACCTCCGTCCGAGCGACGCGGGCCTCGGATCGGACGCGCTCGACGTGCTCTCGGCGGGCTACGAGGAACTGGCGAGCGGGACGGTCGAGCCGGGCGACCGCGCCGCGACGCGCGCGATCCGTCACGTGATCCGGTGCGGGCGAACGGAATCGGACGGGCTCCCCGTCGACCTCCCGCTGGAGAGACTCGCGGCGGTGCTGGAGCGGCACACACGCGGCCTCGGGGTGCTCGACGACCTGTTCGCGGACCCGCGGGTGACCGACGCGTTCCGCTCCTCGCCCGGTGACGGACGGCCCCTCCGGATCCGCGTCGACGGCGAGGCCATGACCACGAACGTCGGGCTCTCTCCGGCGGACATCGCGGCGCTGTCCGCGCGCGTCCGCGCCGCGAGCGGACGGACGCTCTCCCGGGCCTCGCCGACGACGGACGCGGCGGTCGGCGGCGTCCGGGTCGCCGCGGTCACGGCCCCCGCGAGCGACGGTCCCGGGTTCGCGTTCCGCCGGCACGACGACGACGCCTGGACGCTTCCCCGTCTCGTCGCCGTCGGGTCGCTGCCGCCCGCGGTCGCCGGACTGCTGTCGGTCGCCGTCGAACGCGGCGCGGCCGTGCTCGTCGCCGGCCCGCGCGGAGCGGGCAAGACCTCGTTGCTCGGCGCCCTGTGTTTCGCGGTGTCCTCCGCGGCACGAACCGTCCTCGTCGAGGACACCCCGGAGCTCCCGGTCGACGGACTCCGCAGGTCGGGGCGGGACGTGCAGCGGCTCCACGTCGGAACGGACGCCGACGCGCCGCTCTCGCCGACCGAGGCGGTCCGGACGGCGCTCAGGCTGGGCGAGGGGGCGCTCGTCGTCGGCGAGGTCCGCGGCGAGGAGGCCCGCGCCCTGTACGAGGCGATGCGGGTCGGCGCGGCCGCCGACGCCGTGCTCGGAACCATCCACGGAGCCGGCGGCGCGTCCGTCCGCGAACGCGTCGTCTCCGACCTCGGCGTCCCGGCGTCCTCGTTCGCGACGACCGACCTCGT
>NZ_JBNTJX010000107.1:0-1014 GCF_051195075.1 Halobaculum sp. EA56
CCGACGAGAGTGTCAGGTCAACGGACGTGGTCCCGTTCGGCGGAACCGTAGCCGAGCCTGCGCGCAGCGTCGGTTCGGGCGTGGCGTTATTGAGCGCCACCGTGATGTTCCGATCTTCCGTAACGGTGAGGTTGCGTATGTACGTCTCGTTCACGTACCCGGTCGCGTTTTTCGGCGGAGTGACTTTGAGCGTGAGGCTCCCGTTGACTTCGAACCCGGGGGGTGTAGTGAAGTTCCCGTTCGACGATTCCGCGAGATGCAGCTGTCCCTCATCATCGGTTTTGATGTTGATGTATCCGAATGCGGTGCCATTGTTCCGGTGACGGAGGCTGATAGTGGCATTCTTGACTGGCTGACCAGATTCACCAGTAACAGTGACATTGAGAACGTGACCTTCAGGGATTGAGATATTCCCCAAGGAGACGTTCCCTTCCCGCGTGCTCACCTTGTCGATGGCATAGAAGTCGACGATCCCGTCACGCGGGAACGCCTCCGGCGGGTCGAGTGCGTCACCCTGACTGAAGCCGACCGTAATATTGCTCTCGTTCTCGACAGTCACATCGAAACGACCGTCTTCGGTTGTGTATCCCTGTGTAATTCCGGGATCGTCGGACCAAGCTGCGAAAACCGTATCGTTGGAAACGGTCGTTCCATTGGGGTAAACGATCCGGCCGGAAATCTTCTTTCCGACGCTAGTCTCATTCAACACGACCGTGAGGTTGCGCTCGCCGGTGACGGTGAGGTTCCGGGTGTAGGTGCGGTCCTCGAATCGGGTGGCGTTCTCGGGGGGCGTGACCTCGATACTCACGTTCCCGCTCAGTTCGATGCCGGGCGGCGGACTGGGACGATCAGGGTTCCACGCACTGAACTGGAGCATCCCGTCGGCGTTCGTGGGGAGCGCGCTGAGACCGGCGTCGGCGCCACCTTCCTCCGGGGTGGGCGTGATCGCACCCTGATAGTGACTCACACTGACCGTCGCGTTCGGGACGGGAGCGCCGCTCTCGTCGACGACCG
>NZ_JBNTJX010000108.1:0-998 GCF_051195075.1 Halobaculum sp. EA56
GCGATGCACTTCGATGATCAGGTCGATTCAGATCCGGTGGTTCACGGGAGACTGATCCCGATATTTGTCGCTGCCACTACTATGTGAGGGTCAGTGTACTCCGAACCTCGCCTAGGAATTTCTCTGGCCTTGGTCGCCCTCGCTGTACTACCTCATGAGTGCATCCGCTGTCACGGGAGTTCTTCAGTCACGTCGACGAGTTCCTCCTCAGTTTGCCATCGATACAGCCGTCCGTTCCGGTCAAATAACTCGAAAACGCCGTCCTGCATCCAGCCGAAGGGATGCTCCTCATTCTCGTACTCTCGTTTGAGGACGTGACTCTTCGCGAGGTACTCGGTCGTGCCGACGAGCAGTCCCTGCTCGACGAGAAAGTCGCTTGGCTCCTTCTCGGCAATACCAACGAGGTAGGTCACGATGTCGGCAATCAGGCAGAACTTCTGGATGCTGTTGTCCCACTCTCCCCGGATATCGACCATCCGGAAGGCGTAGGCGCCCTGCCGGCGATTGAGACGATCAACCACGAGGTTCAGCCGCCGGATCGGCTCTCGGTCGTAGTTCCCCAGCACGAAGTACGAGCGCTCGTTCTCGTACACGGGAGTCAGCTCGCTCAGGGCGTGGAGGATCTCCTCGCTGTCGGCCAGCGAGATCACCTGGTCGTCGAGCTGATCCTTGCGCTCGTGAGGATCTCCTCCGAGACGGGCGACTCCTCATCGGGCATATCTGGTCCGTCTCAGCGGCGTGAGATATGGTTTCTGAAGTAAGTTACCGAGTTATTCGGCATTAGTTTACTGCAAGGTGATTTACTCAAAGGTAAACTACTTGTCGTCAGGGCGTCTACCGTGTCATATGAGCACCGACCTCGGGACGACTGGGGGAATGGAACCCCGCGAACTCGTCCATTTCGTGACCCAGCAGACGCGGTTCGCGCTCATCAACAACATCCTCCAGCACCCCGAGCAGCTCCCCTCGATGTACGAGCTCGAGGAACTCAACCCCAG
>NZ_JBNTJX010000109.1:0-996 GCF_051195075.1 Halobaculum sp. EA56
TCGAGAGCAGGCGTGTTCTCGATGGCCGATGCAATCCGCTCGTTCAGCTCCTGCACTGAAAGAACATCCCCGGAGCGGACTTCATCTCCCTCGCGTTCAGCATCGGCCATCGATTCGCCTTAAAAAGTGGACAGGAGAGACAAAAATGTACCCCCCAGTGGCAGCAAATCCGACTACCGGTTTCGAGTCCCCAAATTAGTCCAGTAACCCGAGATCGTTGAGCTGGTCTTCGATCTTCGTGAGGGCTCGTTCGGCGTCGTCAAGTTGCTTGCCGCCAGTGATGACGAGCTTCCCACTGCCAAAGAGGAGTGCGACAACGTCCGGATCGTCGAGACGGTAGACGAGTCCGGGGAACTGCTCTGGTTCGTATTCGATGTGTTCGAGCCCCAAGCCGATCGCAATCGCATTCAAATTGAGTGTGTGGTCGAGATCGGCACTTGAGACGATATTCTGGATTTCAATCGCTGGCGAAGCAGCGACATCGACGCCCAACTCGCGGAGTTCGTCGAAGACATCCTCAAGGGCCGTCGTCACGTCGTCAACGCTTTTCGCACCCGTGCAGACGACTTTTCCCGAGCGGAAGATGAGTGCTGCGGCTTTTGGGTCGTGCATCCGATACACGAGACCTGGGAAGTTATCGGGATCGTAGTCGGTCGCTCCTAGGTCTTCGGAGAGCGTTTCAAGATCGAGTTCCTGGCCGATATCGGACGATGCAACCACGTTCTCGACTTGAATTGACTCCGTTGTGACACTCATTACTGTACCTTCCAGTCACGAGCCTCTTAAAACAGGCAGTGAGTTCGAGCGGCGGAGTGGTACGTTCCGGGCGACCTAGAGATCGCGGGGCTGGACAGTTTTCCGATCGTTTGCCTCGGCACGCCGGATTGCATCTTCGAGCACTTCAGTTACCTCGTCATCTAGCGCCTCGTAGAAATCCGCCGAGACGTTGTGGTCGTTGAGCGCTTCTTTCACGGCCGATTTGACGATCAGGTCTGC
>NZ_JBNTJX010000110.1:0-989 GCF_051195075.1 Halobaculum sp. EA56
GTCCCGGAGACGTTCACCGTCTACGAGTCGGGCTACGCCGACATGGGGATCGCGCTGGGCAAGGGCGACGACCTGCTGGCCGTCGGCAACACCGCGCGCTTCTACACGGACCACGTCGCCGAGCTCGACGGCGTCTCCGTGAACGAGGAGCCGACGCAGCTGCTGGGCGACTCTTTCGCCATCGACCGGGAGCTGTTCTACGAGCTCGACAGCGACGTGCACCTCATCGACCCGCAGTGGCTGATCAACAACGGCTTCTTCAAGCTCGAACAGTCCGACATCGACACCGTCGTCGAGGACGTCGGGCCGTTCATCGGGAACACCATCTTCCGCCGGACGGACCCGTGGCACGACTACCGCTACTACTCGCTGTACGGCGCCTTCGAGAAGGTCGCGCAGGTGTTCCAGCGTGAGGACCGCTACGAGGCCGTGAAGGCCGTCCACGACGACGCCATCGCGGAGGTGAGCGCGAACCTCCCGAGCGCGGACGCCCGGCCGAACGCCCTGCTGTGTTTCGGCGCCACGGACCAGCCGGAACAGTTCTCCCCCTACCGGCTGACGGACCGCGGGACGAACAAGAAGCAGTTCCGCGACCTGGGCATCTCCGACGCGCTCGCGGGCACCGGCGTCGAGGGGCTCTCGACGAACGATCGCGGCCAGATCGACTACGAGACCATGCTGGAGGTCGACCCGGACGTGCTCCTCGTCCGCGGACACGAAACCAAGACGGAGGAGGAGTTCCGCGACACGGTCGTCTCCTTCATGGAGGGCCACGACGTCGCCTCGGAGCTGACGGCGGTGCAGGAGGGTCGCGTCTTCCGCGGCGGCCCGATCTACCAGGGTCCCCTCCAGCACCTGTTCAACCTCGAACGGTTCGCGAACCTGCTGTTCCCCGACCAGTTCTCGGGCGAGCTGTTCTCGCGCGCGGAGCTGTCGGCGGCGGTCAACGGCGAGGCGTAGCGGGAGCGTCCTCGCGGCCGGGCCGGCGG
>NZ_JBNTJX010000111.1:0-954 GCF_051195075.1 Halobaculum sp. EA56
TGGACGGCCGTCAGGTCGCGCTTCTCCAGCTCGTCGACGATGCGGGCGGTGGTGTAGAACTCGCACCACGCCGGCTCGGGGTGACGGTGGAGGTCTCGACGGAAGGCGGACAGGTCCTCGTGTGCGACGGTCTGGCTCATACCGGACGGTCCGCGCCGGCGGGCTTAAAGCCGGGTCTCGCGGAAGTCCGCGCGGCCCGCCGCGGGCGTCCGCGACGAACGGCCGGCGGGTCGGCGCCGTGCGGGCCGTCCGTCCCCGGTCGGGCCGCGCGTGTGCCCCGCCCGGCCGATGGCCTACTCGTCCTCGGCGTGTCGGACCGTGAGCACGGGCTGGTCCGCCGAGCGGACGACCCGCTCGGTGACCGAGCCGAGGAGGTAGCGGTCGAGCCCGCGGCGCCCGTGCGTCCCCATCACGATCATGTCGATCCCCTCCTCGTCGGCGTACTCCAGGATCGACCGGTAGGCGGTGCCGGAGACGACCGCCTCGATCACCGGGAGCTCCTCGTCGTCGGCGGCCTGGGCGATGCGGGAGACGGCCTCCCGGCCCTCCTCCTCCAGCGCGTCGGCCACCACGTCGGTGCCGGCCTCCAGCGCCGAGTAGGCCGTCGAGTCGACGACGTACAGCGCGTGGAGCGTGGCGTCGAAGCGGTCGGCGAGCGTCACCGCGTGCTCGACGGCCGCGTCGGCCGCCGGGCTGCCGTCGGTGGGAACCAGGATGCGGTCGTACATGACGCCCGACCCTACGGGGGCCAGTCGAAAAAGTCGGCGGTCGGGGGCGGGGTCGACGACGCTCGACGGGGACGACGCCGGCCGTCGGCGGGACACCGCCGCCCTACGTCGGGCCGTTCGCGCGGACGGCGTCCTCGCAGGCCCGGAGGGCGTCGTAGCGCTCCGCCTCGTCCTCGATGGCGACCGTCTCGACGACCTCCCAGGCGCCCCCGAGGAAGTCCAGCCC
>NZ_JBNTJX010000112.1:0-925 GCF_051195075.1 Halobaculum sp. EA56
CGCTGCTGTTCCGCGGGACGCTCCGCGACGACGAGACGGTCGGCCTCGCGGTCCTGCTGGCGGGGTCGCCGCTGCTGGTGTACTACTCGCGGTTCCTCCGGGGCGACGTGCTCGCGGCGGGGTTCGGCCTGCTCGTCGTCGGCGGGCTGGTCCGCCACCGCGACACCGGCGTCCGGTGGCCGCTGTACCTCGCGGCCGCGGCGCTCCCGCTCGCGCTCGGCTCCTCGGGCTTCGCGGTCGTGTACCTCCCGCTGTGGCTGCTGGCGGCCGCGCTCGCGCTCGACGAGGCCCGGATCCGGGGGACGCCCGCCGCGGCGGCCGAGCGCCTCGGCGCCGGCGCCGCGTGGGTCCGCGGGAACGCGACGCCGCTGGCGCGCGCGCTGTTCGTCCTCCTCGGCGTCGCGCTCCTCGTGTTCGCCCCCCGCGGCGGCGGCGTCGGGCCGGGGCTGTGGAACCCGGCGACGCTGCCTGCGGCGGTGTCGTTCGCGTTCGTCGAGGCGCCCGAGCGGTTCCTCTCGCTGCGGCTGGCCGACCGGCTGGCGCCCCCCGCCCGCGGCAACTCGTTCATCCCGGCGGTGGCGGGCTACGTCCGCACCCTGCTGGCGACCGCGTGGCCGGCGGCCGCGCTCGGCCTCGTCGGCTTCCTCCGCGAGCGCTACCGCGCCGACACGCGCGGGGTCGTCGCCTTCGGCGGGTACGCCGCCGGCTTCGGCCTGCTCGCGTTCCCCATCGCCTCGATGGGCGTGGAGCCGTGGACCGCCGTCCACGTCGTCCCGTTTCTCGCGCTGCCGGGCGCCGTCGCGCTCGCGTGGGTCGTCCGCGGGCTCCGCGCTCGCGCCGCGCCCGCCGAGCCGGCGCTGCTGGCGGCCGTGCTGCTCGTCGCCGCCGCCGGGGTCGCGGGCTACGGCGCCACCGCCGCGGGGGT
>NZ_JBNTJX010000113.1:0-924 GCF_051195075.1 Halobaculum sp. EA56
GCGACTTCCTCGACGTGGAGATCACCGGGCAGAACACCATGTACGCGTTCGGCGAGCCGGTGTGACCGGGCGACGCCTCCGCCCCCGACGGCGTGGTCGGGCGATGCGCCCGACCCGAAGACTGATTCCGCCGCCCGGAGACCAATCGGCGTGAGCGACGCCGTCCGTCAGGCCGTCGGAGACGCCGCGCGGACGGCGCTCGCGGTCGCCGTCGTCGTCGCCGCGCTAGTCGCCGTCACCGGCGTGTGGCCGCCAATGGTCGCCGTCGAGTCCGGGAGCATGGAGCCGGGCCTCGAGCGTGGCGACCTCGTCGTCCTCTCGGAACCCGAGCGCGTCGGCGAGGGGACCGTCGCGGGCGTTCGCACGGCCCGAGACGCGCCGCCGTCCGACCGATCGTTCGGCGGGCCGGGCGACGTGATCGTCTTCTCGTCGCCGACGGGACCGGCGTCACCGATCATCCACCGCGCGCGCTTCCACGTCGAGGCCGGCGAGAACTGGTATGCCGAGGCGAACCCGGAGTACCTCCCCGCCGGCGTCGACTCCTGTCGGGAGCTCGCGAGCTGTCCGGCCCCCCACGCCGGGTTCGTCACGAAGGGCGACGCGAACGCCGAGTACGACCAGGTGAACGGGAACTCCCCGATCGTGACGCCCTCCCGGATCCGCGCCGAGGCCCGCTTCGAGGTCCCGTACCTCGGGTACCTGCGGCTCGCGTTCTCGGGCTCGTAGCCGTCTGATCGCGGACCCGCGGCCACGGGACAGTAGATTGATACTTCATGGGTGCCAATCGGTGATCATGTCCCGCCGTCCGCGGCCGGACGACCCCGTCGACCTGGAGGCGACCCGGACAGAGCGGACGCTGCGCGACACGCTCCACGAGCTCCCGGTGGACGCGCTCGTCCCCGACGGGTGGCTCCTCGGCACCGA
>NZ_JBNTJX010000114.1:0-912 GCF_051195075.1 Halobaculum sp. EA56
TGGACGGCCGTCAGGTCGCGCTTCTCCAGCTCGTCGACGATGCGGGCGGTGGTGTAGAACTCGCACCACGCCGGCTCTGGGTGGCGGTGGAGGTCTCGGCGGAACGCGGACAGGTCCTCGTGAGCGACTGTCTGGCTCATACCGGATCGGTCCGCTCGGGCGGGCTTAAACCCGGGTCTCGCGGAAGTCCGCGGGGCCGGCCCGTCGTCGCGCCGCCCGGCCGGCGGCCTACTCCTCCTCGGCGTGTCGGACCGTGAGAACGGGCTGGTCCGCCGAGCGGACGACCCGCTCGGTCACCGACCCGAGGAGGTACCGGTCGAGGCCGCGCCGGCCGTGGGTCCCCATCACGATCATGTCGATCCCCTCCTCGTCGGCGTACTCCAGGATGGACCGGTAGGCGGTGCCGGAGACGACCGCCTCGATCACCGGGAGGTCCTCGTCGTCGGCGGCCTCGGCGATCCGCGAGACGGCCTCCCGGCCCTCCTCCTCCAGCGCGTCGGACACCAGGTCGGTGCCGGCCTCCAGCGCCGAGTAGGCCGTCGAGTCGACGACGTACAGCGCGTGGAGCGTGGCCTCGAAGCGGTCGGCGAGCGTCACCGCGTGCTCGACGGCCGCGTCGGCCGCCGGGCTCCCGTCGGTGGGGACCAGGATGCGGTCGTACATGACGCCCCGACGTACGGGGGCCAGTCGAAAAAGTCGGCGGTCGGCGGGACGGCGCGGTCCCGACGGCCGGCCGCCGGGGGCGACGCCGGGGTCGGGGGACGAGCGACGGCCGGACGGCGTCCGCGCCTACGCCGGGTCGTTCGCGCGGACGGCGTCCTCGCAGGCGCGGAGCGCGTCGTAGCGCTCCGCCTCGTCCTCGATGGCGACCGTCTCGACGACCTCCCAGGCGCCCCCGAGGAAGTCCAGCCC
>NZ_JBNTJX010000115.1:0-908 GCF_051195075.1 Halobaculum sp. EA56
AGGGTCGACACGCTCGCGCGCCACTGCGGGCGCGGCCGGGCGTTCGTCACCGCGCCGCTGGTCGGCACCGACACGGAGTTCGGGGACGGCGAGCCCGGCGCGATCGAACGCGAAGTGCTCCGCGAGCTTGACGTGGCCCCCGGCGACTTCGCGCTCCCCGGGGAGTTCGAGTCGGGCGGCACCCGGCGGGCGGTCCTGCTCCCGACGGACCTGTCGGTCTCCGAGCGCGACGGCGACCCGGTGTTCGAGTTCGCGTTGCCGTCGGGCTCGTACGCGACGGCGCTGCTGCGGGAGTATCTGAAGTGCGATCCGGAGCGGCTCTAGGGCCGCCGGTCGTCGACTGTCGACCGTCGCTCGCCCGCCTCGACCAAGATTTAGGACGCTGTCCGCTGTACTGACACGTCGAGGGGCGCCCCCGTGAGCGACAGAGACCCCGAGCTGACGGACACGACGACCCAGAAGCCGACGCGGAGCGTCCTCGACTCGCTGATCGAGAGCGGGGTCCACGAGATGAACCGGGAGTGGTCGGGGCTGCTGCTGTCGGGGCTGTCGGCGGGGCTCGACATCGGCTTCGGTCCGCTCCTGATGGGCGTGGTGCTCACGCTGTCTGAGTCGGGGTTCGGCGACCTCACCACGGAGTTGCTGCTGGCGAGCGTCTACTCGGTCGGGTTCATGCTCGTCATCCTCGGCCGCTCGGAGCTGTTCACCGAGCACACCACGCTCGCGGTGATCCCCGTTCTCGACCGCCGGGCGACGCCCGGACAGCTGATCCGGCTGTGGGCGCTGGTGTACGTCGGGAACGTCGTCGGCGGCGTCGTCTTCACCCTGCTCGCGGTGCTCCTGCTGCCGGGTCTCGGCGTCGTCTCGCCGGCCGCGTTCGAGACCGTCGCACGCAAGCTCGTCGACCA
>NZ_JBNTJX010000116.1:0-899 GCF_051195075.1 Halobaculum sp. EA56
CGCAACGCCGACTTCATGGAGCTGGTCGCGGAGCTGTTCGTCGTCCTGCTGGTCCTGCCGGCGCTGTTCGTCATCGTGCTCACGGTGATGAGCGTGCTCTCGCCGGGGCTCTCCACCGAGGTCGCGACGCCGCTGGGGCCCGTGACCAGGCGCGCCGTCGCGGTGTACGGCGCCGCGGCGTTCGTCCTCGCGGTCGGCGCGACCGCCGGCGCGCTCGTCTCGGATCTGCGCCCGGCCGACCAGCGGGTCGCCCACGAGGTGCCGCGCGACCTTGTGACCCTTCTCCGGTCGACGCCGACGAACCCCGCGGCCGCGGCGGTCGTGCTCGTCCCGGTCGGCCTCCTCGCACTCGGCGGGCTGCTCGCCGCCGGCGTCGACGCGGCGAACGCGACCCTCCTCGGGTACGCGGCGTACGCGGTCCCCGTCGGGGCCGTCGGCCTTCGACGGGGCCGCCTCGACGACGCGAAGGACCGGGAGATATCCGACTTCGTCCACGCCGTCGCCGGCCACGTCGCGCTCGGAAGGCCGCTGTCGGCCGCCGTCGAGCACGTCGCCGGCGACGTGGATCTGGGCCCGCTCTCGCCCGACGTGGCCGACCTCGCGTTCGCCCTCGGGGTCGCGACCGGGCGCGGCGAGGACCTCCGGACCGGGGCGCTGCGCCGGTTCACCGAGCGCGTGGGAACGCCGCTGGCCGCTCAGAGCATCGGCCTCGTCTCCGGCGCGCTCGACGCCGGCAGCGACGCCGAGGCGGTGTTCGAGACGCTCCAGACCGAGGTCGGGCGGCTCTACCACGAGAAGCGCGCCCTCCGCGCGAACATGCTGGTCTACGTCGTCGTCGGGTGGACGACCGCGCTGCTGGTCGTCGGCATCGTCGTCGCGGTGAACCTCACCGTCCTCGA
>NZ_JBNTJX010000117.1:0-875 GCF_051195075.1 Halobaculum sp. EA56
AGCCCGGAACGGGCGCGGGCGGTGCGGAGAGCGCCCGCACGCCCGGAATGGTCGGTCGCGAGCGACGCGGAGGGCGGCAGCGGCGAGCGGGGCGGGCCATAACGGACACACCTGTCCAGCCGGCCGCGACACTCAGCGACCCAACTACTGCCCTGGCGGACTCAAAAAGGGCGCGGCCGTCTCGGTCGTCCCCCGATTCCGCAAGCACCGCAGGGACGAGGCGCGCAGCGGCGGTCGCGGGACGTCGAGCGGCCGAGGGCTTTCAGGAACTATCCCTATCTCGGACCCACAAGTCGTTATTCGCCGACGGACTGCGATTCGTCCTCGATGATGACGTCCACACCGTCCGGTGATACATCGAGCGGGATCCCCTCGACAGTGAACTGAACAGTGATGTTCTCATCGGCGGAAGCGATCAGCTGTTCGAGCGCACCGGGGTCGACGTACTCGTGGAGCTGATAGGAATCGTCTTCGAGTCCACACGCCTCCAGTGTCTCGACGATCTCGACAAGGAGCTCATTTGGCCCGCCCGAACGGCTGGTTGATGGAGAATGCATCTGAACGCTCGTGGCTAATGGTGGGAGACGTTTAAAACGTTAGGAGTCAACCACAGAAGCTTATCGCTCTGCTATTTGACTTAGCGCGTTCGGGATAGCGTCGGCGCAACCAGAAGCGATTATGCGCTTTGACGCCGACTGGATGTCTCGTGCTGATGACCGCATTCTAGAGCATCTTTCTGACGACGGCCCCGACACCCCGAAGGAAATGGCGGACAGCGACCGCGTGCGCTTCTCCCGGCAACACATCAACGCCCGGTGCAAGACGCTCGTCAAATACGGACTCCTCGTCCACCTCGGCAACGGCGTCTACGACAT
>NZ_JBNTJX010000118.1:0-867 GCF_051195075.1 Halobaculum sp. EA56
GTCGTGGGGTCGTCATTGCTACACCTCCACCGACCACCTATCAGCATAAGTACCATTTCCGAACTCCGACGGGACTGGGTCCGGCGTGGGGGCGGAGTCTCTCCGAAATTCGTCCGGAGTGGGCGACGCCCCCCGGCCGGGAACGGTATGCGCCTCGCCCGCGTACCGCACCCGTGCTCGGGCTCCGGTTCTACGCCTGCGAGGGGTGTGACACGGTCCACGACGGGGTCGAGGAGCCGGCGGCGTGTGCGGCGTGCGGCGCCGACCGGTTCGAGGAACTGACGTCGCGCCTTCGCGACTGTCGGTACCTCGCGGCGGCGACGCGGGAGGGCTGAGCGCCCCGACCGCTCCCCCCCCGTCGCGGGTCCGTCCGTGGGTCGCTCACCCCCCGTCCAGTCGCTCCTGCCACTCCTGCACCTTCGCCATCAGTTCGACGGGCGGCGTCTCGTTCACGTCGGTCCCCCGGAGCGCCGACAGCACCGCCTCGGCCTCGGGTTCGAGTTCGGGGGCCGGGGACTCCGTCGCGTCCGCGTCGCCGGGGGCGGCACGGTCTCCGTCGGTCGTCGCGACCGCGGCGCCGTTGCCGGCGGCGGAGGCGGGGCGGTCGGCGTCGTCGCCGGCGTTCCCGTCCTCCCCGCCGCCGGCGACGAACTCGCCGGCCGAGAGGTCGAAGACGGCCTGTCTGGTCTCCCCGTCGCCGCCGCCCGAACCGGCTCCCCTCGCCTCGATGGCCTTCTCCTCGCGCAGGCGGTCGAGCACCTCGTCCGCGCGGGCCACGACCGGGCCCGGGACGCCCGCGAGGTCGGCGACGTGGACGCCGTAGCTGCGGTCGGTCGGGCCCTCGCGCACGCGCCGGAGGAACGTCAC
>NZ_JBNTJX010000119.1:0-864 GCF_051195075.1 Halobaculum sp. EA56
ATCGGGCGAACGACCTGTAGTCCGAATCGGACTACGATAGTAGCGTACGAGACGTTGACGGCCTCACCGGCTTAATTCTTTGGTGGTTCGGTTCGGCGGTGTTTAGTTAAGGCTGAAAAGCGAGGCGGAACTGATTTCTGCTGTCCATGGCTGAAATCACCCGCCTTAGCGGATGTAGCGACTGGATCGACTTGGATTTTGTGGAGCGAGAGCGGACACCGAGCGAGTTGATGGAGCTCGGTATTCGGCTCCACCTGTCCGGACTCTCACTTTCGAATACTGTCTCAGAACTTGAGAAGTTCGGTGTCGAACGCTCGCGGAAGGCTGTTCACGACTGGGTGCAGAAGACCGATCTACAGCCCGCCAGCGATACGAACCCGGATCACATCGCGCTCGACGAGACCGTGATCCGGATTAATGGTCAGCAGTTCTGGCTGTACGCCGCCGTTGATCCGGAGACGAACAAATTTCTCCACCTGAGGCTATTTACGACGACTACGACGGCATTGACGCAGCAGTTTCTGCGGGAGTCGTGAGAAACACGACGTCTCCGACGCCGTGTTTCTCGTTGATCACGCCCAGCATCTAGCGGCTGCACTCCAGCGAGTCGGACTCCGATTTCAGACCGTTCGCCACGGAAATCGGAATGCTGTGGAACGTGTCTTTAGAGAAATAAAACGACGTACTTCCTCGTTCAGCAATAGTTTCAGCCACGTCGAGCCAACGACCGCCGAAACGTGGTTGCAAGCCTTCGCCGTCTGGTGGAACTCGCTAAACTAAACACGATGTTCGGTTCTCGACCAGTAGGCTCGCAACGATACGAACGTATTTATAAAGAGCAAGGAGAATACCCGCGCCTTTAGA
>NZ_JBNTJX010000120.1:0-863 GCF_051195075.1 Halobaculum sp. EA56
AGGGCCGACGCGTCCGTCGACACCGACGTTCCGGACCCGTTCCAGTACCTCCTCACGTCGTGTGACGTGTTCGTGCCTCCGGAAGTCGTCGCGGAGCTTCGCGACATCACGCAGTATCAGGACATCCACGGAGCAGCCGCGAGCAACGTCCTCGCAGCGCGTGGGCACTACACAGTCGAGGATCCCTACGAGCGCGAGGACACACCGGGCTCGCGACCGACGTTCGGCCTCGACGACGGTGAAACCGACGGCATCGTCCTCGCGAACGTGCTTGACGTCGATGGGTTTCTCACCGACGAGTTCGGCGGGACGAACTTCCCGCTCATCCACGCCGTCCTCCAGGGGCCGCGGATCGTCCCGACACCGCGGCTCATCGTCGACTACGCCCGGAACGGGCATCTGAGTCACGGGGAGGCTCGAACGCTGATCACGACGATCAGCCCGCACCGGAGCTGGGAGAACAGTCCCTACGTCACGCGATCGCTCCAACGCCTCGAGGATTGACATCCTCTCTGACGGAGCAGACCCGGACACGTTCGGTCCGAGCGGTCGGAGGCGTCCCCGAATTCCCCGAGGGGTTCGAGACGGTGCTCGACGGAAACGTGGGGGGATCCCCGAGAGGAGATCGCGGGACGGTTCGACTGGCCTGTGACCGTCGAGGGGACGACTCGGATGCCCGATGAATTAGAGAAACAAATTTCTGCGAAATGAATTTCTACAAAGTGAGATTCTACGGGCGCTCCGACGAGCGCATCGTCGCTCTGGACCGGGCTGCCCGTATGGAGTGGTGGCGGACTGATCGCTCCCCGAATGATCTTGCACTCGCTGACGGCACGCTGTACGGCACCAGCGAGGGGACACCC
>NZ_JBNTJX010000121.1:0-851 GCF_051195075.1 Halobaculum sp. EA56
CTGGTCCGCTAACTCTCGGTCATCGTTGGTTTCGACAGAGTCCAACAACTCCTCAAAATCCTCCGTACTATTGTTATGGCGGTGTTCAGATAAGGATGAAGGATGAGGCGGTGCGATTTTTGAGTGGTCTATGCTCGAAATCGACCGCCTCATCGGTGATAGCGACCGCTTTGAGTTAGGATTTGTGGAGCGAGAGGCGACACCCGAGCCGGCGATGAAGCTTGGTATTCGACTCCATTTGGCTGGGCTATCACTTTCGAATACCATCTCTATTCTTGATGGTTTGGGTGTCGAACGCTGTCGGTCCACCGTTCACAACTGGGTACAGAAGGCAGATTTACAGCCCACAGCTGGTGCCGACCCGGATCACGTTGCGATCGATGAAACCGTGATCCAGCTCGATGACGAGCGATATTGGCTGTACGCTGCGGTCGATCCCGACACCAACTGCCTGCTCCATGTACGGCTATTTTCGACGAGAACACAGGCGTTGACCGAGATGTTTCTCTCCGAACTCCGCGAGAAACATCTCGTTGACGACGCGACCTTTCTCGTCGACGGCGCACCGTGGTTGCAGGCGGCCTGCCATCAGCTCGGGCTCCGATTCCAGCATGTTACACATGGGAATCGGAATGCCGCCGAACGTGTCTTTCGAGAACTAAAACGACGAACACACCAGTTCTAAAATACGTTTAGCCACGTCGAACCGAGTACCGCTGAAAACTGGTTGCAAGCGTTCGCCTTCGCATGGAATCAGCTAATCTGAACACTACCATTGTTATCAGACTGGGATACAGACTCAGTCGATTCACTGGAGGTTGGCCAGTCCTCGAGCGTCTCAGCTATCTCTG
>NZ_JBNTJX010000122.1:0-849 GCF_051195075.1 Halobaculum sp. EA56
GTGACGACGACCGGCGAGGCCCGCCGGCACGCCGACCGCGTCGGCGGCGACCCGGCGGCGGCGGCCGACGCCGTCGCGCGGGTGTACGAGTTCGACGGGCTGGACGCAGAGGAACTGGGCGCGCTCCGGGCCGCGGCGGTCGAGTCGCCGGCCCGGGTCGTCGCCGGCGAGGGCGGGTCGGCGGCCCTGCTGGTCGGAACTGTCAGGGCGGTCGCCGCGGCCGCAGACGCCGCGAGCGGCGTCTCCGGGGCCTTGGACGCGGCGTTGGCGTCGGTCGCGCGTCCGACGGAGTAAGAAAACTTATACCCGATCCGTCGAAAGCCGGGGGTGGAAGCCGGAAGGGCACCGCGGGTAGGGGTACTCTGGTGCGCTCCCGGCCCGATCCGTATTACTGAGCGCCGCCGACCGGGTAGTCACACCGATGGACTTCGACGACTGGGAGCCGATATACGAGGCGATCCTCGCGGACTTCGGGTTCGACCGGGGCGCCGACGAGGCCGTCCGCGACCGGGCCGCCGAGCACGCCGAGCCGTTCGACCTCGGCCGGCTGGACTGCACGGGCGAGGCCGTCGCCGTTGCCGGCGCCGGGCCGTCGCTGGAGGCCGACGCCGCCCTCGCCCGCGACGCCGACCGCGTGTTCGCCGCCTCGACGGCGACCGACCGCCTCGCGGACCTGGGAGTCGAGGTGGACGCGATGGTGACCGATCTGGACAAGAACCCCGAAACCGGCCTCGAACGAACCGACCGCGGAGCGGTCGTCGTCGCCCACGCGCACGGCGACAACGGCGCCCTCGTCGACGAGTGGCTCCCCCGCTACGACGCCGCCCACACGCTCGTCACGACGCAGGC
>NZ_JBNTJX010000123.1:0-835 GCF_051195075.1 Halobaculum sp. EA56
GATCGCTACTACGATCTCGTCGCGGCCATCTCTCGCGCTGTTCCCCCCTCGATCGACGACGGCTACGTCATTCCGCACTTCGCCGGGATGCCCTTTGCGTACACGAAAATCGACGGCGTCTACGTCTGGACCCACGGCGGCTATCAGATCGCCCGCGGCCACGACGACTATCCGATCTTCATCCAGGTCGCCGATCAGGACGTCGAACAGTGGACGGCGTTCTTTGATGAGTTCGGGATTCCGAGCCGGATTGAAGAGCGGCCGGATGCGAGCGACTACGACGCGACCGTCTCGTACGTGTTGTTCCCGACGAGTGGGGAGATCACTCGCGAGTGGGTCGACGGCAATCCGGTCATTCCGTTGGACGAGACAATCGAGCACATGTTGGAGTACCGGGTGAACTACGAGCCAGCGTTGGAGATGATCGCCGACGAGTACGACCGTGATATCGACGCGTCCCACGAGGATCCGCGTCTCAATGCATGAGCCTCGGCGAACGCGAAGACGAGCTGCTGGACACCCTGGAGACAGTCATTGACGCTGACCTGCCGTACGTGCTCGTCGGTGGGTGGGCGATCGCGGCGTTCAATCAGCGCTTCACCACGGACGTCGACGTCGTCATTCCGGCACAAGCGGTCGACGACTACACCGACCTTCTCACCGCCCGCGGCTACGAGAAAACGGCCGACGTCGAGCGAAACGAGCTCTACGAGGGCCGTACTATTCGATTCACGAAAGACATCGGGAATCCGGTTCGGTTCGACGCGATGGTGGACGCGCTGGGCTGTCGCCAGACGGAAGCTGAATGGTCGTATCGCTATCTGGCCCAGCACTC
>NZ_JBNTJX010000124.1:0-830 GCF_051195075.1 Halobaculum sp. EA56
GCCATGGAGTTCCGGTCCGACGCCGCCGACCTGATCGACGCGTCGGTCAGCCCCGCGCGGCCCGCGCAGTTCCTCCGCGCGCTCGTGCAGGTGTCGGCCGACCGCGCGCGCGACGTGCGCGAGGCGGCCGACCGCGCCGGCGACGACGGGGCGATCGAGGCGGTCGACGACCTGGTGTCGAGCCTCACCGGAAACGCCGCGGCGGTGTCCGAGGGACTCGACGACGCGCGCTTCGGCGAGTTCGACGTGATCTCCTCGGCGCTGAACTTCAACTACTCGTGGAAGGTGTACGCGGCGAACCGGATCCGCGCCGAGTACGGCGACGCGCTCGACGAGGAGGGGCTGGAGGCGCTCGACCGGCTCACGGAGGTGCTGGAGCTGTTCGGCCCGGCGCGCGAACACTTCAAGACGCTGTACTTCCAGTGGGAGCTGATCAACCTCTCGCGGGCCATCCTCGCGTCGGCGCTCCCGGCGCTGCTGGTGTCGGCGTTCATGGTCGCGTTCTTTCACGCGGAGGCGTACGCGTACACCCTGTTCGGCGTCGGGACCCTGGTCCCCCTCGTCGCGGCCGCCGCGACCGTCGCGACCGTCCCGTTCCTCGTGCTGCTCGCGTACGTCCTCCGGATCGCGACCGTGACGAAGCACACGCTGTCGATCGGCCCGTTCATCCTTCGGGAGACGGACGAGGTGTCGGAGGTCGAGTGGGACGACTGAGCCCCCGGCGCGGCCGCCGCCGCGACCCTCGTCCCCGTACCCGCGCCGTGTGACATATGTGACCTCGCGACGAACGGCGCGCATGGACGACCTCGTCGCGGCGGCGCGCGAGTCGC
>NZ_JBNTJX010000125.1:0-829 GCF_051195075.1 Halobaculum sp. EA56
AGCTATCGCACCACCATGGACCGGGGCTCAACCGGTGCATACCCACCCCGCACATATGATCACACGGGCAGTCACCATCGAAGACATCGATGATCTGTATCTGACGTGGAACAGCCATATCAACGGTTCCGCCCTCTACCGCCGTGCCCTCCGAGATGAGATGGAGCTTCGCGATGTCGACCCCGACGAGCTTCGAGATCTCTTCGAACGGGCTCGCGAACAGGGCTACACGAAAGACGAGATCGTCGACGAGACCAATCGCTACGCCGATCTCAAGGCACTCGTCGACGACGCAGAGGAGTAACCCGCTATGTCACAAGATAATACGCCCTCCGAGACAGCTTCGAATCGCGCCGACAGCCAGTCCACGGCGACGAGTAGGATCCCCAGACAGGCCACGCTCATCGTGGTTTTCCTGAGCCTGTTCGCTGTGGAACCCGCCGCCGCACAAACGAATGCCGTCTGTAGTGCGGACAACCTTCCCAGTATGATCGAGGGCTTCTTCCAGCTTACCACGGCTCTGGGCATTGTCGGCCTCGCAGTCGTGTGGCAGGCTGACTCCCTCATCGAGATGTTCACGATCACGCCCGAGCAGAAGAAGGGCCTCAAGCGCCACAAGCGGTCGGCGATGAAGTCTGCGGTCGTCCTCGTCGCTCTCGGGCCACTCTATACCGTAGCTGGGTCGATGATGAACCTCCCGCTGGCGCAGTGCGTCGACCTCGCCCCCTGGTAGGCGACTACTGACCCCGTCGCGAGCCCCCATGAAACAACGAGAGCTCTCCGTGCTAATGGCCGCCCTGTTCGTGACGAGCCTAGTCACGGGTCTCGT
>NZ_JBNTJX010000126.1:0-817 GCF_051195075.1 Halobaculum sp. EA56
CAGCAGCGGCGACCCCGCCAGCAGGACCGCGAGGCCGACCGTCTCGTCGTCGCGGAGCGTCCCGCGGAACAGCAGCGCCGCCGCGGGCAGGAGGCCGCCGGCGAGGGCGACGCCGGCCCGCGCGGCGGCGTCGGAGGTCCCCAGGAGGGCGAGCACCCACCGCGTGAGGAGGTAGGGGACGGGACCGCCGGCGGCCGGGCGGTACTCGTAGACGCCGGTCTCCAGGTAGCGCAGCGTCCAGTAGCCGACGCGGCCCTCCCCCCAGTGGAACGGGCGGGCGCCGAGGAACGCGAAGCGGGCGAGGAGGGCGAGCGCGACGACGACGGCGACCGCGAGGACGGTCCGGTCGAGCGACCCCGCCGGGCGCCCGTCGTTCCCGTCGCCGTCCGACATACCCGGCCGTGTCCCCGCCGCGGTAGTATGTCTTCGGGTTCGTCCCGGCGCGGCCGCCGGGTCGGGGGCGCGGTCGCGAGCGCCCGCCGGGTCGCGAGCGGCCGCGGGGACGGGGCCGCCGAGCCGACACGCTCATCCGACGGCGACGCCGACGGCGGGACATGTCGCTGGTCGCATCCCTGCCCGGGCGCCCGCTCACGGACGCGGAGGTCGCCGCGCTGAACCGCGCCGACTCCGTCGAACTCGCCGTCGCCGTCGACGACGGGACCGACACCGAGGCGGCCGAGGCGAACGCGGCCGCCGCCGGCGCCGAGGGCCTGCTGCTCGCGACCGACTCGTGGGTGAAGGGGCTGGACTTCCTCGGGGGCGCCTGGGAGGTCGTCGAGACGGTCGCCATCGAGGACGAGGCGGAGCGCTACGACGC
>NZ_JBNTJX010000127.1:0-704 GCF_051195075.1 Halobaculum sp. EA56
TCGGTGAGTTTGAACCACTTCTGGTACGGGTCATACGAGGCACTCAACCACCAGAATCCGAGATCGTTCCAGTCCGATTGCCCTCCCTGATCGAACTTCCCGTACTCCCATGCTCGACGAAGACCCTCGCTGTGTTCAGCTAGATATTCTCGCGGCAGGACGACATCCATCGAGGGATTGGCTGGCTTTGATTGTCGGAGCCAGTGGATGACGCCGTGATACCCGTCGCTGAAGTCGTGTTGGACCGCGTGAGGCCAGGTCGGGAGAATGCCAGAGAGATCGACGTTGAATCCGGAGAAGTCCTCTTCTGCCAACCAGAGGATGCTGTACCCTGCAGCGAGATACTCAGCGGTTACTGCGTCGACATCCTTGTCCTCGTGTTTGTGCTGTACTTCGACGCCGATGCCACGGCCCTCAGGGAACTGAGGCTGTGGAAACTCAACGAGAATATCGGCACGCCGGTCACCCAGCTGCTGTTCTAGTCCTATTGTAGCGTCGGGATACTCGGTCGTGAACTTCGAATACGCGATCGACTTCATCCGCAAATGAGGTGGAGATTCACCGCCACAGTCCGTCTCCTCTTCAGCAGCGTGGTAGAAATGCCGCGCGACGAACGACCCCTTCCGGCGATGGGAGTCGCGAATTTTCAATTGATCGCCGCACTTCGGGCACTCGAGGAGATCCCCTTTCTGTACCTGATTCGG
>NZ_JBNTJX010000128.1:0-657 GCF_051195075.1 Halobaculum sp. EA56
CGTATGCCGAGGGGACTGAATCCGCACTCAAATGTGCAAATTGCGGAACCACTGTCGGTGAAGACGGACTAGCCACCCGTGTCGGTGGTTCACTCCAGCAGTTTTGCAGTGAGAACTGTGAAACAACGTATAGGGAACAGTATACAGAAAGTCAAGAGAAATCTGATGCTTAGAGTCTAGCATTAGCTGTATACTCAATTCCTGATTGCTTACGAGTTTGCTGCAAATAGTTTTGATTTGAAACAGTAATCGCAGTGAATTAGAAGCGTGTGTATACACCTATGGAAGCGTCCACAACCACCAAAGGAGAAGCTACAAGCAACAAGGTACTCGTCCGTGCTAATGAGATTGAAAAAACGTACGGATCGAGTTTTCCATTTACGCGGTCAGTGACCGTCCTCACCGATGCCGATCTCGAAATTCGGACGGGGGAAATCGTCGGGATCGTCGGCGCGAACGGGTCGGGCAAATCCACGCTCATGAACATCCTCGTCGGTGTCCTCGAACAGGATTCCGGAACAGTCGAACGGACGGGAACCGTTGGCTGGTGTCCACAGGAACCACTGCTTTACGACCGCTTGACGGTCGGAGAGACGTTCCGACTGTTCGGTTCCGGATACGGAATGACCGCCGAAGAAATCGACGAGGCCAAACACC
>NZ_JBNTJX010000130.1:0-643 GCF_051195075.1 Halobaculum sp. EA56
CTCACGTCGGAAGATTTTGCGGACGCGTTCAAAGGGGTCTTCGAACAGCAAACGGTTCCCGAACAGGATATCGATGCCGTCGTTGAGTTCCTTCGTGACCAGCAGCGCCGAATCGATTCTGAACTATAACATCGACTGCCGGTGGGGTATGTCTTGAGACCGATCGAAACACGCAGGGTCGGACGCCGAACGAATTAACCAACAGAGTGGGATAGTACCCTCCGGCGTTGGTTAACAGCCGGGAAGGAGGTGTTCAGCCGTCTACAACTGTCCCGATGACCTCCTGCGCGGTCGAACTGATCCGGCCGAGTCGCTCCTGAATGCTCTCCGCATCGTCGTCCTGCCACGCGGCAAGATAGAACGCTGATCCGCTCGTATCTAGGTTGAAATACCGCCCGACGATGTACGCAACGGCTTCGGCTTCGATCTCGCGTTTTGCACGCTCGGGTTCGTCGTCGACATCGAAATGGAGCAGTGCGTGGGCGTACTCGTGAATCAACGTCACGGCGAGATCGGCCTGATTTGAGCGGGCTTTCGCTTCGACGACGGGTTGGCATCCGTGGAGAGTCCGGTGTTTGCAGACGCCTTTCGCGTCGCCATGCTCCCACTCGGCAGCGTCGACGACACGGACGTCGATATCGAG
>NZ_JBNTJX010000131.1:0-593 GCF_051195075.1 Halobaculum sp. EA56
CTACGAACTCGATCCGTTACCGTACGAGTACGACGCCTTGGAGCCGCACATCTCAGAGCAGGTGCTGACGTGGCATCACGACACCCATCACCAGGGCTACGTGAACGGCTGGAACAGCGCCGAGGAGACGCTCGAACAGAACCGCGAGGAGGGCGACTTCTCCTCCTCGCCGGGGGCGATCCGCAACGTCACGCACAACTCTTCGGGGCACATTCTCCACGACCTGTTCTGGCAGAACATGAGCCCCGAGGGCGGCGACGAGCCTGACGGCGCGCTGCGCGAGCGCATCGAGGAGGACTTCGGCTCGTATGAGGCCTGGAAGGGCGAGTTCGAGGCGGCCGCCGGCAACGCCAGCGGCTGGGCACTGCTCGTGTACGACACGTTCTCCAACCAGCTCCGCAACGTGGTCGTCGACAAGCACGACCAGGGCGCCATCTGGGGCGGCCACCCGATCCTCGCGCTGGACGTGTGGGAACACTCCTACTACTACGACTACGGCCCCGCCCGCGGCGACTTCATCGACGCCTTCTTCCAGGTCGTCGACTGGGAAGAGCCCTCGGCACGCTACGAACAGGCCGTCGAACTCTTCGAGT
>NZ_JBNTJX010000132.1:0-590 GCF_051195075.1 Halobaculum sp. EA56
TCGGCCACCTTCGGATGGCCGCGCTCAGCGTGGACAACGAACTGTGTGCGGTCGTTGATCCGGTGGATGACACCGACGGAGGTCTCAAAGACAGCGTTCGTGTCGGCGGTGATCGCAACCACCGGTCGGAACGTCACTTGCGAGTGCGGCACCGGCAGATCCGCAGCCTCGATGTTCTCGATGTCGCGGAACGCCTCCTGGACAGGTGCGTCGACATCCGCCGCCGGGTCGTACGGCCGGAGCGTCTCGTCACAGAGGATCTCGATGCGGCCGTTGTAGAGATCGAGACCGATCTCGTCGGCGATCTCCCGGAGGTCCTCGCCGTCGATCAGCTCGATGGGAAAGGGATCATCGTTCCGCTGGAGCCGATCTGCGTACTCCTCGGCAGGGTTCGTAAATCGACCAGTGGTGGCGACCATCCCGCGCTTTGGACCGTCGAAGTCGAACGTCGCGATGGCCGAGTGTAGCTTCTGGACGACCGGCCGGCCGACCGTCCCGGTGTGCTTACACTCGACGATGATCGCGCGCCGGGTGCCGTCGACGACCTCCTCCATAATAACGTCGCGACCCTCGTCGGCGGTTCGGTCGGC
>NZ_JBNTJX010000133.1:0-542 GCF_051195075.1 Halobaculum sp. EA56
AATCTGGGCTTCGCAAGGGGGCTTAAGTCGTAACAAGGTAGCCGTAGGGGAATCTGCGGCTGGATCACCTCCACAGATCGAGACCAGGGCGACGCCCTGGTTCACCTTTCGGTCCGTTCCCGACGCCGATCGGGCACCTTCGAACTATCGAGGCTCGCTTACACCCCCGACCGGGGGTGGGCCCATAGCTCAGTGGTAGAGTGCCTCCTTTGCAAGGAGGATGCCCTGGGTTCGAATCCCAGTGGGTCCATGTCTTCGGGGTCGTCGCGAACCGTGCGCCTTATATGGCGGACGGCGTTACGACGACTCCCGACGCAAGACCGATGCACCATCCCGCGAGAGCGGGGATGGGAAGGGTCGAGCACGCTCCCGTGCCACCCACGGGACGTGCGATGACGACCGTATGTACGTGCAATCCAGACGTCCACTGGACCCGTTCACCGGGTCACAGTGTACCATCAGTCAATTGGCTACTGTGCCAGCTGGTGAATGGCTCGGCTCGAGAGCCGACGACGGACGTGCCAAGCTGCGATAAGCCGTAG
>NZ_JBNTJX010000134.1:0-527 GCF_051195075.1 Halobaculum sp. EA56
GTTTCGTGCATTCCACTGCCTCTGGGGTTCTCAATTGGATTGGGAACGTCCCCGGAGAAGATTAGTTCAGTTATCGCTTCCGGACCGCTTCCTGTGTTCTCTACCGTAACGAATGCCTCGCCATTCTTGATCCGGTCTGTCTCGCTCTCACCATAGACTTCGTCCCACGGCTTATCTGGATTATTCCGATAGAGTCCGACATCCTGTATCTGGATCTCTGGACGCAGTTCAGTCGTGGTCTCGACTACTGTCTCCTCACCCTTCAACGCGAGTACGCGATACTCACCGGGCGCATACGCGGTGCCGATCTCGAACGAGACCTGTTGAGCACCCGCGGCTACGTCACGTTTCCCGAATAGCTCGCCGTTCGGTTGGATGAGGTTGACCTGGTCGACGTCGGCCTCTTCGGAGAGTTCGACGACGAGTGCTGTTCCCTCAATAGTGATACGCGTGAGTGGGCCGTTGCCATCTGGAGAGGTCGTTCCGTCACCAGGCGTCCCAGAACCGCCATTGTCGTTCAGACAGCC
>NZ_JBNTJX010000135.1:0-504 GCF_051195075.1 Halobaculum sp. EA56
AATCTGGGCTTCGCAAGGGGGCTTAAGTCGTAACAAGGTAGCCGTAGGGGAATCTGCGGCTGGATCACCTCCACAGAACGGGACCAGGCCGACGCGCCTGGCCCACCTAGAGGTCTTCGTGGCGTCGTGGTTGCGACCAGACACCTTCGAACTATCGGGGCTCGCTTTCAGACCTCGTTGGTACCTCGACAGGGTTCGATTCCCTGTGGGTCACTCTCGTACCGCGATTCGAACCGCGCCCCTTAAGTGTGGGCCGGGGAGATGAACGGTACACACGATCGATGCACCATCCCGTGAGAGCGGGGATGGGAAGGGTCGATGTACGCTCCCGTGCCACCCACGGGACGTGCGATGACGACCGTATGTACGTGCAATCCAGACACCCACTGAACCCGATTCATCGGGTCCATTGGGTTCCACTCAGTATATTGGCTACTGTGCCAGCTGGTGAATGGCTCGGCTCGAGAGCCGACGACGGACGTGCCAAGCTGCGATAAGCCGTAG